>JASLLE010000033.1 GCA_030747175.1 Dehalococcoidia bacterium | reverse complement strand
AGGCATGTCATCCCCCTTCTGGAAACGTCCAGTCTCTAATTTATTGACTGGTACCGTCTGAGGGGGGCAGGTCAGGGGAGCAGGGCCGGGAAATGGGCTTGATGGAAACACTCTCATCCCACTTATCCGCCCGGTCGCCAATCAGGATCTGTTAGCGGGATGTTCAGCCAGGACACCACGGCAGACAGTGATCCGTATGCCTCCAGTCGAGACTCGTCGGTGTCCTCCGCCTCCGCCTTCTGCACCATCTCGTTCATCTGGCCGATCACCCGCGGACCGATCTCCATCAGCGCTTCGCTTCCGGAGGCTGCATATCGGGCGAGGATGAAGCGGGCCAACGCACCTACCGGGACGTTCTTATTACGGCTGAGCGTTTCGAGGGTCGGCAAAGGATCGATGCCCGAGAACATGGTGACCATGCTTCTGAACCCCGCATCCGGGTCATCTTCCGGCCAGGTATCTGTGTACGGGATGAGTTCGATCTGGTCCGGCATATTTTGTGTTCCTTATTCTGGCGTCGGGCGGTTGAATGACAGTACACCCGCTACCGATGTCGATGTCTTGCGTTGCAACTTACGCCCGCCCGTCCAGCCCGAGGCTCTCGAACGGGGCACAGGATCCGTACCTATGTGTCCTTCCATTTTTACGTCATCCTGCCGAACGAAACCCTCGGCGAAATTCCCGGCGCTCGGGCTCAAGTACCCGGACGTGTTGGTCGCCTGTAAACGAAGTCGCCGTTCGACCTGATCCTGAACTCGATTCAGGATGACGCCGTCAGGCTTATCTCGCTCCTGGGCGTGATGTCGGATAGGCGAGGGCGAATTGCCATACGCCCCTGCCAACTCGGTCCACTGCGATCGGCCTTTTCGCAGAGAACGCGATCTCCAACGCCTCCAAACGACCGGTCACCGTGCGCTCTCCCCGGTCCGGACTTTAATCCACCGGGGTGCCTGGCATATGCGGGGCACCGGGCATATGCCGGAGGTGGCGGGAAGTATGAGAGACGAACGATTGGGCGGATGGGTGTCGTTAGCGTTCGACGGAACCCGTTGAGAAGGAGTAACCCCTGTGCTAGCCTGCCGCAGACGCCGGGGAGGCTCCTTCACGGGGGTTGGCGGACATTTCATCTCGCCCATCACATTCGGAGCGGGGGTTCGGAGTGACACGGAAACGCCTCGGCGTGTCCGCTATGACCATCGCGCTGGTCTTGCTTGTCGCCTGCGGTGGCGGGGAGGATCTCGCGCCCACCGTGGTGTCGCCCACACCCACAGCCACGCCGACACTCACCCCGGTCCCGGCGACGAAGGTTCCGGCCACGCCCGAGCCCACGCAGGCCCCGACTCCAACGACAACTCCAATCGCGACAACGCCCCCGGCGACCCCGGTCCCGGGTCCAACCCTCTCGCCCACGGTCACTCCAACGCCGTCTCCGATCGCGACACCCACGCCTGAACCGACCGCGACACCCGAGCCCACCGCGACGCCGTTTGCGCTGGGGGGCGCGTTTTTCCTGGAGAAGATCGAACCGGCAGAGCTCTACCCCTTCCCGGACTCGCCGATCCTGGAGATCGTCGGGCGCACGCGCGTGGATGCCGTCATCACCGTGAACGACGATGTCGTCGAGCCGGACGCTGACGGCGTATTCCGGCACACAGTGGCGCTCGAGATCGGCGCCAACGTAATCGAGGTCGTCGCCAGCGTCGCGTCAGACGAGCAGGACAGCTTTGTCGTGACGGCGGTGTATTTGCCATGAAAACACTACGAACAGTCCACGAAGTCAGCAATCGAACGGAATCTGGAGGGAACCATGCGTGAAAAACTGGTACTGGCTCTTGCCACTGTAGTTGTGATCGGGGCCATCGCCGTGATCGCTTTTGCGGTCGCGGGCCGGTCGAACGCCGCCGGCGCTGCGCCCGAGGTTGTTGCGCTGTCCGGAGCGGATGCGGATGTCATCGCGCCGCTGACCAGACCGGAGCTTGTCAGCTCAGACTCGCCGCAGGCCGGCGGCCCGAACGACGGCATCCAGGTCCACGGCCGCTGGACGGTCGAGGTCACGGAACCGGACGGACGGCTCGTGAGCCTCACCGAGTTCGACAACTCGCTGGATGCACAGTGGGGCGAGCAAATCCTGTCCAATTTCCTCGGCCACGTCTGGTCGCCCGGAGTCTGGCGGATCAGGCTGCTGGGTTCGGTCCGGCCGTGTGAGACAGGTTCCGCCTCCCAGGAGTGCGAGATCTGGGAGTTGCCGTCCTCAGATTTCACCGTATCCAACAGCAGTTGGCGGTTCGGGGAATTGTCGGTGACTGTGCCGTCGTCCGGTCCGAACGAGAATTCGCTCGTCCTGTCAGGCACGGCCACGGTGGCGAACGCCACAACGATCACCGATGTCGAGACAGGTGTCCGCGGTTGCGCCCCATCGGTCGCTCCGGCCGATGCTGATTGCGGCGGCTCGATTCTGACGTTCACGTCGAAGACCTTGAGTCCGGGCGTGCCGGTCCTGGCAGACCAGGCGGTCAACGTCACGGTCGTCATCAGCTTCTCGTAGAGGCAGAACACAGCCATCGCCGGTTTTGCATGGCTGGGAACGGAGGACGTATGAACAGGAAATTGGCCGGCGTCATCGCCCGGCGTTATCCGTCGGAGCGATCGCCGTTATTGCCTTCGCACTGGGAGCGCGCAGTTCGGACGGTCGAGCCACCGGCGGCGATACCATCGCGCTGGAAGATGCTGCACCTCCGGAAGTTGTCAGGGTTGATGCCGGGGAGATCGCAGACGGCGGCCCCGATCTAGTGCGATCTGACGCCGATGGACGTGACGGATCCAATGAAGGCGTTCGGGTCCACGGGCACTGGATTATCGAGGTCACCGAACCGGACGGCCGTTTCGTCAGTCGTAACGAGTTTGACAACGATCTGGTGACGCAGTTCGGTGTCGGCGGCCGAACTACTCTGGTCAAAATCCTGGCACGCGAAAATTCGGCCGGTTTCTGGAGGGTCGACTTGACCGGCCCGGATGGGGCGAAACCGTGCAACGTGACTGCCGTCAGTAACGTCACCGTTGAATGCAGGATCACCGAGCTTCCAGCCTCTCACAACTTCGTGACTAACGGGTACTACACATTCTCCGGCCTGACCGCTGAACGGAGTGATCCACTCGGTTCCAACCCTGATGAACTTGTCCTCACGGGTTCCGTGGCGGTTCAAAACTCCACCGATATCACCGAGGTGAATACGAAGTTGCAGTTATGTCCCGCAGACCAGGCTCCCGAAGACCTCTTCTGTACCGGCCCACAGAACCGGTTTACTGAAAAGACCCTTGATTCCGCGGTTCCCGTGCTCGCGAACCAGGTGGTTAACGTCACCGTCATCCTCAGTTTTTCGTGATCTGGAGACAACGGGTTCGCCTGGCGATCAATTGTCCGGATTATGGGTCGCTGTCGCCCGAAAATAGCGTGAAAAGTACGTGCGTCTGAGACTGTTCATAACGTCCGTTATTTACGCGGTGATTGTCATGACCATCGCCGGTGGAAGCGCGCGCGTCGCAGCCCAGGCGCCCCCGCCCGTGGACATTTTCGTCGAAGAAGGCATTGGCGTCGGCGACGGCACTGAGGCCGATCCTCCGACGACGGTGAGCAACGACGAAAGTATCACGGTATCGGACGATGTCGCGGTGATCGGCCCGGTGAACATCACCGTGAATGATGGCGTCACGGTGGGTGACGACCCGGGGCTGGTTAGCCCTGCGGTAATCGATGTAGAGGACGATGTCACGGTGGACGACGACCCCGGCGTCATCGGCCCGGTGGTGATCGATGTGGAGGACGATGTCACGGTATCCGACGACCCCGGCGTCATTGGCCCGGCGGTGATCGACGTGGAAGACGCTGTTGCTGTATCCGACGATGCTGACGTGGTCGGCCCGGTGGTGATCGATGTGGAGGACGATGTCGCGGTATCCGACGATGCTGACGTGATCGGCCCGGCGGTAATCGATGTAGAGGACGAAGTCGTGGTGACGGATGACCCGTCGGTGATCCCACCGGCATTGATCGACGTAAACGAGATGGTGTTTGTCGAAGACAACGGCGGACCGGTTAGCTCCACGCCCATCGTCGATGCCGGCGCGTCGATTACGACTTTTGAGAGTAAGGCCGTCACTCTCAAGGCGAACGTGATCACGCTGAACCCTGAATTGACGACCGCCGTGATCGACTGGGGGGACGAGGGATTTACAGATACCGCGTCGCCGGATGCGACGGGTGCGATATCGGTGCTCCACCTGTACGACAGTGACGGTATTTTCACGGTCACCGTCACGGTCACCGGCCCGTTTGGCGAATCGGGCGCGGATACGACGCAGGTCACCGTACTCAACCACGCTCCATTTGTGGACGCCGGTGGTCCGTACGGGGGAGCGACGTCCGCTGCCATAGTTCTGACCGCGGAGGCCACCGACCCGGGCGGTGACCCGCTCACCTACGCGTGGGACTTTGACGACGACGGCCAGTTTGACGACGCCAGCGGACAGACGGTCATGTTCTCGTCCCCGACACCCGGCGTATTCCCGGTCGCTGTCCGGGCGACCGACGATGGCGGGCTGGATGGGAGCGACACGGCGAACGTGACGATCGGCGCCACGGTACTGGCCGAGTCGACCTCGCAGGCTTCTCTCGTTCCCCCTTCGATTGATTCGCCGGCCGATGGCTCCAACCTGACCACCACGTGGATCGACCTCGAGTGGGCGCCGAACGATTACCAGGTAGATTTCTGGACTCTGCATGTCGGAATCACCCCGGGAGGCGTCGATCTTCACAACAGCGGCTTGCTTCCCGCTACCGTGACCTCGATGTCCGTCAACCTGGCGCCGGCAAGCCCTGTATACGCGCGATTGTTCTATTCCGTGGACGGAGCGTGGGAATACGTAGAGGCCGAGTACACCGTAACGCTCGACGCGAACCCGCCCGAGGTGAGGTGGGATACGGACAACGGCAACCCGTCCGGAACGAGCGGCACGATCGTGTGGACGCACGATGACGCTCGTGTGACCGAGTACCGGGTGCTGGTCGGGACTTCGGTCGGGGCCAGCGATATCTACGATTCTGGATCGCTTGCTCCCACACAGAAGTCGCTGGACGTCGCCGGACTTCCTGCGGACGACAGCCCGATCTTTGTCCGGTTCATCTCAAAAGATAACAAGTTGACATTCCTCCACATCTTCGACCTCGTGAACCTGGGGGAGAACGAATACCAGGTGACCTACGGCCAACCGCCCGTGGACGACACCGCTCCGGTTACCACGATCGAGTTCGCCGGACAGCACACCTTGTCCTCTGGCACGCATTTCATCACTCGGGACACACAGATCTACTTCCTGTCTTCGGATGTGAACCCGGTTTCTATCGAGTACTTCGTGGATCACACACCCTTCCTACCGGCTTACCCGTTCAAGCTCACGCAGCCCGGGCTTTATGAGATCTCTTACAGGGCTTCAGATTCGGAAGGCAATGTCGAGGCGACGAAGACGGCGTCGGTCTCTGTGAGCGGGCCGGTCACCACGCGTCTCGGTTCCCTGGAAGGTGTAGTGGACGACAGCGGACCTGAGATCACGTTGAGGGCTATTCGGTCCGGCGGAGACGGACCCGTCAAGGCGGGTGACCGCATCGTCGTGAAGGCGGCCCCGGTAGGAGGCTCGGACAGCACGGGCGCCGGTTCAGGCGGATTCGACGACTGGATGGACGGGCCGGATGCCTTCGAGGTGATCATCACCAGCGGCAGCGATACGGACAAAACCGATGTCAACTGGGAGACGCCTGAAACCGGTCAGTGGATATTCACGGTCCCGGTTGATGCCGCGGGGAAGGTTATCGATATCCAGGTCGTGGCCACCGGGAAGAACGGAAAGACCGGCGCTCCGGCGTCGGTACAGATCGAGGTGCTGTCCGAGTTCACTGTGGAGTTGGAAGTCACGCCGACCAGCATCGAAAACTTCGGTTCCGTGAACCTCACGGCGACACCCGACAACCTTGGGCCCTCCAACAATGTTCGCCGTTACCGGTTCTATCAAGTGCGACAGAACGGCCAGCCGCTTCTCATCGGGTCTACCACATCGAACTCACTGGAGGCGCCGCTCGGGACATCGGACAGCTCCGGGATCGTGACCGTTTTCGTGGTGGCGCAGACCGCGTTGGGATTGGAGGCACAGTCGAACCTGGTGGACGTGAATATCGTTCGTGGTTCATCGGGTCCTGACGATTCGGCCGGCAGGGTTTCCGGTCGCGCCGCGATCGGAACCCTCATTCGCTTTGAGTCAAAAGGGATCACGATCGCCACCGACACGGGCGCACTCAGCATTAGCGCCAATCTGGGGATCCTTGAGGTTGTCCCCGGGGGCGCCGGAACTGATGGCCCCGGGTCGCGTGTCGTCGTTATTGCTGATCGTGATCTGAGTGACCCACAGGCCCGCGCTGTAAGCATCGCCTTCATCCCGGACCCGAACGCCAAGGCGAAGCGTGAACACAAGCGCGCGGTCGTCGCTGCGCCTGATTTCGGTAACCTCCGTAATTTGCTGGATGGCGATGGGAATGTTCTGGGCACCGGGGATTTCGACAACATCGACACCGTGTCGGGTGATCAGGTTGTCGTAATCGTCAACACAGACCGGCAGGGAAGAGAGACCGGCGTCGAAATCTTCAAGGCGGATGTAGGTGAACGGCTGAACGGTTTCGCGCAGGATAAGTTTGACGAAGGCAAGGCCGCCGCTGCCGCCAGTATCGACCAGCTTCGGAGCGACCACCGTAAGCAAGACGAGGCGTTTGCCGAGAAGATTTCTGGCCACACAAATGCTGACATTAGCGACGCCGGTAAGGCCGCGTCCAACAAGATCGACGATGCGAAAGAGAAAGAGGCCGCCGATCCGTTGACCGCTATTCGCAAACACGCCGCGGCCGATGCCGAGGAGGACATCCTGACCTGTGCCGCCGGGGTTGTGGGGCGGCCCGTGGCCGGCGAGTTCGAGCTTACTTTGTCCGAGGTGAAGATGGTGGAGGAGGCATGTCTCGACGAGGAGGACAAGGAGGGTGCTCGCGGCATACCGTCCGACTTCGAGGCGCGAGAGTTGCCGCCGGACGATGTGATCAATTGCATCATCGGGGAGTTCGGGGAGTTGCCAACGTCGCTGAGTGAAACGGATAAACAGCGACTGGACGATGCCTGCGGAACGAATAAAGGCTCTGATGACGCAGGGCCGCCAACCGATGATCTGACAAAATTCTGTGCCGAGAATCCGGATTTACCTGAGTGCTGGGATCCTTGCTTCGATGATCCTTCGGATCTCGCATGTTTCTGTTTCGAAAATCCCTGGGCAGCTAAATGTCAGCCAGAGGACCCCGTAACGCAGTCAAACGCTCGCAAGACAGCGTTCTGTGTGGCGAATCTCGCCCACCCGAACTGTGTGGGGTTTGATCCACTGTTCGACCCGGATGAAATTGATTTCGATTCTTCAACGCCGTGGGCCGGTGGCGGCGACGGTGGCAAGGGAGACATCCCCGATTTCACCGAAGGTGATCCCGATGACCGGGATGCCCTGCTGGAGAAGTTGTGCCGGGAAAAGCCTGAGGATGAGAAGTGCGGCGGCGACGGCACGGATTCCGGTAAGGATGATCCTGAAGACAGCGACACCCTTGAGGAAGAGGACGATTCAGACGTCGACAGGGACGCCAAATGCGCCCTCAGACCGACCGATCCACATTGCACGGGCGAGAGCGGTAAAGACGATGGCGGCGGCTCGTCCGGCGCCACGGACGATGGTGGCGGTCACACGGGGACCAAGGACGATGGCGGAGACTCCGGCACGGATGATGGCGGGGGCGACGGCCAGACCGGAACCAAGGACGGCCGCAGCAAGTAACCCGGGTGCTGTTGGACCGGTGAGCTAACCGTTGCGTGCGCTGGCGACGTGCGATGCGTTGAGGATGTGCGCCGCCTCTTCCACCGATTCCCGCTCGCCAGCCACCGTTGCGATGTCGCCTTCTTCAAGAATCGAATACGGGTGTGGCACGAAAGCACTCTCGCCGCGATGAATGAGCAGGATTATCGAATCGCCCGGCAGATGTAGCTCGTCCATCCTTCGGCCCCTCATCTCGGGCCTTGTGACATTCACCTGCACGATATCGCTCATTCCGTGCGGATCTGACAACATCGTGAAAAGGTCCGGCCGTTCGACGAGGTTGTCCAGTGAGACGGCTACGGCCATAGACGTGCCGATGGTTTTTATGCCGTGGCGCGCGAACTCCTCCACGCGGCCATGACCGTCAACCTCGGCCGCGACGTTTTCGATGTCGAACCGGTCGCGCGCCAGCAGGCAGGCTTCAAAGTTGACATGATCCGAGTGCGTGACAGCGACGAAACCGGCGGCGCCGATAGCGCCTGCCCGTATCAAGGTCTCCGGGTCCAACCCGGAGCCTTCTATCGCCTGGAACCCGCGTGCTCGTGCCCGTCCGATCCTCACCGGATCGAGGTCTATCAGCACGGCTTCGCTGGCAGGGGACCGTAATCGTTCGGCAAGCAGCAATCCCGTGTCGCCGGCCCCGATTACGATGAAGAGGCCGTCCCGGCGCAGCACGGCGGGCACCATTCGGAGGAAAATCGATGGCGCCACCGTGGAGGTGACGACGGCGACGGAGATTATGGCGGCGTTCGTTTCTTGATCGATGACGCCGAGTTCGACGCCGATAACCGAGGCGGCGATTATCAGGCTCAGTCGTGAAGAAAGGAGTACGCCCGCCCCCATAGCGCCTCTCCAGCCGTAGCCGACCCGCAGGATCAGGGCGGGGATCACCTTGATGGCGAAGGCCGCTGCGACCAGCACGAAAGGCAGGGAGTAGCCCGCGCCGCTGAGGGAGTCGAGAGAGAACTCCGCCCCGACCGTGACGAAGAAGATAGGCACTACGAAGCCGAAGCCGATGGCGTCCAGCTTCTGTCGCAGGTCCGATCCCTCTTCACGGGACAACGAAGACACCGCCGCGCCCGCCAGGAATGCCCCCAGCACGAGTTCTGCCTCGACAGCTTCGGCGAGCACGACGAACAGCACGAGCAAGACGAGCGCGCCTCGTATCCGGATCTGCGCCGTACCCAGGGCGAGGTCGGCGATCAGATGGCGGATCCAGCGAATCGGGCCGAGGTGCGCGCCGGCCGTGACGACAACTATGAAGGGCACGAACAGGACCGCAATCAGCCATAGCTCTCCGGTCACGCTGCCCGCGATGAGCGCCGCCAGGACGGTTAACGCCAGCACCGTCAGGAAGTCGGCGAGGGTGGCGGACATCAGGATGGTCTGGCCCAGCGAGGTATTCGTGAGACCTCGTTCCCGCAGCGTCGGTACGACCACCCCGACGGAGGTAGTTGAAAGAACGAGGGCGAAGAACAGGATTGTCGACAAAGGCTCGTCGCTGAATAGCGCCCAGGACACGAGAACGGCCAGGCCAAACGTCCCGGAGAGAATCAACAGGCCCGACGCCACCGGGTTGAAGGGCAGGGCTGAAGGACGCCACCGATCCCATCGAGCCGCGTCGGCGACGCGATGGAAGTCCACCTCAAGCCCGGAGAGGAACATCAACATGGCAAACCCGAACAACGAGAGGAAGTCGATCCATGCGTTCTCGCCGATCAGGTCGAACCCGGACTGTCCGAATATCATCCCGGCGATGATTTCGGCCGCCGCGATGGGAATCAGGCCGCGCGTGAATCGCGATGCGACGATGGGCATGGCGAACGCCAGTCCCAGGATTATTAACAGTGGCTGGAAGTCGTTTTCCAGTGGAACGTACCTTGCGGTTCAGGGGAGTTGAGGGCGGAACGGAAGACCGACGTCTCGTGCGGCGTTCGGTTGTGAATATTGACCGATGAAGGGATGCCCGCCACGAGCATGTGTGGCCTTTAATGGTGCAACAGGCTCGCCCGGTGCGCTATCTCTTTTACGTAACGGCGTTGCCGGATCAGCGCGTGGTGCGCGGGTTGTTGCCGCCGGGACGTAACTCCGGCCGGCGCATCTTGAGCATCCGGTCGTAGAGCACCACGTTTACCGTCGCAGCGAGGTTGAGCGGCAGGCTGACGGGGATCTTCAATACGTGATCACACCGTTTCAGAGCTTCCTCGCTCAGCGATCCGTTCTCCGGACCGAAGATGTAGCAGGCGCGCTCCGGATGCTGGAAATCGACCAGGTCTTCGGCGTCATCCGTCAGCTCGATAGCTACCGGCGTGCAGTTGTAAGGCAGCGACTCGAAGACATTTTCTACGCTCATGACCGGCGTGTGGCGCCAGGTACGTCCCGGGTCTGTCGATAGCCTTCGCAGCTTGATAGCAGGATCGGGGTTGGCGAGCACCACTAATCGCGTGTCAAAACACATCGCCGCTCTCAGTGTGTGGCCGACGTTTATCGGGTCTGTCGGGCCGTCAAGGGCAACGATCGCGTAGCCGCGTTCCGAGCGGCCTGACTCGCGCTCACTTGTGCGGCCGCCCTTTCTTCCCGACTTTTTCTCTGCACCTGCCATGTGAAACAGGATAAGGGCCATGTCGCAATGCGGCATCCTTTAACGGAACGCGAAAAGCCCCTTCCCGGCGAACGGAAGAGGCTTTTCTACCGCGAGGGGAGCGGTGTTAGAGAGCGGTGTTGTCTACCGGTGGAACGTCCTCTGGGGCTTCAAAGCCCGGGGGAAGCTGGAACCTGAATCCGCCGAAGCGTCCGATCTCGCCGTCCCCGCCCGGGTTGATCCGCTGTTCAAACCCGCGTCCGGGGCCGCGCTGCCCCATGTGATGACCTCGGCCACGCCGGCCTTTGCCGTTGTCGCGCTCACCCTTGTCCGGGCGGAGTTCACTCATCGCTTCGGGCCGTGACTCCTGCCACGCCAGAACCTCGTCGGCCTCGGCCTGGGTGATCGTGCCGTCCTCGACCAACGCTGCGAGACGCTCTTCGAGTGCGGCGCCGCCGGCGCCGTGTCGCGGACCGTGGTGGCCTCCAGCGCCCTCGAGCTCTTCGAGAACCTCGGGCCGGGAGTCCAACCACGTTCGGATTTCGTCAGCCTCTTCCTGTGTGATGACGCCATCGGCCACCGCCTGGTCGAGGCGGGCGTCCATCTCAGCGGTCCGATGCTCTTCCCGAGCCTGCTCCATGGCGTCCCCGAGTTCGGTAGCGTCGATCCCGAGAATTTCGGCGACTCGGTTTGTGATCTCGTCACGCGTTTCGCCATCACCCGGTGAATGTGCGCTCGCCAGTCCGGCTCCCGCCAGTGAGACGACGCCGACCCCGATGCCGGCTACCGCGATCTTAATTGTGTTCTTCATTTCGATAATCCCCTGTAATCGACCCGTTCACCTGTTGCCGGGTCGTCTGCCCTGTTGTCGTGTGGTCCGGCGATGTGTTGCGCCGATCCGATGACGGGCAAGTTAGGGACCAATGTTTCAGGCAGTTACAAGGAATTGTGGGGATTGTGAAGAAGTCGTCAGGGGAATGTGAATTTCAGGTGTGGGTGGAGGTTGGGCGCCCCGGCGCATGCGAATGGCGGGTGTATTGCGTGGTTTGGTTTCCTTGCAAGGAAACAACCCCCTCACCCCGGCCTTCTTCCACGGACGGAGAGGGGGCGCGCGCGGATCGCTATCCGCCCAATGCGCGCCGTGAGGCCCTCGAAGGGCGCTGTTTTGACGAAACCTCAGTCGAGCGGCGGTCGCCTGTCCACCAACCCCGCGGCCTGCTCAAACGCGGCCCCGGCGCGCAGGACCGAGACCTCGTCGAAGGCCCGGCCATTGATCATCATGCCGATCGGCATCCCGTCCTTTGTGAAGCCACAGTTCATGCTCAAGGACGGCTGGCCGGTCGTATCGAACACGCCCGTGAACTCGGTCAGATTTGCGCCGCCGGGGGCGTCCGGCGAACCCGGTGGCGGAGTGCATTCGGCGATGGTCGGCGTCTGTATCGGCACCGACGGCGTGACCAGCACGTCCAGGCCGCCCATTACGGCATCCATCTGCTCGATGAACACCCGGCGTGCGCGCTGCGCGTCGATGTAGTCGACCGCCGGCGTGATGATTGCGCTCTCCAGCCGTGCCCGGACCGCCGGGCTGAGTTCGTCGCCGCGGGTCTGAACGACCTCACGATGCACGGCCGCGGCCTCCGACCCGAGTAGGCCGATGTTGATCGTCCGGCCCAGCGCTGCCCACGGCATCGATACCTCTCGTACCGACGCTCCTTCGCGCTCCATGAGAGCTATCCCGGCGCGGACCGCAGCCTCAACCTCCGGGTCCACGTTGTCAAAGAAAAACTCTTTCGGGACACCAACGCGAAGACCCTCAAAACCACGGTCAAGTTCCGACGTGAAGTCCGGGACCGGCTGCCGTGATGATGCCGGGTCGGCCGGGTCGTGTCCCGCCAGCACGTTCATCATGTGGGCGCAATCGGCGACGGTGCGGGTCATCGGTCCGACGTGATCGCACGACCAGCTCAGGTCCAGCACACCGGCGCGGCTGATCCGGCCGTACGTCGGCTTGAGGCCGGCGATCCCGGTGACTGCGGCGGGCATGCGGATCGACCCGCCGGTGTCGGAGCCGAGCGCTCCCACGGACAGCCCGGCGGCGACGGCCGCGGCGGAGCCCATGCTCGATCCACAGCAGATTCGCTCCAGGTTCCAGGGGTTGTGCGACGGCCCGTAATGAGGATTGACGCCGGTGGCGCCCATAGCGAACTCGACCAGCGCCGCCTTGCCGATGATGATGGCCCCGGCCTCTTTGAGCAGGCGCGTGACCGTGGCGTCGGAGGTCGCCATGTTGTCATTGAGGACCGTGGAGCCGCCGGTCGTGATCGTGCCCTCGACATCGATCAGGTCCTTGAGGGCGATCGTGATTCCGTGCAGCGGGCCTCTGTAGTTGCCGCCTGCAATATCAACCTCTGCCTCGCGTGCCTGCGCGAGCGCGCTCTCCGAAAACACCTCCAGGAAGGCGTTCAGTTGCGGCTCAAGACGGCCGATCCGGTCCAGCGACGCCTGCGTGAGTTCGACGGGCGACAGAGCGCCGGAACGGATGCGTGGGGCGAGTTCATCGATGGAGGCGTAAACGAGGTCGTTATCAGGCAATTGGCGCTCTCCTGAAACCAGGGACGGTGGGAGTGGACGACAGGGTCGGGAGCATTATCGATGGCCGCATGCGCCACCCCTTCTCCCGCCGGGGGAAGGCTGACATGAGGGAAAGCGGCTTTCTGAGTGGCAGCGATCTTTCATCGTCTTCGAGCGGCTTTTTCCGCGCCGGGCCAGTCGGTTGCGAGCATCGAGTAGGACACCATCTCAATAGGACCGTTTGCTAGTTCCATTGTTTCGAGCGGTCCATCTACCAGAGAGAACCCGAGCCGTTCGGCGACGGCCCTGCTGCGGGTATTGTCTTTTCCTGCGCGAATTCTGGCGCGAGTTGCAGCGCCGCTGTCGAACAACCGGTCCACCAGGATTGCGGCAGACCGTGTCACGATGCCCCGGCCTTCGAACTCAGAGGCTATCCAGTAACCGACATTCACATCCCCGTTTGGCTCGGGCGGTCCGTGGCCGATTCCTCCCGCAATCTGCCCACCGAAAATGATGAGATAACCATTGCTGGCGTCGTCATTGGCGAGTGAATCATCGATCCACAGGCTCTCTTCTTCGACGCTCTCGATTCCGGCGAGGGTCGGGATCCAGTGGAATCTCTCACGACTGGAATCAATCAACTCGAACACCGGGCGCGCGTCTGCCGGCGCGATTGTCCGGAGGGTGATCTTGTTGTCGACGCGTATCTCGGCCATGAGGGCGTTCCGTTGATTCCGGTGTTGATGACGGCCGCTATTTTTCAACCGGCCTCGGAGCGAACACGGCGTGTGGCTCGAAGCCGCTCACGCCGATGCCGCGGATCGCGGCGGCGGTGGCCTCAACTTCGTCAAACCGTCCCAGCAATTTGGCGACGCGCTCCTCGGACAGATTCAGGCCGGCGCGGGCGGCGTCCCGTTGTCGGTCACTCACGCTGGATTCGTTGGACGATTCTGGCATTGCACAACTCCGTGGGTTTGCTGGGATCGGCGGCATTATAGGCACGGCTCTTCGGCCTGAGTCTTCTCAAGCCCGTCTGGCGAGACGAGCGATGCATTCAAGAGCTTCGTTCGCCCGTATTGGGGGGGCACGCGGACTATGGCCCTCTCTGCAGCTGCCCGCGGCGGGCGTATTGCCATACGCCCCTGCGATGTGCCTGATCATCAGCGTGATGGTCGTCCACACCGCCCGTACTGTCATTCCGGGCATATGTGCCGTAAATGGAGGCGGCGGCGGTCCCGAACCGGTATCCCTCAAACCTGCGAAATCGCTCAGATCGGTCACGAATCTCGCGATTTCGTAACTTTGGGAACATTTTCACAAGGACCGCCGTCTTAGTTATCAGAGAGCGGATAACTAACCAGGCATATGACGGGAGATGACATGAAAAACAAATATGTATCCGGGCTGGCCGCACTGGGCGGAATCCTCGTGCTCACCGCAGGCATCGCCTGTGGCAGCGAGCCGGGGCCCGCGGCGCCCGGGGGAATCGAGACGGGGGAATCGCAACCGACTGAACCGGCAGATGGCCAGCCAGTTGAGCCGGTGGACAACCAGCCGGGTGAACCGGCGGATGACCGGCCAACCGAGCCTGTGGATGAGCAACCGGCCGACCCGGCCGACAACGTCGAGATGGCGCACGTCACCGGAACAATCGCCTACCTGCAGCGCATTGCCCTGACCCCGGAAGCCTCCGTGGTAGTCAAACTTCTGGATGTTTCCAGGGCGGACGCACCCTCCATCACTTTGAGCGAACAGGTCATCGACAATCCCGGCCAGGTGCCGGTCGAATTTGACCTGCCCTTCGATCAGGCCGAGATCGATTCACGATTTACGTACGTGGTCAGGGCTGAGATATTCGAGGCCGGCGAACTGGTGTTCACCACCACGATGAGCTACCCGGTCATCACCCGTGAGAGCCCGACCGAGGTCGATCTGATCCTGGAGAAGGTGTCTTCAGGGCCTTCGGATGGCGACGAGCCGGTTGCCGGCGACATGCTCTGCATGACGACGCTGGCCTCACAACTCCCGATCGAGTTCGTGAGCGCTAGCGACGCCATCTCGACTGCGTTTGACGGGATCAACGTTGCGAACTGCACGTTCCCGGAGGAGATCCAGTCGGTGAGGGTGACGATCAGCAACAACGAGACGGGCGCGAAACACGTCCAGGTGTTCTCCCTGCCGGAGTCTTCTGCACAGGTGAGCTTCCCGCTGGGTGAGGACGTTCTATCGATGGGCACAGCCGAAATCGTGGCGCCGGGCGAATACAGCCGGGTGCTTGAAGCGATCTCGATGGACGGCGAGGTGTACGACCTGACCGCGGGCTCCGGCGCCCTGGATTCCGTGACGGTCCTGCCGGCGGAAACAGAAGAACCTGTTGTCCTGGACGCCGTCTGCATGACTACGCTGGCCTCACAACTTCCGATCGAGTTCGGACAGGCCGGTGACCCGATCTCCACGGCGTTCGACGGCGTAAACATCGCCAGCTGCACGTTCACGGCGGAGATCGAAACGATCGAAGTGACGATTACCCACACCGTTTCAGGCGCGACGCACACTCAGGTGTTCTCGCTCCCCGAACCGGCGACGGACGTGAGCTTCCCGCTGGGCGACGACGCACTTTCGATTGGAACCCTGGAGATACTGGAGCCGGGCGAGTACCAGCGCGTGCTCGTGGCGGTGTCGGCCGATGGCCGGACGTACGACTTGACGGCGGGCCAGGGCGCGCTCGACACCGTCACCGTGACCGGGTAATTCGGTTCATAATCGCCGATCCAGGAGAGGCGAAACTTAATTGAAGGCCGGGGCAACAGCCCCGGCCTTCAATTGTTTCCCGACGATCAGCGGCTCCTCAACCTCATTTTGCGAACCGGTCCGTCAGACCTCCCGCAGCGGCACGTAGGTGCCCGCGGGGAGCACGACCTTGATCTCATCTCCGGGGCGAACCTCGCCACCCGCCACGACTATCGACATCACGCCCGCTTTGAACACCGGATTGCCGTTGTCGTCTTTTCCGATGACCGCGGCCATCAGGTCGGGCTGGATGCCGTCGAGCTGGGCGCACGGATTCCGCAGCCCTGTGACCTCGACCACGACGTTTGCGCCCAGCTGGAGCCGTGCTCCGAGGGGTAGTCCGAGCAGGTCCACGCCGCGCGTCGTGACGTTCTCGCCCATCTGGCCGGGCTCCAGCTCAAAACCGCCTTCCCGCAACTCGTCCAGGAGCTCGTCGTGGATCAGGTGAACCTGGCGGAGGTTTGGCTCGTCCGGGTTTCGCCTGACGCGCGAACGATGTTTCACGGTTGCGCCCATGTGTGCGTCGCCCTCGACGCCGAGACCCTCTATCACGCGGATACTCGCCTGATTCGGCTTGGACATCGTATGAGTGGCGCTTACGCTCACGGCCAGGACTGTACCGGAGAGATCTGTCATTTAGAGGAGTTCCTTCAAGCGTTCTATCGTTTTTCGGTTGTGTTCCGCAAACTGCATGTCGCCGTGAGATATCGCCCACCCGACGCCACCGATGGCGTTGACCAGCGTTATCTGGTTTGCATGACGCCATTCTGCATGTGTCGGCGTCCGGCCGTAGCCCTCGAAAAAAGCATCGCGCAGATGGGTGTCGTCCAGCCAGTGATCGTGCGTCATCCGCTGGATGTCCTCCACCCAGTACCCGGGTCGAGAGCGCTCCCAGTCGATCACCTTGAGAGTCGGATCGCCGCCCTGGATTATCCAGTTCCGGGGCGAGTAATCGCCGTGCATCGGGACAATCTCGAGCCCGTCCCAGGCGTCTGGCGCTGTCAGTATCGCCTCCGCCCAGTCACAGGTGCTCGGGTCGAGGTGCGTGCGCGACCCGGCGAAATGTCGCTCGACGGCGTCAGGGGTGTAAACCTGTTCACGCGGCTCGTCCGAGAGATCGATGTCCGCATCGTGCAGTGATCTCGCCAGTCTGCCGGCATGACTGTACGCGGCGCGCAGCTCGCCGGCGCCGGGTGGGGAGTCTTCGATGATCTCCCCCGGTAACTCCGTCAGGATCACGGCGCCCAATTCCTTGGAGGTCGCCACAACCTCCGGGGCCGCCCACCATGAACCCGGGCTCAGCCGAGATACCCATGTATTGAGCGCTCGCACCTCGGCCTCGTAGTGGTGGCGAAATTCGTGGCGTTTGAGATAAAACCCGGTCCCGTCGCCGGACCTGATGCGCCACGTCACGGACTTGCGGCCGAATGTACGGGACCGGTCATCGATGCCGATGCCGCTCCCGAGTGTGGTCGCGGCGAAGACCCTCAGGCCGTCCGGCTCCGATGTGTCCGCTGTCATCGGCCGTTCCCCGGGGTCGATGCGAGATCGAACCCTGGCCTTCCGTCTCGAATCTGTCCGGTTTCGATCAACGGCTTCGTCATCGGCAGAGGATATCCTGCGAAGCGCGCACGGGGTGAAAAAGGATGCAACTGTGGCGAAAATCGAGATCAACGGGATGGAGCTTGCCCGAAGGTTCTACTTCGAGGCGGTACTGCCGATCGTTGTCGAGTCTGGCATCGGCGCGCATGCCGCCGGGCGGCTGGATTCCGGCTCCGAGGTCATCGGTTTTGACGATGACGTGTCGCGAGACCACGACTGGGGACCTCGCTTCACGCTGTTCGTGCCGGATGAGCTGCCGATGGATCACAGGATCCGGCTGGACACCGCGCTCACTGAAAGATTGCCGCGGCAGTTTGCCGGTTACCTGACCAACTTCGCGCAGCCGGTCCCGGAGGATCCCGGCACGCGCCTGATGGCCGAGCCCGAGGGCGGCGTCATCGACCATCGAGTTGAGATCGCCAGCCCGGTGGAGTTCTTCAGCGAATACGCGGGACTCGACATCGGCAAATCCCCCTCTATCGGGGACTGGCTGGCCACGCCCGCCCAGATACTCCTGACGATATCGACCGGCCCGGTATTTCACGACGAGATCGGTCTTGCAGAGATTCAACGCCGCTTCGAGTTCTATCCCGAGGACGTTCGGCTTTACCTGATGGCGTCGGAGTGGAGTGCTATCTCCGAGGAGGAGCCTTTCGTCGGGCGCGCCGGATCGACCGGCGATGACGTTGGTTCGGCACTTATCGCGGCCCGCATGGTTCAGCATGCCATGAGACTCTGTTTCCTTATCGAGAAGCGTTACCCGCCGTACTCGAAATGGTTCGGCGCCGCGTTCAATCGGCTTGCCTGTGCGGATGTTCTGTCGCCGATGATTCGGTCAACGCTGAGGTCAAGCGACTGGCGCGAGCGCGAGCGTTCCCTTGTTGAGCTGCTCGGTTCGATCGGTGACGCGCAGAACGCGCTGGGGATTGCCCCTCCGGTTGACCCGGCACCCCGAAAGTTCTTCGGTCGCGACATCACCGTGCTGGGTTCCGACAGGTTCGCGAAGGCGCTGGTAGACGCCATCGAATCGCCGGAAGTTGTCAAACTCGCAGGCAGGCGGCTCGTGGGCGGCATCGACACATTCAGCGACAGCTCCGACCTGCTGAACGACATCGACCGTCGAGCTGCGCTGAAGTCCCTGTACAGATGAATACGCAATCGGGCTCATTTCGCAGCGCATTCAACTACCCACCCTGCCGGTGTGCCGTGCTACGATTTCCGGTCTGATGCGAATAACCGCTCAACTCCGCGATGCCGTTGAGGAAGCCCTCGCTGCCGCCCAGGCCGGGGGAGTACTTCCCGCGGCCGGCGCGTCCGAGATCGCCATCGAGCAGCCCCGTGACGAAGGTCACGGTGACTTCGCGACCAACCTGCCGCTCAGGCTGGCGCGCACCATGAAGATGGCGCCTCCCGCCATCGCCGCGGCCATCGTGGAGGCGTTCCCCCCGCGGGCGGACGTGGAAAAGCTAGAAGTGGCGGGGCCCGGGTTTATCAACATCACCCTGGCGGACGCATGGTTCCAGGGCCAGGTTGAGGCGATCCGCTCCGCCGGCCCGGAGTTCGGCAACACGAGCTCGAAGTCCGGCCAGAACATCCAGGTGGAGTTCGTCAGCGTCAACCCGACCGGTCCGCTCCACGTAGGCCACGCGCGGGGCGCTGTCATCGGCAGCGGACTCGCCAACCTGCTTGAAGCGGCCGGCGCAGATGTCACACGCGAGTACTACGTCAACGACGCCGGAAACCAGATGCGGGTCTACACCGAGACCCTGTACGCCCGGTATATGCAGGCTGCGGGGCAGGACGTGCCGCTGCCCGAGACCTCCTACCCGGGCGAGTACGTCGCCGACCAGGCCGTCGAGATCTTTGAAAAGGACGGCGGCGCGCTCGTTGGACTGCCAAAAGAGGAGGCCATCAGAGCGCTTTACGAGCCGGGCCTTGAGCGGAACCTGGCGCTTATCAGGGAAGACCTGGAAAAACTCAGCATCAGTTACGACGTGTGGTTTAGTGAACAGTCGCTGTTCGACACGGGGCGCTTCGATACGACGATGGGAGAGCTTGAAGACGCCGGGTTCCTGGTAGACCGGGACGGCGCTCGCTGGTTCGCTTCCACCCAGCTCGGCGAGGACAAAGACAACGTCGTGATCCGCAGCTCCGGCGGACACACCTATTTCGCCAGCGATATCGCATATCACGCCGAGAAGTTCAAAGAACGCAACTTCGACGAGGTGATCGACGTCTGGGGCGCGGACCATCACGGGCACGTCGCCCGCATGAAGGCGGCCGCTACCGCGCTCGGGATCGACCCGGAGAGGCTGACGATCATCCTCAACCAGATCGTCTCGTTCAAAGAAAACGGCGAATCGCTGCGCTTCAGCAAGCGAAAGAACGTCATCGTTACGGTGCGGGACCTGGTCGACGATGTCGGCTCGGACGCGGTGCGCTACACCTTCCTCAGCCGCGGCGCAGAAAGCCAGATGGAGTTCGACCTGGATCTGGCGCGGAAGCAGTCATCCGACAACCCGGTGTACTACGTCCAGTACGCTCACGCACGGCTGTCCGGGATTTTGCGCAACGCACGCGAGGCGGGGATCGATTGGGCGGACGGCGACGTTTCGTTGCTCAACCATGACCTCGAGATAGCGCTTATACGACAGATCGCCGGGTTGCCCGACGTGGTGGATCGCGCCGCGGACCGGCTAGAACCGCAGCAGATCCCGCACTACGCCACGGAAGTCGCAAGGGCGCTGCAAAAGTTCTACGACGCCTGCCGGGTGATATCCGAAGACGAGGAAGATCTGCCGGTCTCAAAGGCACGTCTGAAGCTGGTAGAGGCGGCACAGATCGCCATCGCGCGATGCCTCTCACTGATGGGGATGAACGCGCCAGAGCGGATGTAGCGCTTCTGTGCTGGACGCGCCGGCTCTGCGTTCGATACCCCTGTCATGCTGAGTCGGCAGACGAAGCATCTCTCGGCTCATCCCCACTCCGGCGCTCGATGTCTGCCGTTACGTCGTTGTAAGGCCTACTCGAAGCCGCCGTTGTCCTTGTATCGGCCGCGGGCCTCTACGTAATGATCCGTGGCGCCACGGATCATCGCCTTGTGGTGATCCTTGACCTCACCCCTGACGCGCGCCGGTGTGCCGAGCACGAGCGATCCGTCCCCCACGACCATGTTTTCGACGACGGTCGAGTTGGCGCCGACAAGGCAGTCGTTGCCGATCTCGCACCCATCGTTCAGGACCGCGCCGTTCCCGAGCAGGCAGTTATCGCCGATCCGCTTTGCGTGGCACATCACGTTGTGCCCGATAGTCGTGTGGTTGCCGATCTCGGCGTCGTCGTCGGCGTGTAGAACGGAGTTGTCCTGGATGTTGGTATAGCTCCCGATCTTGATCTTGCCGCTATCCGCACGGATCACTACTCCGGGCCAGATACTCGACATCGGCCCAACCTCGACGTCGCCGATCAGGTAAGCGGTCTCGCTCACAAAAGCCGTCGGGTCTATCTGCGGCGTCTTGCCGTCCAGCGTCTTGAGCATCTGTCCTCCCGGTATTGTTGTCTCGGTGAAATGCCGCGCCTGGTGGGACGCCGCCGGAAAGGATAACGGTGCGCTGTACCAAGCGCACTTGTTTCCGGCCCGTCCACTCGATCGATGCCGTCGTCCCGGGCATATATGCAGTCATCCTGAACTTGATTCAGGACCGGACTCTGCGGTGGAAGCATTTTCAGACCGGCGTGGGGACAGGTGTCCATCGATCCCGTCGTCCAGGAACCAGCCGGGGGCGAACAGCAATGGATCCTGAGTCAAGTTCAGCAGACCGTGACGCACCCGGCGCGGGTTCAACCGCTGCGTTGGAGTTCTGATTCGCCAGCCGCCGGGGACTTGTCCGGACAGAGGGATTACTGAACACTGCCCTCGTCAGTTAGTGAACGCAGAAGGATTACATGCCTGATCTCGACCAGCTTACCGGTCGCTCCGGCCGGACGATCTCTGAAATTGTCCAATCGACGGCACGCGCCGCCGGTGAATTTGTGCTGGGCCGTTATCACGACCAGGGCCGCATCGATATCAAGGGCCGCGGCAACATCGTGTCCGAGGTCGATCGCGCCTCGGAGGAGTTGATCTCTTCCCGGCTACTGGCGGAGTTCCCGGACTTCGCGTTTCTGGGCGAGGAGTCGGGGTTGAAACCCGGGGATGATGAGTGGCAGTGGATCGCCGATCCCATCGACGGCACGCGCAACTTCGTCTCTCATATGCCGAACTGGTGCGTCATGGTGTCGCTGGCTCACAGGGGTATCCCGGTAGCCGGGGCCACGTATGACCCGCTCCGTGACGAGATGTTCTACGGACAGGCAGGGCAGGGAACCACGCTTAATGGCGATCCGGTCTCGGTGAGCGAAAAACCGTCGGTGGCCGAGTGCGTGATCGGACTGGATCTCGGGTACGAAGATGAACTGGCGATGCGCGTATGGGGCGTGATCGGGGCGGTGTTTCCGGGATTGCAGGCGATCAGGGTGCTCGGTTCGACGGGCCTCGGGATGGCCTACCTCGCCGCCGGCCGGCTGGACATGTACTTCTGCGCCGGCGGCAACCCGTGGGACATAGCCAGCGGGATCGTGCTGGTCGAGGGCGCCGGTGGCGTCGTGTCGGACCGTCACGGAGCGCGTGTCACGATGCCCTCGGAAGCGATCGTCGGCGCAAGCCCGGAAGCCCACGCCGATTTCTTGCGCCTCACGGAGCGGCTGCCGTTCCGCAAGGACGCGGGAGGGTACGGGTAAGCGAACGGAATGCCTCCTCCCTGGGAGGGAGGAGGTCAGGAGGTGGGTCGCGTCCGGAATGGCTTTTCCGCCTGTGAAATTGCGGTCGCTGATGCTGATGAGGTGATGACGATGTACATGCGCTGGCGCTTTGTTATAACCACCCCCTAACCCCCTCCTACATTAGGAGGGGGTAACACATAACCTACTCCCTCACAGGGAGGAGGTTGGAGGTGAGTCGCGTTCCGGGGCACGTCGCCCGCCCTTCGAGAGCCTCAGGGTGGGTGTTTGCTGGATCGTCATTCCGGATCAGATTCCCGGCTTCAGCCTGTGCCACTCCGTCGCCTGCTCGTATGCATGCGCCACGCGCAGCACGGTTCCGTCGCCCATCTGCGGGCCGATGAACTGAAGGCCCACGGGCAGGCCTTCCGACATGCCGCCGGGGACTGAAATCGCGGGCAGCCCGGCGATGTTCACCGGGATCGTGCACACGTCGCTCAGGTACATCGCCACCGGGTCATCCATCTTCTCGCCGGACTTGAAAGCGACCGTCGGCGAGGTCGGCGTTACCAGGGCGTCAAACTTATCGAAGGTTTGCGCGAACTCCTGCCGGATCAATGTCCGTACCTGCTGCGCCTTTTTGTAATACGCGTCGTAGTACCCGGCGGACAGCGCGTAAGCGCCGATCAGGATGCGTCGCTTGACCTCGGCGCCGAATCCCTGTTCCCGGGTCTGGTCCATCACGTCCCACGCCGTAGGCACATCGTTCACGGCGTTGCCGTACTTGAATCCGTCATAACGGGCCAGGTTTGCCGAGGCCTCCGACGGGGCGATTATGTAATAGACGGCGAGCGCCTGGTCGGTGAGCGGCAGCGACACCTCTTCGAGCGTTGCCCCCAGCCCTTTGAGCGTCTCCAGTGACTTCTCGAAAGCCGCCTTCACGCCGGGCTCCATGCCATCAACAAGATACTCGCGCGGAACGCCCAGCCGCATCCCGGAGATGTCACCGGTGAGGGCGTCGGAGAAATCCTGCCCGGGCGTGTCTAGTGACGTCGAATCACGAACGTCGTGCCCGGAGATAACCGAAAGCGTGTCGGCTGAGTCACGTACGTCCCGAGAGAACGGTCCGATCTGGTCAAGAGAAGAACCGAAGGCAATCAGGCCGTATCGGCTCACCAGCCCGTAGGTCGGCTTCATGCCGACGATCCCGCAGAGCGCGGCGGGCTGGCGGATCGAGCCGCCTGTGTCCGAACCCAGCGAAACAAAACACTCGCTCGCGGCAACGCTCGCGGCCGGCCCGCCACTGCTCCCGCCCGGAACGCGATCGGTGTCCCAGGGGTTACGGGTCGTCCCGAAAGAGGAATGTTCGGTGGACGAGCCCATCGCGAACTCGTCCAGATTGCCCTTGCCGATGATCACAGCGCCGTTGGAGCGAAGCTGCTCCACCACGAAGGCGTCGTACGGGGGTGTGTAACCCTTCAAAATCCGGGAACCGGCCGTAGTTGGCACGCCCTCGGTGGAGAGGTTGTCCTTCACCATAACCGGGATGCCGGAAAGGGGCCCTACGGCTTTGCCGGCCGTGCGTGCCTCATCCGCCGACCGGGCGGCCTCAAGAGCTCGTTCGCGCGTCACGGTTATGAAGCTGTGGAGTTGCGGTTCGATCTCGTCGACCCGTTTCAGCACGGCTTCGGTGAGCTCCACGGACGAGACCTGGCCCGAGGTGAGCAGATCCTGCGCCTCGTGCGCCGTGAGTCCCGTCAGTTCCTGTCCCGTACCCGTCCCTGAATTAACCCCAGAATTAACCAAGGATAGGCCGTACCTTGACGTAGCCGGCTTCCGAATCCGGCGCTCTTTCGAGAACCCCGTCGCGCCCGAGTGACTCCCGGGCGTCGTCGTCCCGCAGCACCGTCCGGACCTCTGTCGTGTGGCCCGTCGGCTCCACGCCGTCCGTGTCGACCTGCTGCAGCGACTCGAACACCTTGAGGATGCTCGATAGCTGCCCGCGCATCATCTCGACCTCGTCATCGGTAAGCCCGAGACGCGTCAGCGCCGCAATGTGGCGGACTTCGTCCGCTGTCAGTTCATCGGCCAAGATCAGTCCGTTCGATAGACCGTCCGTCCTCTGGAACGGACGGGTATTAAAAGATCGAGAAAACCCGGCATCGAGTTTAGCAAAGGGGAGGGCGGTTCCGGGGATTAGTTTGTCCAACCAAAAAGGGGCCGGTCTCTGGACCGGCCCCTCAACTCTTATCGGGATCTTCCACAGTGGCCAGCAGCCACCGGAAAGGTTTCTGCTACTCGCTCCGTCGAATCATCCGGCTCGCGGTCCGTCCGGCTGATGGGACGATGAAGCCCTCAAGCAAACCGGCGAGGAAGGCGAACGAGAACAACGCCAGTTGACCCACAACCAGGCCCGGCCCGCTGCCCGGGAAGGCGAGGAAGTCGATAAAGGTGCTGGTCTCCTGGTCGGACACTATCGGCAGCGAGATGATGCCTGAGCCGAACAGGGCGAAAATGCCGAGAGCGAGCACGCCGCCGACCAGCGGCCTGGCAAGGCCGGTGAACAAAAGAGCGCCGCGTTCAGTCTGCTGGTGCTGGAACGTGACCGTCCGAATCAGGACGACGAACGAGCTGCCGATTACGCCCATGATGATCGCCGCCATCGGCACGCTCAGAGATGCGCCGAGGAACAGGATGTCCGCGGCGACGGTCCAGATCGTCAGACCCGCGAGCGTCAGGTAGAGGATGCCAAGCCCGAGAAGCGGGGATGCGACCCTGCGCAACACCGTCCGGGAGGCGATCATTTCGTCCACGTTCGTGGAAAGCGTGCTCGATATCTCTTCACCGTCACGCGCCACGTTCATTTCGCCGCGCAATGCACGGTCTATCCAGGCCTGGAGATCGTCGAGGACCTCACCGTGATCTTTGAGCTTGGCGCTGCGGACTCGTGTCTTCAGCCGTTCAATAACGGCAATAAACGGAGCCGCTTCGGTCGCCGGTCCTCGATCGGTCGGCGAAGGCGAACCTTCTTGAAAGTCGTATACCTGGCCAGTTGCTTCGGCCATGGCGCCACCCCCTTGGATGATCGTGATCTGTTCGTGACACGTTGCCCTGAAATCAGAGCGTTATGCTGGCAAGCTAGCACTCGTCTGAATATAAGGTCAAGCACGGGATGGAGCGGCGTTGAATTCGTCGTCACACGGTACCCGGTGACCTGAACGTCGCGTTATCATCTCCCCTTACGCCGGTTTTCTTCGCGCCCGCGCCGTGGCGCGCCTTTTTTTTACGGGTTGCCGTGACCGCAAATCAAGCCCCCGATAATCGAACTATGGTGCGCGCCGCCGGACTGGTCAAAAAGTTCGGCGACTTTACCGCCGTGGAAGGAATTTCGTTCGAGGTCCGTCGCGGGGAGACGTTCGGAATGCTTGGCCCCAACGGAGCCGGCAAGACCAGCACGCTCAGGATGATGAGTGGACTGTCTCCCGTGACCTCCGGAGAGCTCGGAATCGACGGCATAGACGCCACTGCGAACCCGCGCTCGATCCGTGACGTGATCGGGGTGGTATCGCAACACGATGGCCTGGACCCGGACATCAGCGTTCGCGACAACCTGACGGTTTACGGTTTCTACTTCGGCCTGGACCGGGACACGGCACGCCGCCGGGCGGACGAGGTACTCGACTTTTTCGATCTCAAGACGCGCGGAGGTGACTCCGTCGATGACCTGTCCGGCGGCATGCGACGGCGGCTCACCATCGCCCGGGCCTTCGTTTCACGTCCGCGACTGGTGATCCTTGACGAACCAACGACCGGCCTCGACCCCGGCAGCCGCAACCGTGTCTGGGAGCAACTGGCAGTCCTGAAGAATTCCGGCGTCACCGTCGTGATGTCCACCCATTACATGGAGGAGGCGGCGATCCTGTGCGACCGGCTTGTCATCATGGACGAAGGCCGCATCCTGGGCGCCGGCACCCCGGATGAATTGATCCAGGAACTGGCCGGCGCAGAGGTCGCGCAGGTCAGGCCGGAAGAAGGTCAGCGTGATTCCGTCCAGCGCCAGTTGCAGGAGAGCGGTTACGAGACGGCCGAACTCGGCGCGATATTCACGGTTCGTGGTCTTAACGGCGACAGGGCGGACCTCTCAAAGGTATCCGGCGCTCGGATTTCATATCGCGCCGCAAACCTGGAAGACGTGTTCCTGATGCTGACCGGGAGGGATCTGAGGGATGAATGAATCGCTGGCCAAGCGTCGCGACACGGGAAGGATTGACTTCCGGGTGCGTGGTGTTGCCGGGGTCTGGTTGCGCCACTACACGGCGTTCAAGGCCGGCTGGTTGATCGAGATGACCGGCATCTTACTGGAGCCAATATTCATCCTGGCTGCCGTCGCGTTCGGGATCGGCAAGCTGGTTGGTGACGTGGAGATTCGGGACAATGGCGTCGAGTACGCCGTCTTCGTCGCCCCGGGCATCGTGGTCGGCAACGCAATGTGGCACTCCCTGTTCGAGTGTTCATGGGGCGCTTTTCGAAGGCTTCAGACCAACCGCATCTACGACAGTATTCTGGCCGCGCCGGTCTCCATGCGCGAGCTGGCGCTGGGCGAGATCTCATGGGGCGCCACCCGCGCCCTCATGACCACAGCGGCTGTGCTTGCCTTTGCGACCATCACGGGTCTCGTTGAATCGCCGTGGGGTATCGGCATTCTCGGTATCGGGCTGCTGACCGGGTTCATGTTTGGTGGATTCGGGCTTATCGCGGCGGCGATAGCGCCCTCCACCCACATGCTGACCCTCGTATTTACGATGGTCGGCACGCCGTTGTTCTTTTTCAGCGGCACCTTTTTCCCGATATCAACGCTCCCGAACTGGGCCCAGCCGATCGCATGGGCGTTGCCGCTCACACACCCGGTCCGGATAGCGCGTGCGCTTGCGACGGGCGATCTCTACCTGGGCCTTCTCTGGTCGATGCTTTATCTCATCGTCGCAGCGTTTGTGTTCTACCCGATCGCCACCCGGCTTCTGCGTCGCCGCCTGCTGGTTTAGGAACGACTCCTGGCCTGGCCGATGGATCAGGCGTGTCCGGCGCGGTTGGAACGCATACGCTGCTTCTTGCGGGCCGTGTAGGCGATCCAGGCGACGCCGCCGAACAGGGCGCCGGTGACCAGGACGAAAATCATGGTTCCCGGGAGTCCCAGGGTCTCGCCCCGGACACGTCGCACGATGGAAACGGGCGCCCGTACTTTCCCCTCACCGGCATCGGACTCGACCTCGACCTCGAAGTCCCAGATCCCGGCGTCCTCGATATCAAAGTTTGCGTCGTAGAAACGGCGTTCCGTCGGGATGTTCAGGGCGGGGCTGAACCGGGGCGTGGCGGAGCCCTCTTGACGGCGGCCGGTCACGCGAACACGAGCGTCCCCGACGGGTTCACCCGTCTCCAGGAGGTCTACCGTCACCGTCAGGTGTAGCTTGCCGACCAGCGGTTGCAGCGGCAGGATGCGCACCGCTATTACAAACGGCCCGTCCACCTCTCGAAAAATCTCGGTGCCCGCCCCGTGCGCCTGAATCTTCTCGGTCCCGGGACCAACGAAAACGACGAAAAGCGCGATGCCCGTTGCCAGGACTACGGCCGGACGTTTCAGTTGCGGGAGGGAGTGAAGAGCCACCCCGTCATTCTAAATCCGCTTACATTCGTCCGGGTAAACGCCGTCATTGGAGAGGGTCGTCGATAACCGCCTCGACGGTGGTCGGTTATGAACCCGGCGTCCTGATGCGGCACGCGAAAAACCGCCGACGTTGAGGAGTGGCTGTCGGCGGTTCTTCTGGACACCCATATACCCCGGAGATCCCTGTCGGGGTCCGCGGAAGTTTTCGTTTGCTACGCGGCCAGGGCCTGCTCGGCGTTCTGAGCGGCCGGGTCATGCCGTTTGAGCGGCAACTGGCCGGTCGCATCCAGGTAAGTCAGGACTGCGTGGACCCTTCCGTGCAGCTCGCCGTTGGCGTTGAAGCCGAGTTTGGCCAGGATGCTGCTGATGTGGTGTTCCACTGTCCGCGGCTGAATGTACAGCGCCTCGGCGATAGATCGGTTGCTGTTGGCCTGCGCCATGTGCGACAGAACCTGAAGCTCGCGGCTGGTGAGCCCCTTCAGCGACGAATTGATCTGGACGTTGGGGGATGAAGTGAGCTTGGAGACCATGACCGGATCAAGCACCGTCCTGCCGACCGATACGTCCTGGATGGTCCGCACCAGGTCACGGGTCGAGTTGAGGGACTCTTTCAGGAGGTAGGCCTTGCCCGCGGAATCCTCCTTGAGGAACTCCTTCATGTACTCAGCGCGGTCATGCGCTGAAAGGATGATTACGCCCGTGCCCGGGACTGTTTCGCGAATCCGCCGTGCCGCCTCGATACCGTTAATCCGTGGGAGCGCCAGGTCCATCATCACGACAGACGGCTGAAGAGTCGTTACGGCCTTCAGAAGGGCGTGGCCGTCGGAGACTGCGCCGACGATATCGATCGACGTTTCCCGTCCCAGGATCAGCGTCAGGCTCTCCCTGAGCAGTTCGTGGTCATCAGCGATGAGGACAGAAGTCTTCTGAATGTGGCTCTTCATGATCTGGTGATCCCCTCTATGGGGCCCCGGTCCGCCAACCTGGGCCTTGCCGCTTTCCCGTCCTCTTAACAAGGCCGGGACAGTCCCGGGGTCGTTCGTTTGAACGCCTCGTGGGCTAAGCGGTTCATTGCACTGAGCCAATAGTGTCAGCCGCGTAAGTGCTGGAACAGCCGGGCGGTTACGCGAAACCGCGCGTGGTCTGCCACTACGCGTTGACCGCTCTGCGCTGCTGGGGGTTTACACCCACGCATCTGTGAGGCAACTCGACGGCATCGGGACTGGCGATATCACGATGTCATGTATTGGAGCGCTCCCGGTGTCCGGTTCCCTTCACCGCCCATACCTTGTGATGAGCAGCCGGAGCCATTCTGACCTGCCCCCCTCAGACGGTACCAGTCAATAAATTAGAGACTGGACGTTTCCAGAAGGGGGATGACATGCCTAG
>JASLLE010000032.1 GCA_030747175.1 Dehalococcoidia bacterium | reverse complement strand
CGATCTGTTCGCGCAGCAGGTGGTAGGTCGCGGCCTCGGCCGGAGCCGGCGCGTTCTTGTCCTCGATGAAATCCCCGAGATGGCTGTCCTCTTCCTCACCGATGGGCGTTTCGAGAGACACCGGCTCCTGGGAGATCTTGAGAATTTCCCGAACCTTGTCGGAGGTCATTTCCATCTGCCGGCCGATCTCGTCGGCGGTCGGCTCGCGCCCGTATTCCTGGACGAGGCGGCGGCTGACGCGGAGCAGCTTGTTGATGGTCTCAACCATGTGGACCGGGATGCGGATCGTCCGGGCCTGGTCTGCGATCGCTCGCGTGATCGCCTGGCGGATCCACCACGTCGCGTATGTTGAGAATTTGTAGCCCTTCCGGTAGTCGAACTTTTCGACGGCCCGGATCAGGCCGATGTTTCCCTCCTGGATAAGGTCCAGGAGGTTCATGCCGCGGCCGATGTACTTCTTTGCGACGCTGACCACCAGCCGCAGGTTGGCCTCGGCGAGGTGGCGCTGTGACTTGGTGCTCTCTTCTCGGACACGCGAGAGGTGGGAGTGGAAGAGGAGCTCGTACATGCCTAGCTTGTCTTCGATCCCGTCGCTTGCGATCTCGTTCTCGATCTCGTCCACCGGCGGATCGTCGTCCAGGACGTCGATCACCTCCGGGGGCAGGAGCCGGGTGACGATAGAGAGTTCGACCACCAGTTTCTGGGCGTCCTCGGGCTCGATCTGGAGCGTGTCGGACAGATAGTTGACGAGCGCCTCGTTGATCGGTCCATCGATGAGGATTCGCATGTCCGGGTCGTGCATGACCGTCGAGAGCCGTACGTCCTCCGGAAGACCCAGGAAACGGGCTACCGCGATCGCCGCGTCCCGTACCGCGTACAGGCGCTGAAGCAGGCCGAACACCGTGACGCGAGCGGTAGGTTGCCGGCCGGTCTCCTCTGCGATCTCGGCCTCGATGGCGGTCAGGCGTTTCTCGAGTTCCATCGCCCGGGCCAGGACACGCTCATCCTCGGCGGTGAGCAGGTTGACACGGCCGATCTCCCGCAGGTACATCCGTACCGGATCATCGGTGAGTTCCGTCTCGGCGGCCTGCTGCACCCACGCCTCGCTGGCGTTGGCCGCCTGGATCGCCGAACGTGAAGCCTCCCAGCGATCGAGCTCGGAGGCCGTCGCCGCCCCTTGCGGGGCTATAACTACCGAGGGTTCGTCATCGTCGCCATCGAAGTCTTCCCGGCCGGATGGCCGGGCGACCTGGATCACGGAGCTAGCTGACTGGTTGTCCAGCTCTTCGTCGTAAGAGTGGGTGTCAGAGGGTCGGCCGGAACGTCGTGGCATTGGTCAGGACCGCCTTGCGAAAAAATGTTGCAATCGATCATTCGTCTGTACTAGACGCTGGGCGAGTGCTGCGGCTTGTTGCGGGTCGTCGGGAAGGGCCTTGCCGTCGGTCGGCATCAGCCGGTTTTCCTCCGCCTTTATCGTGCGGATGTGGCGCTGATGCAACCTCTGGACGCAGTCAGATATGGCATCGACCATTTCTTTCTGGTCCGTCGGCGGCAACATCTTGCCCCGGAGTCGTTCGATCTTCTCCGCGACATCCCCTTCCCCGGAAATGGCCGCACCCTCCAGCGTAGCCGAATCCTTGAGCATCGTAAAGACAACGCGGTTCACCGGATCGCGAAATTGCTCTTCGGCGGCTCCCATCGCGTACTCGCGTAACTCGGGCTTCTGGAGTACGACGGCCAGGAGGTAATCCTCGGGCGCATTGATGCTATCCGGGTTCAACGCCGATGCGACGGCATCGATCGAATCCGGCGGTTCCCGATCCAGCGCTCCCGGAGGCCGCCTCCTGTAACCGGTGCGAGGGGCGCTCACACGAAGCTGTTCAAGGCTGACGCCCAGCAACCCGGCGAGCCGGGTCATGTAGCCCTCTTGCTCGTACTGGTTCGGCACCGTGTTGATGAGCGGGCGAAGCTCTCCCGCCGCCCTGGCCTTTCCGTCCGGCGTCGTCAGGTCGTAAGTCCCGGCCGCTGTTTCCAGCAGGTAGTCCAGGAGCGGTTTTGCCCCGGCGAGCGATTTTCGCCAGGCCTCTCCGGTCGGGTCTCCCCGGATCACCTCGTCCGGATCCTTGCCCGATTCAAACGTAGCGACCCGGATAGCGAGTGATGATGATGTTGCGCCGGCGCCGGCGGAAGTGCGTCGTTGAGACTGGATAGCGCCCCAGACCGTTTCCAGGCTGTTGCGGGTGGCCATTTGCCCTGCCACGTCACTGTCCAGGGCCAGTATCACTTCGTTCGCCAGCCCGCGCACGAGCCCCACCTGTTCAGCCGTGATCGCCGTCCCCATGGAGGCCACGGTGTTGTCGAAACCGGCCTCGTGCGCCGTGATGGCGTCCATGTAGCCCTCGACGACCACCACAATTCCGGAGGCGCTGATTCCGTCGGCGGCCCAGTTCAGCCCGTAAAGAAGACCGGATTTATCGAATATCGAGCTCCTGGGCGAGTTCAAGTATTTTGGATCAGACCCGTCCATGCTGCGCGCGCCAAAACCCGATAAGTTGCCGCGACGATCCCGAATTTCGATGGTCAACCGGCCACGAAACATGTCGTTCCAGCCACCGTCCTGCCCCTGCCGGACCAGCCCGGCAGCTTTGGCCGGTCCGGCGCCGATTCCACGCGCTTTCAGGTGGCCGGCGAGGGTCTCGATACCGGACGGACTCATGCCGAACCCGCGTCGTTTCGCCGCGTCGGCATCAATACCGCGACCTTCCAGATAGGCCCTCATCTCCGCGCCTTCCGGTGAGTTGAGCAACGCGCTGAAGTACGCGGCGGCGACCTCGTTGGCCCTGTAGAGGAGGTCGGCGTCGCCGCTTCTTTCGCTCCGCCTGTACTCGATGCCGGCCTGCTCAGCCAGTTGTCTGAGCGCCTCGCCAAACTGCAGGTTCTCTTTTCGCATGACGAAGGAGATGACATCGCCGCCGGTTGAACAGGCGCCGAAGCAGCGCCAGGTGCCTGTATCCGGGAAGACGACGAAAGACGCGGTCCGTTCAGAGTGGAAGGGGCAGGGCGCTTTGGGCGTGCGCGATCTGGTGTCCAGGTCCGCGTACTGCGATATGACCTGGACGATATCGGACCGGGCTTTGACGTCGTCTACGAGTGTCATGGCTCTCGAAACAGCTTAGAGGCCGCAGGGAAAGACCCGGGGCGGCGTGTCGCAAAGGGAGGTGTCTAAAGATCAACGCCCGCAATATAGGAGGCCCGGTCTGGGGATTGCGGGGAAGAACGCTGGGGATTGTGGGGAGAGCGACGCCGATTTCTACCGCGACGCCGTGTTTCCCTGCCGGACCGGTTTTCCCGGTCGTCCCGGGTTTCAATTTCCGGCGCTCAATTCCGGTCGACGAACGCGCCCGCAAACGCGCCGGGCCGGATCGATTCGGCCCGTGAAAGGGCGAACCCGTCTGTCATGCTGGATACGACATCAGCCGCGAGCCGTTCCGGTGTGTCCGCGACGCGTGGAAAGTCCGCCGGAATCTCGGATGGGTGTTCCAGGTAGTGGTGGTAGAGCAGATCAACGATCTCGAGAGCCGCCCGCCCCGGCCGTGTTTCGCTGATCGGGAGGTATACCTCACGGAACATCCAGTTGCGAACGTCGGTCACGACCCCTCCGAATTCGGCCGACATCGTGATGACCGGGGGGTGAGAGCTCACGTCAGCGCCCTGTCCGGTCGCGGCCCATGAAGCTTCTATGACGTCCGTCACGAGCGCGTTTACGCGCTCGGAATGACGACGTCCGAGCCGGGCGGCCGCCACGGCCGGCAGGTCTTCGAATTCGATCTTTCCGGCGCGGATGGCGTCGTTGATATCGTGCGCGAGATAGGCCATGGCGTCCGACAGCCGGATCACCTGGGCTTCGAGCGTCATTCCCCGCACGGCGTCCGGGTCCAGGAATGTTCCCTGTGGTTTTGAGTGTCGCCGAATCCCTTCGACCACTTCCCTGGTCAGGTTGAGGCCCCTGCCGTCTTTTTCCAGCTTCTCGACTATCCGAACGCTGTGGCGGCTGTGGTGGAACCCGCCCGGCATCAGGTCGTTCAGCACCCGTTCGCCGAGATGGCCGAACGGCGTGTGACCCAGGTCGTGCCCCATCCCGATAGCTTCAACCAGATCCTCATTGAGGTTCAGCGCGCGCGCAATGGTGCGGCCGATCTGTGCGACCTCCAGGGTGTGCGTCAGGCGTGTCACGAAATGATCGCCTATCGGCGCTACGAAGACCTGGCTCTTGTGCTTTAAGCGCCGAAAGGAGTTGGTGTGGATGATCCGGTCGCGGTCGCGCTGAAACGCCGTCCGGATGGGGCTGGGTTCTTCGGGAACCGCTCGGCCTGCCGAGTCAGACGAACGAACGGCGAACGGCGAGAGCGACCGCTCCCTCGCCTCGAGCCGCTCTCGGATCCCGTTCAAGTTCAACTGTGGGCGTCCCCGTGACCAGTGCCGTGGATGATGCGGCCAGTAGCATAGCTGCGTGTGGCCGCCCGGTCAGCCCCGATCTCTTGCCGTGGTAGACGGGGCCTTCTTATTCGTTCCGCAGGCTCCTTACAACCGACTGCGTTCCGGTAACGAACAACACGGCCGAAAACAGAACCAGAGCGCTCAACCCCACAGCGAAGCTGGCGTTTACGAGTTGTGCGATTCCTCCCCCGAAAAGTCCGCCGACGGCGATGAGACTGAAGGTCATGGAGTGAATGCCCATCACACGTCCGCGAAACTCCGGGGGTACGCGCAGTTGGAGGACGGTCATAGACGTGATCAGGAATACCGAATTGAACACCGCCGAGATCATGATCAGCAGCGCGCTTACAAAGAACATCGGCGAGATGATCGGGTTCTCGTGCCCAACCGGCTGCGGCCCGAAGTGTGTCCATAAAGCGAAACTCAGAACGGTTAGCGACGTGAACCCTGAACCGGCAAGAATCACGCGCCCTGCTGGCATGGCCGCTCTGATCTTGCCGGTCATGATCGTCCCGAAGACCGCGCCGATACCCGCGGACATGAGCAGAAAACCCAGGGCCTGGTCGTCCTGCCGTCCGTAGGCGTCCGAGAAGACCGGGATCAACTGGAGGTAAGACAGCCCGAAGAAATGATTGACGTACGTGAACGGTATCAAGACGACGAACAATCGATCGGAGGCGATGTACTGAAATCCGCCGGCGAGCTGCCTCAAAGCGTTCCGCGCCGGAGAGCGTTCTCCCTCATCCGGGTTGAGCGTCAACAGAACAAGGAACATCGCGAAGAAGCCGGCGGCTCCGGCGTAAAAGACGGAGAACGTACCCATGAACGCGATGGCGAATCCGCCGATCGCCGGCATGATGATTCGGGTCGCCTGCCAGAGGATCGAATTAAGCGCTACCGCGCTCATCATCTGGGAGCGCTGCTCTATGAGGAGGGGGAACAGGGACAGCCGCGCCGGAAAGTCAAACCCGCTCACGATGCCGATCAGGCTGGAGATTACGATGACATGCCACACCCTGACAACGCCGGCTGCGTCTATCGAGCCGAGCAGGAAAAGGAGCGCAGAGACGATCAACGATGTCAGGATTATCAGACGTCGTTTATTCACCCGGTCCGCCACCACTCCGCCGAACAGCGTGACGACTATGGTGGCGATGCCGGTCACCGCTCCCGCAAGTCCCAGCAGGAACTCGGAACCACTGAGATCGAAAACCAGTACGCCCTGGCCGATTATCAGAAGCTGTGTCGCGCCCACCGAGGCGAGAGAGCCGAACCAGAAGCGCCGGTATGGAGGCGCGGCGAGCGCGGAGAATATGGACGACGGACCCTGGTGATCATTCGCCGCAGACGATGAGCCGTCGCCGGTGGTCACGGCCTTTTCTGTCGGTTCGGCCGTGTTCGAATCCCGGAAAGCCAAGCTTTGGAGCGCCTCCGTTGTGGAGCGATTGAGGACGAACGATCGGCTCGGCCGGTGCGGACGCCTGCCTTGATGGTACTCCGTCCGAGGAAAGCCAACTTACGTCCTAGACCCGGGTGGCCAGCCAGAGCCGCGTGGCCACCTTCACCTCGACACCCCCGATCTGATCGATGGCATCGCCTATCGCGTGTAGCAGGGCATCACGACGCTTATCCGGAAGCGCCAGGTGATCTGACGTGGTCCCGAGCATCGCCAGCCAGTCTTGCGTCGAATCTATCCTCGTATCCACGTATTCCCGTTTCTCGATCGAGCCGAGAGTTGCTGTGCGTTCCAGGTGTTCCAGGGCATCGTCAAAACGCGACGGCTGGTACATGTGGCCGCCGATCTCCGGGGCCAGCTCCGTGTAGATGCGATCCACCTGGTCCCTGAGTTCGGGATCGACCATCGCCGGGGTGTACCAGAACAGTGCTGCGGTACCGCCGGGCCGCAGCACGTCCGCCAGCTTTTTGTAGCCGATGTCGGGCTCAACCCAGAGGAACGCCTGCCCCGAGAATACGAGGTCGTACTTGTCTGCGGGTTGCGACCAGTCCTCGAACGTGGATCGCACGTAGTTGACGCCCTGATCGTTCCCGATGATCTCACGGGCAATCGCCGCCATTTCTTCGATGGGTTCGATGCAGGTGATATCGAAACCCTGGCCGGTGAACAGCCGTGTCGCCCGCCCGGTCCCCGAACCGACTTCCAGCAGCGAGGCCCTCGGCGGCAGGGACGCGGCTTGCAGGATGTCGGCGCCGAGCCCCGACGGGTATTGCGAGTGGTGTTTTTCGTAATTTTCGGCGACCGGTCCGAAGTTGTTGGGACGGTCTTCCGTCCCGTGCCAATCTGGCGTTTCTGGCGAAGACATCCGTCCTAAAGGTCCTCGATTTCGCTCACAAGACTGGCGACGGATGACTTCGCATCACCAAACAACATCGACGTGCGGTCCAGGTAGAACAGGTCGTTATCGATTCCCGCGAACCCGGAGGCCATCGAGCGCTTCAGCACGATGACCGAACCGGCGTGTTCGACGTTCAGGATTGGCATGCCGTAGATCGGGCTGCCTTCGCTGCTGCGCGCCGCGGGATTCACCACGTCGTTTGCGCCCACAACGACCGCTACGTCTGTCTGATCGAAATCCCGGTTGATCTGATCGAGATCGAAAAGCTGGTCGTATGGAACGTCCGCCTCCGCGAGCAGCACGTTCATGTGGCCCGGCATCCTGCCCGCGACCGGGTGGATGGCGTACTTAACGTTCACGCCCCTCGCCTGCAGCAGATCGGCCAGCGTCCGCAGCTCGTGTTGCGCCTGCGCCACGGCCAGCCCGTAACCCGGGACGAAGATCACCGAGCCGGCGTACCCGAGCATCATCGCCGCATCCTGGGCCTGTACCGAGCGGTACGGGCGGACCTCGCCGTCCACGCCCGACACCTCCACGCCCGATGCGCCAAATCCGCCGAACATCACGTTCGCCAGCGACCGGTTCATCGCCCGGGTCATGATGCGCGTGAGGATCAACCCGGAGGCGCCGACGAGCGCGCCGGCAATGATCAGGATGTTGTTGTCCAGCGCGAACCCGGTCGCCGCTCCGGCCAGCCCGGAGTAGGAGTTGAAGAGCGCCACGACGACCGGCATATCGGCCCCACCGATCGGCGTCACCAATAGCACGCCCAGTAGCAGGGCGACGCCCACCAGGGCGGCAAACATCAACTCGTTGTTGATCGGTTCAACCACCAGGATTACGGCGATGGCGATGACCAGTACGGCCAACAGGCCGCTGACCACGTTTCGCAAGGGAAATACGATCGGGTTCTGCGTGACCCAGCCCGTCAGCTTGCCGGCAGCGACAAGGCTGCCGGTGAGGGTCAGCGCGCCGATGGCGGTGCCGATCATGATGGTCGCGCCGACGTCTTCAGGCACGTCTCCACCGTCCGCGAGGCGTATGAACTCGGAGCCGGCCAGCAGAGCCGACGCGCCGCCGCCGAACGCGTTGAAAACGGCGACCATCTGCGGCATCGCCGTCATCTGAACCGTGCGGGCGAGCACGATGCCGATCACGCTGCCGAGGATCACGCCGCCGATGATGAACTCAAACTCGACGATGTTGCGGTCGACCAGCGTGACGCCCGCCGCGATAAGCATGGCAAGCGCGGACAGCCGGTTGCCGTTACGCGCCGTCGCCGGGGAACGCAGGAGCATCAGCCCCACGATGAACAGGATCGCGGCTATCAGGTAGCTGCCGTTGATCAGGTTTATGTAGTCCTGGCCGGTCATCTATCGCCGCCGTCGGGGTTGCCGGCATTGTTCGAGGGACGCTCCCGGCGGCGGAACATGCGGAGCATCCTGTCGGTGACGAGGAATCCACCGACCACGTTGATGGTCGCCAGCACCACGGCCGCCGTGGCCAGCCCCTGGCTCAGGGCGCTGTCTGTCATCCCGGCGGCCACCAGCGCGCCCACTATCACGATCCCCGAAATAGCGTTGGTGCCGGACATGAGCGGCGTGTGGAGCGTCGGCGGCACCTTCGTGATGACGGAGTGGCCGATAAAAGTCGCCAGCGCAAACACCGTCAGCGACAGGATGAGTGACTCGACCATTGTTACTCGCTCCCGCCCGTATCCAGACCGACGATCTCGCTCCCGATGCCAACCACTTTGCCGCCGTGCGTCACCCCGGCCCCGGCGATCACTTCGTCCTCGAAATCGGTCACCAGATTGCCCTCACCCGAGATCAGAAGGTCCAGCAACCCCGCCACGTTCCGTGAGTAGAGGACGCTGGCCTCTCCGGGCATCATCGATGGGATGTTCAGCGGCCCGAGGATCGTTACCCCGGCGCGCTCGACATCGCGTCCCGGGACCGTGAACTCACAGTTGCCGCCGGCCTCCGCTGCGAGGTCGACTATCACCGAGCCGGGCTGCATGGCTTCGGCCATCTCTTCCGTGATGAGCACCGGAGCCGGTCGGCCGGGAATCAGGGCCGTGGTGATCACCACATCGGCCTTTGCTACGTGCACCGCGAGGGTCTCCCGTTGCAGTCGCTGCGCTTCTTCCGACTGCGTGCCGGCATATCCACTCGGGTTTTCAAGGTCTTCGGTATCGCTATCACGTTCCGGGGGCGGGATTTCTACGAAGGTCGCGCCGAGGCTCTCGACCTGCTCCTTGACCACGGGGCGGACGTCGAACGCCTCGACTCTCGCGCCCAGCCTTCTCGCGGTTGCGATGGCCTGGAGTCCGGCGACGCCCGCGCCAAGAACCAGGACCGTTGCCGGGGGGATGGTCCCTGCGGCGGTCATCATCAACGGGAAAAATTTCCCGATGGAGTTCGCCGCCATCAGGACGGCTTTGTACCCGGCGAGGGAACTCTGTGAGGAAAGGACATCCATCCGTTGCGCGCGGGCGATTCGCGGGATGAGTTCCATGGCAAACGCCGTGGCGCCCGAGCTCGCGAGCCGATTCAACATGTCCGGACTGGTGCGCGCCCTGAGCAGGCCGATCACCACCGCACCCGGCTTCATGAGATCGATCTCGTGGAGATTGGGCTGATTGACTTTCACCACGATGTCGGCGTCGTGCAACATCCCGTCAACCGTCTCCGCCATGTCCGCGCCCGCCTCGAGATAAGCGTCGTCCGGGAAACCGGCGTTCTTCCCGGCATCCGGCTGAACTATGACGGTTAGCCCGGCGCGCGCGAGGCGACCGACCGTCTCGGGAACAAGAGCGACGCGCATTTCACCCTGTTCCGAGTCTGCCGGGACGGCGATTTTCATGGGGACTCACATTGCCGAAGGGAGTGGCGAGGGAGATTTAGAGGTACACGTTAAATGATATTGCCTGCCTGTCGTCGGCGCACCGGATCCCCGTGTGAGATGTGCATGTGGAATAGGGAGCGCGTCACGCGCCAGCCCCGCCCCGGGTCAAGAGTCGTTCCGTGTGCACCGGTGATGGGGGGTTATGATCTCGGCTTGCCCGATGACCCAGGCGCTGAGTGATCCCCGGGGAGTTAGCCCCGGGCGTGAAGGTGAGCGATGCCCGCACCGACCCTCCTCGACCTCGTAGCGAACGGGACGATGGACGCCGACCTGGCCGCGACCCTCTGGTCGATAGCCGACGAACGCCGTTCCTTCATGACGGTTGCAGTCCCCCGTTTCGCCGGCAAATCGACCGTGTCGGACGCGATCCTCAAGACCGCGCGCCCGGATACGCCGATCCATCCGTTGAGCGGCGACGAAGGGCAGATGGATGAGCTTGCCACGCGTCCGGATGGTGGTTACCTGGTTGTCGGAGAGTTCAGCAAGGCGCCGGTGGATAACTACATCTGGGGCGCGCCCGTCAGGAAAGTGTTTGAGACGGTCTCCGCAGGCTTCTCACTGGTAACGGCTCTTCACGCGCCGACCGTGGAAGATGCGTACGACAGAATATGCGCCGGTAACGGGGTTTCCGACGAAGACGCCTCGGCGATCAACTACATGCTCTACATCGAGAGGCACGGCGAATCCGAGGACGATTTCTGGCGCAGGATCAGCGCCATGTGGGAGGTGGAGCGAGTTGTCGATGGCAGGCCTTCGGCGCGGCTGCTGCATCGCTGGGATGGCGGTACAGACACGTTTGAATCGATCGAAGAACCGCGGCTCCTGGACGCCGGCGACGGTGTGAGACGGGATCGTGCGGGCAGGATTCAGTCTTTCGTCGGCCAGGGCCGTACTTCCGCCGCCGATGTACGGGCCTTGATCGCTGGTTAAGCAACACCATCATCACTCCGGCGTCGGCGTCGCACCAGGCGTTCTGTGACGACATGGGAAAATACTCGTCGAACGTAACGTCATCGTGAATCATGTTCGGGATGATTGCGATGGTCTGTTGTGGCCGCGAGTAACGTGCGTCTCGTGTTTGCGCTGTAACCCCGCCGGGCAATGATCCGCGCTGATGCGCCGGGGACGCGTAAACTCACGCCCCATGCCAGACGTTCACGGACCTGATCGGCTGCCCGATGCCAGATGACTGACGCAGCGCGTCCGCCGTCGGGACGGCCCCGGCTCGACGCGCTGCTCGTGTACGGCGGCAGGGGAGTACGCGCCACGGGGATGGGCATCCTCGCGGTGCTCATCGCGATCTACCTGGACGCCGTCGGGCTCAGCGCGCCCCGCATCGGCCTCCTCCTCGGCGTCAGCCTTGTCGGCGGAGTGGCGCTCTCATCGCTCGTGGTGGTCGCCGGTCCCGCGATGTCTCGTCGCAACTGGTTCGCCTCACTGGCGTTCATTACCGGGCTGTCCGGCGTTCTTCTCGTGGTTACGGACAACTTCTGGATACTGGCCGCGGGGTCGTTCTTCGGCGCGTTCGCAGCCGGCGGGATGCACCACGGGCCCATCGTCCAGCTTGAGCAGGCGGGACTGGCCCAGGTCGCGACGCCGGAAGGGCGGACCAAGTCATTTACCTACCTGTCTTTGTTCTCTTCCGGTGGGAGGGCGCTCGGCGCGCTGACTGCGGGACTGGCGACGCTTCTGATCAACGTGTTCGATGTTGAGCCGGTCGATGCCTATCGCATCACGATCAGCCTGTACGCGATCCTTAATGTCGCCGCCGCCGCCATTTACTTGGGCTTGTCTGTCGCGGTCGAGACGGGCACGATCGGCGGGGGGCGTCTCACCAATCCCCTCCGCACGCGATCGCGCGGCCGGATCCTCGGGATTTCGGCTCTTTTCGGGGTCGATTCGATGGCCGGGGGCATGGTCTCGGACGCTTTCGTTTCGTTCTGGCTTTTCACCCACTTTGGCGTGAACGAGGGAACGATCGGCGCGGTCCTCGTGGTCGCCCAGCTATGGAACCTGGGATCCATCTGGGCCGCTCCTTATGTGGCCCGGAGGGTCGGCCTGCTCAATACGATGGTGTGGACCCAGATCGCCGCCAACCTTCTGCTCATCGTGTTTGCCCTGGCTCCGAGTTTTCCGATTGCGATAGGCGTGTTCATCCTGCGGGAACTCTTTAACGAGATGGACATCCCGACACGGCAGTCTTACGTGATGGCGATCGTGCCGCCGGACGAGAGGGTGACGATGGCCGGGGCGAACAACCTGGGGCGAACCACGTTCCGGATGCCGAGCACCTCGTTCACGGGGCTGCTGTGGTCCAACAGCGTGACGGCTGCGCCATTCCTTATAGCGGCCACTATGAAGCTCACGTATGACGTGGCCGTCTACGCGGCGTTTCGCGGGGTCAAGCCGCCAGAAGAGGATCTCAGGGTGAGAGGAGAGCCGGAAGAAGCCGCGAAAAACTGAGAGCGCGGACCTCTCGATTATGGCCAGGCCGGGCGATGAAATCTGCTGCGCGGACGGTATGGTGCGGGTCGTGAGAGTTCGGATGAACGCAATACGCACGCATCCACCCCGTCGGAACGAACCGGGCGCGGTCTGAAACGCCGGCGCGCCGGGCGGGACAGGCGTCGATGTAGCCCGGATCCGGCGCTCCCTTATGTCATGATATGCGACCCGGCTCGCTCGAATGTCACTAATTCTCGATGGTCATGACCATGCCCCCTGATTCCAGACGTGAAGAACTGGCCCGGTACCTGGAAGGCAGTTCGAAGCCGGTCGCCGTATCGGACCTGGCAACTCATCTCGGCGTCACCGTGCGAACCGTCCTGCGCGACGTCGAGGAGTTGAGAGCGCGCGGGTACGAGATCGTCGGAGCGAGGGGACGAGGCGGCGGCCTCAGGCTTGTTGCCCGTGAAGATGACACGCCTGAACTCGTGTTGGCTGACCGCCGTACGGAGCCGGATGCCGGGCAGGCGAGGCAGCGTCGCCGGCCGGTGTTCGTCGGCCGTGAAGCGGAGTTGCGGGCGTTGCTTGACGCGTTTGGCGAGGTGCGCGCCGGTGCAGGACGCGTCGTGATGCTGGCGGGCGAGCCCGGCATCGGCAAAACGGGTGTCGTGCAGCAGTTGTCGGACCGGATCGGTGGCGACGCCGCACAACTCTACTGGGGACGGTGCTACGAATCTGAAGGGGCCTTGCCGTACTGGCCGTGGTTGCAGGTGATCAACGCCTACGCTTCGGCCACGGCGACGGATCTGCTCCGGGAGGAGATGGGAGAGGGCGCGTCAGACATCGCCGAAATGGCGCCGGATCTTCACGTCACGCTTTCCGGCCTGGAACGGCCAACGATGTCCGACACGCCGGAGGCCGCACGATTCCGCCTGTTCCGGTCGATTGCTCAATTCGTCTCACGGGCGGCTGAAAAATCTCCGCTCGTGCTGATCCTTGAGGACCTCCACTGGGCGGACCGGCCATCGCTGCTGCTGCTTGAATTCCTGGCGGGAGAACTGGCCGATTCGCCCGTGCTTCTGATCGGCACCTATCGCGACGTTGAGCTGAACCGGCGTCACCCGCTCGCGCAGACCCTGGCAGAACTGAACCGTCAGCAGCACTTCCTCCGGATGACGCTGCGCGGGTTGGAGGAAGAAGAGGTAGGTCGGATCGTCGCCCTCGCCTCGGGACAGAAACCTTCTCCAGAACTGGTCGTCTCTCTGCACAGACAGACGGAAGGCAATCCGTTATTTGTTACGGAGATGGTGAGCCTGTTGCGGGAAGAGGGAGGATTTTCCAACGGGGAGGCTCGTGCGGATGTCCTTTTGAGCGAGAGGATTCCCGAGGGCGTACGGGAGGCCATAGGCCGTAGATTGGACCGACTTTCTAACGCGGCCAACACCGTTCTTCGAGTCGCGTCGGTTATGGGCCGTGAGTTCACCATCCAGGAGGCGCGCCGCCTCCGTGCAGGACTTCCGGAGATGATCCCGGATTCCGGCGTCGGCCTCGATGTAGAAATACTCCCGGCGCTTGAGGAGGCCTTGCGGGCCGGGATCATTGAGCGAAACGTCCGAGAACTCGCCTCTTATCAGTTCACTCACTCGATGATCCGGGACACGCTGTACGACGAGCTGACCACGCCGGAGCGCGTCGGGTTGCATCGGCTGGCAGGCGAGGCCATTGAAACTATTCACGGGGCGCACCTGGACCCGCATCTGTCAGGACTCGCACACCACTTTCTCGAGGCGGCGCAGGCCGGAAACCCTGATCGGGCGGTCCATTACGCGGAGCGGGCTGGCGATCGCACGGTTGAAATGGTCGCTTTCGAGGAGGGTTCCCGGCTGTACGGCATGGCTCTCCAGGCGCTCCAGTTGTGTCCGAGCGGCCAGATGACCGGAAACGATGTGAGCTGATGAACGCCCTCGGGCGATCACAGATGCTGGCCGGCGAGATTGTGGAGGCGCGCGAGACCCACGAGGCGACGTTCGAAATAGCGGGGCGCATTGATGCCGTCGAGTTGCAGGCCGAGGCGGCGATCGCTTTCGAGACGGCCGGCTGGCTCCCCGGGTATGACGGGACACCGGCGGTGAATCTGCTGAACAGGGTCCTGGCGAAAATCCCTTCGGATGATTCTGTTCTCAGGGCGCGGGCTCTCGCATCACTCGGGCGGGCGTTCAACTACAGCGGGAGCCTTGAATCAGCGTTGGCCGCCGGGCGGAGCGCGATCGCCATGGCGCGTCGCATCGGCGATCCGGAGGTCCTGGCCTTCACGCTCTGGTCCCGGCTCCCCATCAGGTCAGATCCTTCCGATATCCATGAGCGAATCGCTCTTGCCAGGGAGGCCATCGGCATCTGCGAGAAACTCGGCCGTCACGACATGGCGATCGAGGCCGATGCATGGTTGATCAACGATGTTCTCGAGATCGGGGATGCAGATTCAATCGAACCGCTCATTGAGTCATGGCGGGCGAGACTCAAGAACTCGCGCATCCCGATGTGGCAGTTCAATCTTCTCACCATCGAGATGGGTACGGCATTTCGCCTGGGGCATTTCGACGAAGCAGAGCGACTCACTGGCGAGGTACTGAAGTGGGGCAGGGAATTACGCGATCTCGATGCCGCCGGAGTGCATGGCGGAATGATGTTCGCCCTCCGGCGAGAACAGGGCCGCCTGGATGAGGTCAGGCCGGCCCTTGAGTTGTTCTTGAAGCTGAACCCCTCCGGGGCCTGGCGTCCCGGGCTTGCCCTCCTGTACGCGGAACTCGACATGCGTCAGGAGGCGCGGGGAGAGTTTGAACGCCTCGCCGATGACGATTTCGCATCGATCAAACGGGATGGGCTGTTCACGACCACGATAGTCAACATGGCCGACGTGTGCGTTTACCTCCTTTTATCGGAACTGTCCCACTTGCGGAAGAGCGAATCGGGATCGGCATCGACGCCACTAGAGGAGTAATGGGAATGGCCAACATACTTGGCGGCTTTGGATCGGCCGTGATAGGCGTGGTCCACTTCATGGTGTACGGGAGGCGGCGCCAGGCATCTCAATCGTCGCAACCCGATGAAGCGGTTGAGGCGCAAATCGATGAGGGGGAGGCGGCCGACGAATTCGACACCGCCGAGTCCGGCGCCTCGCCCACGGAGACGCTCGTTCTGGACGCGCCCCAGAGCGCGGGAGCGACCATCGTCTCCCCCGTCTCCCCGGCGTCCACATTTGGGCCGGAGACCGATTCTGAGTCAGCACCGCCACCGGCGTGGCTGGTCTTCCAAACCGGGCCGAACGCAGGCCAGACCATACCGCTCGCCAGTGGAGGCACGCGCGTCGGACGCGGATCTGAGAATGACATCGTTATCGCCGACGATGGTGTTAGCAGGCAACACGCGGAGATCACCTTCGTTGACGGCCAGTATTGCCTGACGGACGTCGGTAGTTCCGGGGGAACACTGGTGGAAGGCTCGCAGGCGCAGGAGGCGGTCCCACTCGAGTCCGGGGCGACATTGCGGCTGGGATCCACCGACGTCCTCTTTATGCAGGGTTCTCCGACCGGAAGCGCCCCGGACGCCCCGACGGAAATTTCTGATTCAACACCGGCTCCTGCTCCGGCGGCTCCCGCGGCCCCGGCGGGCGGTGCGGCGGCACAGACCATGGTCGCTTCCGCTGCGCCGGAACCGACGACGGTGATGGCCTGGCTTGCCGTTGTTGAAGGGCCGTCAAAGGGCGTAACTTACCAGGTCAAAGTCGGCGCCAACACGATCGGGCGTGACACAGGAAACGATCTTGTACTCAGCGATTCAGACGTCAGCCGCCACCACGCCCTGGTGGTGGCAGAAGACGATAAATTGACGCTGTTTGACGTGTCGAGTTCGGGAGCCACGGAACTGAACGGACGTAAGTCAGTACCGGCCTCGTTGTCCACCACCAGCCAGATCAAAGTGGGTGACACGGTGTTGATGATGGTGGACGTAGATCCCGCGCAGAGCGCGGCTCCTCCCGCGACCTCCGGCTCCACCGACGCGACCATGGTAGGTGTGCCGGCTCCGCCACAGGCGGGCGGAGTCCTCATCGTCCAGTCCGGTCCCGATTCCGGGAAGACCTTCCAACTGGTGGAGGGCGATAACGTGATAGGCCGTTCAGAGGGAACGATTCTGTTGACCGATCCCCTGGTCAGCCGCCGTCACGCCGTGATCCGAAGATCAACCGACCGTTTCATTATTTATGACCTCGGGAGTGTTGCAGGAACCATCGTGGATGGACAGGAGGTCAAGGGCGACGAACTCAAGGGTGGTGACAAGATAGTTCTTGGCGGCGCCACGATCGTCGTCATGGATCCCCTCTCGGTTCAATCATGACCATGGACTCGGTGAGTGGCATTCCCGCCCGTCGGCAACTTGCTATCGGGGTCCGGGGCGATACCGGTATGGTCCGGACGAATAACGAAGACAGCCATTGCGCGCTTTTGCCCCCCAATACGCCCGTTGGAGTTGGCGGAGTCCTTGCCGTGGCGGACGGTGTCGGCGGACAGGAAGGCGGCGAAATAGCGAGCCAGATTGCCGTAGACGGTGTGGCCAACATGCTGGGCCGGGCGGCGGGACCGGCAGACATCTCGGACGTGGATCTTCCGACGCTGTTGCACTCGGCTGTGCTCGACATAAATCGACAGGTATTCGATGCCGCCGTTGAACGACAGGGTGGCGCGGCGATGGCGACGACGCTGTCGATAGCGGTTATTACCGGAGACACCCTCTGGATGGGTCACGTCGGAGACAGCCGCATATATCTGTATCGCAACCACACCCTGGAGCAGTTAACGCCCGATCACAGCTGGGTCGCCGAAGAGGTTGCTCGCGGCGCTATGACTGCGGCCGAGGCGGCCACGGACCGGAGAAGAAACCTGCTCACACGGGCGGTCGGCACGGCCGCCGACGTGGACCCGGCCACCCTCAAATCCGAGTTGTTTCCGGGGGACACGTTGCTCCTCTGTTCGGACGGCCTGTATGGCATGGTCGCCGCTGACCGCATAGCCGCCGTACTCGGAGCCAAACAGCCGGAAGAGGCGGCAGATATTCTTGTGAATATGGCCAATACCGCCGGCGGGACCGACAACATCACGGCGATCGTGGCTCGAGTGCTGACCACGGACCCGCTTCCTGCGACGGCATGGGACGGAGAACCGAGTTCGGCGACGATCATATCCTCGGCCGGTGAAGCCTCATCTTCTGCCGGGGGGGCGTCCGGGATGATTCGGGTGGCGCGGTGGATTGGACGGGTATTCCGGGGCGGTGGGAGTTAACAACGGGTGGCAGCGCAGTTCCCCGGACAACTTCCCGCAAGCTTCGGGAGCCGGTCGAGCCGGTCGTCAGAATCATCGCGGTGACTCGACGTTGGCCCGAATTGACAGGGGACACGGTAATTATGTTGGACTGGATAAAGAACTGATGCCGGGGACCGAAAAACGGGAGTGGAGCCTGAATTGCTAGCGATAATCCAGAACCCTCGACTACTCGCCGCGTTCCTCGCGTTGTTCGCCATCGTCGTCGTCGTCATCGTGATCGTCATCCTCGTAAGCGGCGGTGATTCGGTCCGAAAAGTCGCGTTCGTTTCGGAAACCGATGATGAATTCACCGTGTATCTGCTATCGGACACCTCCGATACCGAGGAGGATCCCGAACCGCTCCTGGATGGGCTCACTGGAATTGCCGATATTCTGCGGTCGCCCGGCGGCGACGAGACGCTTGTGCTCGCCGACAAGGGCGATGGCCTCACTATCACGCGTCTGTCTGACGACCCCGAAGCGTCTCCCGATACGATCGATATCGAGGGAGCGCCGACAGGCATCGCCTGGGCCCCGGGAGGTGACGGGTTCGCTTTTTCGGGCAAAGATGACGATGGCCTTTACTTCATTCAACTGTCACGGGACGGGAAGGATCTGAGTTCTCTGCTGGCGAACTCCACGTCGGTCCCGACGCTCGGCGGATGGTCGTCCAGTCTTGACTGGTTTGCCTATGCCCTGTCGGGCGATTCCGAGTCGCGAGGCGTATACATCAAGAATCCGGATGGAGTGAACATTCTCCAGCTTACCGGTGCGATGGATTCTTACCCACGATGGTCGCCGGACGGCGAACAGATTGCGTATCTTTCCAGGGATGATGACGGGACGGTGGAGCTTTTCGTAATCAACCGGGATGGGTCAGCGCCTGTGGAGATTGCCGAGATCTCGAATGGCCTGCCGGACTTCGACTGGTCGCCCGATTCTGATCGACTGGTGTTCACCAACGGTCAGAGATTTACGCGGTTGACGCGGACGGCGAAGAGCTGGAGCAACTGACGGTAAACGAAACCGTGGAAAAGGGGCCTCGTTGGTCCGACAACGGATCAGAGATCTTGTTTTTGTCTGATACCAGCGGCGATTTTGACCTGTTCGTGATGGACGCGGATGGAACCAATCAACGCCGCCTGACTCGATCCACCACTTCCCAGACACATGCTGACTGGTGATCGGCCTGGATCACATCAACCTTCGGTGAGCCCGTTCTTCCGCCACGGCGCTTAAAGCGCCTCGCACGTCGTCTATCAACTGCTCCGGGGGCCGAACGGGGTCGTGCGAACCCTCCGCTTCGTTAACCCAGTCCGCGAGCTCCTGGTGGATATCCCGCAACTCGCGCTCGCTCAGCATTATCGGATTGATTCCTCGATACTCCGGCGGCTTTCCCGGGACTCCGGGCGGGCCCGTTCCGTCACGCACGCACGGTACGCCGGTGGCCGTGAGCGCGGTCTGTTAACGCCGGGTGTGTCTTCAACTTACCCGCTCAAACTTCTGGATAGACCTGTAGCTATCCGGGAAGGTGCCCCGCCCGGCGTCTCCTGAAACGGTCACCTCGCCGACGTAAACGCTGCCGTCCGGGCCGATGGCAATCCCGTGCGGCGCGAAGAACGAGCCCGGCTCGAAGATATCGTCGCTTCCCCATTTGCCAACGAGTTCGTGGTCGACCGTCCAGATGCTCAAGCTCGGGATGCCCGGGTTGTCGGTGGGGGCAGCGAGCCCCAGTCCGCCTTTGTGGCCGAGTTCCGCGACGTACACCAGCCCGTCCGGGCCGACGAAAACATCGCATGGGCGGCTCACCTCGTCCCAGGTGTCCAGGTGCTCGCCGTCCTGCGTGAACACCTGCATCCGCGAGTTCTCACGATCACAGACGTAAACGCGGCCGTCGGGAGAGACCGCCACGGCGTGCGACAGGTTGAACTGTCCCGGCCCATCGCCCGGCTCCCCCCAAGAGTTCTTAAGCGTTCCGTCCGGGGCGAAGCGGTGGACGCGCGCGTTCCCGTACCCGTCCGATACGAAGATGTCGCCGTCGGCGTTCAGCGCGGCCTTTGTCGGCTGGTTGAACGGCGGTCCGCCGTGGGTGATGGTCCTGTAGTCCGTCGTAATCCCGGTATCAGAAGGCTGACCCTTGTTTCCGATCGTCATCAGAACTTCGCCGGATGTCGTTGTCTTCTGAACCGTGTGCTCGGCGACATCCACCGCGTAGACGAGATCGTCCGGGCCGATGGTGATGTTGTGTGCCCGGGTGAACAGGTCTCCACCCCACTCGTCATGCAGCGTCCCGTCCGGCTCGAACACCATCACCGGGTTCGCGCCGCGGTTGAAGACGTAAACGAGCCCCCGGGAATCGACCGCGACCCCGGCGACCTCACGGAACTTGCTACCGTCCGGGCCGGGCCATCCCGGGACGACTCGGAACTTCATGTCGCCTGCGGTGACGATCTTCTCTGGCATCGGGTTTCCTTTGCGGGTGAGGTGGCGCGGGGTGGTGGTGTGTCGTGTCGCAGATACGCCGACCGAACTACAAGGCGGGCGGGCGCAGTTTACCGCAGACGGGTGAATCGCCTCTGCCCGGTCCAGGCCGGCTTAACCGGCCTCAGACAGGTGACGTTGCACAACATCCGCCAGGTCTTCAGGCCGATAGACACACCAGCGCCGGTCGAGCAGGGTCTGCGTCTTGAGGCCGTCTGCGCTGAACGCGCTGGCTACTGCAATGCAGCGCATCCCGGCGCGTACCGCCGCTTCGAGACCCGTTGCGGAGTCCTCTACGACGATTACTTCGTCCGGCGCCACACGCAACTCCTCCGCAGTTTTCAGATAGATCTCGGGATCTGGCTTGCCGTTTGTAACCTGATCGCGCCCGACCAGGGCATCTAACAGGCGCCTTATCCCGAGATGTTCCGTCACGCGTCCGGCCTGTTCCGTCATAGAAGACGTCGCGACCGCCACCAACATCCCGGAAGCCGCCTGTTCTCGCAGCAGATCGAGGGAGTGTCGGTACGCGGCAGATCTCAGGCGAGTCCCGGTGGCAAACTCTGAGCGATAGCGCTCGGCCTGGAGGCGGCTCAGCACCCGCCAGGGTTCTTCCGGGCCGTGCGCCAGACCGGTGATGCTGTCCGATAACCCGAGTTCTTCGACCATCGCACGGGCGGCCGTCTCGTCGGTCGCGCCGACTATGCGGCGATAAACGTCGATGGCGCGCTCGTCTGGTCCTTGCAGGTCGAGCAAGTCTTGCGACACGGCGGCGTACGCCTGCGCCTTCAGTAGCTCGGTCTCGACCAGCGTACCGTCGAGATCGAAAATAAAAGCGCGAATCATGTATCGGAGCCGTTAACCGATTGCCCGTCGGCCGGGTTCGTTGAACCCGTGGCCGAACTCGGATTCGGGGGTTTTAGATGACGTCGGAGGTTCGAAGAGCGTCGGTATATCTCGTGTAGGCGGCGTTGTAACGTTCCGCTATCCGGGCCGCCGCTTGGTCTCGTTCGATCTCTCCGGCGTTGTACGCAGTCAGGTCGGCTGCGTAAATCGCCGGGCCGATAACCAGCCCCCGGCATCCCGGCGTGCGTGCGGCCAGGTTGATCAAATCCTGGTCCAGGTCCGGCTCTCCCGAAGGATCATCGCCCAGCGTGAACAGCACGCCGGCCTTGCGATCATCAACCTGCGCCTGGGCGGTGGCCGTGGCCATCGCCGCCGGGTTGTCGATGCCGCGCAGCGCCCACAGGTCCGGCTCCACGCCGGCATCCTGCAACTCTCGAATCGCCTGCACGATCAGTCCCGGACGTATGTTTTCGTCCCAAGCCGCGACGCTGCCCGACTGATCGAGTTGCGCCTGGGTCGGGCGCATGACAAGTTCCAGGGTCAGGCGCGGTCCGCTGGATCGTGAAATCTCGCTCAGCCTGCGCAACTTCCGTTGCTGAGCCTCGTTGACCTGCGGTTCTTCACCCGGGTTGTACGGCACGCGTGCCGCCGCGTAGGTGACGTCGAGATTGGACAGCCGCTCCGAGAAACCAAGCGCGTCTTCGAATCTGAACTCCGCCACGCGCGCCCGCTCCACTGACATCATGGTGTTCAGGTTCATCCCGCGGCCGCGCAGCAGGATCGACTCGCCCAGGTCGGAATCCGTCCATATAGCGGCCTGTGATTTCGGCACGCCGTTCTCGACCGCCTTCAGGAGGCCTTCGAACACGACCTGCTTCAGGTCTGCGGCGCGCTCGCGTTCGGCCGCCGCCGGATGTACCGGGCTGGCGGACAGAAGTTCCGTGAACAGGTCAATGCGGTGGTCTACCGCAATAACCATCTTGGGTGTTTCTGAGCTGTCCGTTGGCATTTTCGAGGGTCCCTCTCAGACCGCTCCCAGTATCGTCGTGGAATTGCGGCCCCGTCGGATGCCCGTGCCGGAGGTGTCGTCCGGATGGCGTTCCGTCTGAATCACTCGATTAGTTCCAGCTTACTCCCAGCATATCCCGGCGGGCGGCGATTCTAGCACGGGTTTTCTCCCCCGCAATGTTGCGTTCCGCGCCCGGTTTGTTAACCACTAGTACGGAGTGGCACTGAGCGCCGCCGCGATAGCTCGTATCCCATCCGCGTATGGTGGTTGCAACACCGCCACAGTGTTTCGACGCCCCTGCGCCCGCAGGGCTTCAAGGTCGCCAAGGACCTGGGCAACGAATAAAGATTCAAACCCGTAGCCAGTTCTCTGATTCCCGTCCGCGCCCGCCCGGGGCGCGGCCAGAGCTTCTTCGTTTCCCGCCACGAGCGCAAGGCCGATCACGCCACCCGGACCGCCTTTGTGAAGTTGTCCCGTCGAGTGAAGGTAGCGAGGGCCGTAGCCAGACGTCGTGGCGGTTCCGGTACGGCCGGTGATGGCGCTGCGGAGTTCTGATACGGCGTTGTCTGTATTCGCGGATTCGGGGAGGTATCCAAGGACGGCGACGTAATCGCCGGGCTTTGCCTGCGTCACCGTCTCGACCACCTCTGCCAAAACCATGGCGCCTGGCAGGGTTTGCGGGGTGTTCCCTGACGACGCGAGCAGTTTACGTGTGAACTCTTTTGCGCTTTCCACGTCGGGCTGGTCGAACGGGTAGACGGAGATCGATGTCGCGGCTACCGACACGGCAAATTCCCAGCGGAAAAACTCCGCGCCGAGATCGTACCTGCCGTCAAGTTCTAGCCGGGTGACCGGGTGACCGGCGTTCTCAAGCGCGTCGGCGTGTGCGTCCGTGCGCCCGTTGTCGTCTCCGGCGAGGCGCAGGTACACGATATTACGATCGTCCCCGTAGGCGGACGCGTCGTAGAGCGGCTCTCCGGCCACGGGCACGAGGCCGTAACCGATCTTGCCGGTCGATTCTGCGAGGAGTTGTTCGACCCAGAGGCCGAAGGATGCCAGCTCCGGTGAAGTCAGTATTGTGACCTTGTCCCGGCCGTTTGCCGCCAATCCGCCCAGGGTTGCGCCGAGCAGGGCGCCCGGGTTGTTTCTCGGATCAACGCCCGGTCCACATGCCGTCGCCATCTCCACCGCCGTTCGGGAGAGTCTTTCCAGGTCGACGCCGATGAGCGCAGCGGGCACGAGCCCGAAACGCGACAGCACTGAAAATCGCCCACCCACGTCGGCCGGAGTATTGAACACACGCCTGAACTCGCGCTCAACAGCCATCTTCTCCAGGGACGATCCGGGGTCGGTGAGCGCGACGAATTGGGCGTCGGGTTTCTCGATACCCATCTCCTCAAGTGTCCCCCGGAAGTAATTCGCAAGCGTCAGCGGCTCGATGGTCGTGCCGGACTTGCTCGATACCAGGAACAGGGATCGATGGAGATCTACCCGATCGCGTACCGCCGTGATCTGGCCGGGAACGGTGGAGTCCAGGACGTGCAATCGCGGGTATCCGGGAGCCGTCCCGAACACGCGTCCGAGGACCAGCGGGCCGAGGCTGCTTCCCCCCATTCCGAGCAAGATAACATCGGTAAATCCGTCGTCTCGTGCGTCATCGGTGAACCCGTTCAACTCGTCGGCGAGACCGGCCATGCGGCCCGGCAGATCGAGCCAGCCGGTAGCGTCCCCGGCCGGCGTGCCGCCCGGCGAGGGAGCGGTCCACGCGGACGGATCGCGTCGCCACAACGCATCGACCGTGTTCCGCCGGGTGAGTGCGTTCAGCTCGCTCTCGACCTGGTCCCGCCAGTCGGACATACCGGGCAGATCAGTCCGAGGCCGGCGCGCCGGAGAGTTCCCGGCACCTGGAATCGATGACCTCCATCAATCCCTCGAAAGCGTCGGCGAAGGCCTTCACCCCGGCGACAAGCAGGTCGCCCGTGATCGCGTCCAGGCTGACTCCCAGCTCTTCGAGACGGGCCATGTGCGCCCGGGCGTCTTCCACCCCGACTGTCACGCGTTCGGCGACGATGCCGTGGTCCAGGAAGGCGTCCAGCGTCGCCGGTGGGGCGGTGTTGACCGTGTCGGCCCCCATGAGCTCGTCCATGTACAGAACATCCGAATATTCCGGATTCTTGACGCCGGTGCTCGCCCATAGGGGCCGTTGCGGGAGAGCGCCGCGTTCGGCAAGCTCCCGCCAGCGCTCGGAGGCGATCAGATCCCGGAAGGTGTCGTACGCCAGCCGGGCGTTTGCGATCCCGATCTTGCCGGCGATCTCGTCGCCCCCGCTCACGCCGTCCAGCGCGCTATCGGCCGATGTATCAACACGGCTGACGAAGAACGAGGCCACGCTTGATATTCCTCCGAGATCGTCGCCCCCGGCTTCAACGTAATCGGCCAGTCCATCGATGTACGCCTTTGCCGCCTCCCGATATGCGGACAGCGAGAACAACAGGGTCACGTTGACGCTGATGCCCTCCGATATCAGCTTTCGGACCGCGGGTACGCCTTCCGGGGTACCGGGAACCTTGATCATGATGTTTGGCCGGCCGATAGCAGAAAACAGCCTGCGCGCCTCGGCTATCGTCTCGTCTGTTTCAGCCGCGAGCAGGGGATTGACCTCGATGCTCACGAACCCGTCTGCGCGGTTTGACGAGTCATACACCGGGCGCAACACATCGGCGGCGTCTCGCACGTCATCGATAGCCAGAAACTCGAAGATCGATGCCGGATCGGATGCTTCTGCGCTGTACCGGGTCAGGGAGGCGTCGTAATCGCTTGACCCGGAGATGGCATTCTGGAAAATGGCGGGATTGGAGGTCACCCCTCGCACCCCGGACTCAACCAGCCGTTTCAACTCGCCGGAATCGATCAGATCCCGGCTGATGTAGTCGAACCAGATCGACTGTCCGGCGGCGTGGGCCTTCTGGATGGTGTTGCCGGCGTTTTCAGGCATTTCGGCCTCCTGGCCCCCCCAGGGATTCCCGTTCCAGCTTGATCACCTTGTCCAGGCGACGCTGAAACCTCGGGTGCTTGTCCATCTCCGCGCCGAGGAAGGCATCGACCAGCGCCTCCGCGAGCGCCACGCCGATGATCCGGGCTCCCACGCAAAGTACGTTCATATCGTCATGCTGGACGCCCTGCGCCGCTGAATAAGTGTCGTGGCACATGGCGGCGCGCACGCCGGGGACCTTGTTCGCAGCGACGGACGCTCCTACGCCGCTGCCACAGACGATTATGCCCCGGTCCACCTCTTTGTTGGCCACGGCACGAGCGACCGGCGCTGCAAGATCGGGGAAATCGTCGTCGGCGTCGTACTCGAACGCTCCGTGATCGACGGCCTCGTGGCCCAGTCCGGATACGTAGTCCCTGATGTAGTTCTTCAGTTCAAGCCCGGCGTGGTCGCCGCTGATGGCGATCTTCATTGATGCTCCGTGTGTTTCAGGTATCTGCGTTCCAGGATTGTCCTGCTGGGGGATTATCGAAGGTTTTCTATGATCGACAGCGCGGTGGACTGAACATTCTCCGCCGTAAAGCCGAACCTTGCCAGTACTTCCGGCCCGGGAGCCGACGCCCCGTAACCGTTCATCCCTATCGATGCCCCGTCTAAACCTATGTAACGCGCCCACCCTATCGATGCACCCGCCTCAATCGATACCCTGGCCCGGATCGATGGCGGGAGGACGCCGTCCCGGTACCCGGGCGGCTGTGCGTCGAAAAGTTCCCACGACGGCATGGACACCACGCGTGCCGCGACCCCGTCCTCAGCGAGAAGTCCCGCAGCCGACTGCGCGAGCGACACCTCGGAACCGGTACCGATCAACAACACATCGGGATCTTCGCCGCCTGCGGTCACCACATATCCCCCGCGAGCCAGTTCGGCCGCTCCCGTGTCGCTATCACGTTGTAGCGTTGGCAGTGCCTGCCGGCTCAGCGCGAGTACGACCGGTCCGTCGTGCGTTACGGCAAATCGCCACGCCTCCAGCGTCTCGTGGGCATCAGCCGGGCGGATCACGACGAGCCCGGGGATCGAACGCAGGCTCATCAACTGGGAGATCGGCTGATGTGTCGGACCATCCTCGCCGAGGCCGACCGAGTCGTGCGTGTATATGAAGACCGAGTGAAGCCCGCTCATCGCCGCCAGCCGCAGGGCGGGGCGCATGTAGTCAGAGAAGACCAGGAAGGTGCCGGTATACGGGATCAGCCCGCCGTGTGCGGCCATCCCGTTGGCGACAGCGCCCATCGCATGCTCGCGAACCCCGAAGTGCATGTTCCGCCCGGGATAGGTTTCGGCCTGGAAAGATCCGCGGCCCTGGACACGCGTGTTGTTGGACGGCGCAAGATCGGCAGAGCCGCCGATCAGGTTGCCCACGCGCTCGGTGATCGCGGCCAGCGCCCGTCCCGATACGGCCCGGGAGGCGACGGGGTCATTGAACGCGTCATACAGCGCATCCAGCCCGGCGTCCCAGCCTGTCGGCAGTTCGCCCGCGAGGTCGCGTTTTAACGACGCGGCATCCTCCGGGTAGGCAGCGCTGTACGCGGCCAGCCGGGCGGCCCATTCCTCCTCAGCGCGTGCGCCCCGGTCGAGCGCCTTTCGCATATGGTCCGTCACGTCGGCGGGTATCTCGAACGCGCCGTGCTCCCAGCCCAGCGCTTCTCGCGTCGCCGCCAGCTCTTCCGCGCCCAGCGCCTCGCCGTGGGCGCCGGGCGTGTTCGCCTTGTTTGGAGACCCGTAGCCGATCGTCGTCTGGACCACTATCAGTGACGGCTTGCGGTACGCTGTTTGAGCCTGCCCGATGGCCTCATCCAGAGCGTTGATGTCGTTGCCATCGACCGGGCCGATCACTTCGAAGCCGTATGCCCGGAAGCGGGCCGCCACGTCCTCCCGGAACGCCAGGCTGGTGTGGCCTTCGATCGTGATCTTGTTGTCGTCGTACAGGTAAGTGAGTTTGTCGAGACCCAGTGTGCCGGCGAGCGACGCCGCCTCCGACGCGACACCCTCCTGGAGGTCGCCATCCGAGACCAGCGCGTAGGTACGGTGATCGATGATCTCGTGTCCCGGGTGGTTGTAGCGCGCCGCGAGCATCTTCTCCGAGATCGCCATCCCGAGGGCGTTGGCGAAACCCTGGCCGAGCGGGCCCGTTGTGATCTCTACTCCCGGGGTGACGCCCCGTTCGGGGTGACCCGGCGTGATGCTGCCCCACTGGCGGAACTGCTTTATCTGCTCCATCGGCAGGTTGTAGCCGGTCAGGTGCAGCAGGCTGTAGAGCAGCATCGAAGCGTGCCCGTTGGACAGGACGAATCTGTCTCGATTCGCCCACTCCGGGTTGGACGGGTTGTGCTGGAGAAATCGGTCCCAGAGCGTGTAGGCGAGCGGCGCTGCGCCCATCGGCGCGCCGGGGTGGCCGGAGTTGGCCTCCTGGATCGCATCTGCCGAGAGAAAGCGGATGGCGTTTACACTGAGTTGATCGGGTGCGCCAGATTCCAACGCCATCTCCTTTGCAATCTGATCTCGGGCGTAACCTGGACCCGGGCGATTTCTCAAACCGGGTCGTGGTCGCACTCGCTGCTGTAGGAGCCGTCCGAGCCCGGAGGATCGAGCAGCGAGTGATAGAGCGTGTGGTGCCGCTCCAAGCCGGTTCGATACGCCTCGGTCGAGGCGGGGTCCGGAGTGTATCGCCTGCCGCGCCGTGCAGGAAGATCGTCCAGCGAGCCGATCACGCCCGCGCTTTCGAGCGCAAAGATCGCGCCGCCCCGGCTGGTGGTCTCCGGCTCTCCCGATTCGACGACCGTCCGGTCGAGGACGTCCGCAAACATTTGCAGCCATGTGGGCGAGCTCTGGGCCGCGCCTCCGCCGACAACGATCTCCGGCCCGGAGCGTACCACGGTGGATAGCCGGTCCGCGATCAGGGCGAATCTGTATGCGACGGATTCCAGTCCGGCCCGGACGATCTGGGCCGGCGTCGTACTGGCCCGTAATCCGATCACGGCTCCCCGGGCGTCGTCCAGCCATCCCGGGCTGCGCTCTCCCCGCAGAAAGGGCAGGACGGTGAGGCCGTGTCCGTCCGGGGAAAGCGCCGCTAGCTCCGATTCCAGCGTTGCCGGGTCCGGGACGTCCAGGGTGTCCGACATCCATGCGAACAACCCCCCGGCGTCCGTGACTGCGCCGCCGAGCAGGATGCTATTTCGAGACAGGTTATAGACGCTCAGTCCCCGTGGAACTTCGGCGAGAGGCATCGGCACGCCGGCCCGCACCGCGCCCGTGGTGCCAACGGTGAGCGCAGTCGACCCGGGCGCCGAACAGCCCTCTCCGACGTTCGCCGCTGCGCCGTCGCCGATGGCCAGGCAGAACGGAACGTCGCTCAGCGCCGGCCACTTTGCCGCGTATTCGGGAGAGAGGCCCTGCATAACATCGCCGTAATCGGCGAGCTTCGGCAATCGATCCGCCGAGATGCCCGTGTATTCAAGAAGCGTTTCGTCCCAGTCCTGTGTGTGGCGGTTTAGAAGCCCGCTCCAGGAAGCGACCGAGCTGCTGCAGGCCGCCTCGCGGCCGAACCAGCGCCCGTACAGGTAGGTCGCGAAGTCGGCCCACCGGATTGTTTCCTCCCACGCCCGTTGGGCGTTGCGGGCGACCCAGAGCAGGCGGGCGGGCGCATATGCCGTGTGGAGCGTGACGCCGGTGCGCTGGTGGACATCGACCGCATCGAGGTCGCGTCGCATTCGTGCGACCTCTTCCAGCGAACGCGTATCCGCGTACGTGTAGACGGGAGTCGTCGGGCGGCCGTTCTCGTCTAGCCCGAGCAGGTTGCCGACGAAGGTGTCCAATCCAACGGCGACGATATCGGACGCGGCATCACCGGCCAGCGCCAGCAACGCGTCGATAGTCCGCTCCACTACATCGGCCAAGACCGCCGCGTCGTCGGCTGCGCCGCCATCGGGCGTGGTGGGTGTCACGTGCGGCGTGGCGATACTGAGGCCGGGCACGACATCGGCGCGCGCGTCGTAGACCGTCGCTCGCACCGACGAACTGCCGATGTCGATCGCAAGGACGCAGGGGATATTTGAGGGGTTGTCTGAATGCACGGTGGTCAATAATCCCTCTCTTCCGGCGGGAGAGCCCCTCGTAAATCAAGGGTGAGGGAGAAGGTTAAATCGAATCCAGCGTAAATGGCCGGTCACAGAAAGAGTGTCAACTTGCCCCTCCATCCGAAAAGGGATTGGCGTGAGATGAACCTGGAACGGATCGCGATCCATCCAGGCGGCCAGCGCGACCGCTGACGATGGACGTTGTCACAGGACCCGGCCCTTCGAGAGCCTCAGGGCACTGTTCTATCATCGTCATCCCGATCCTTCCGGTATCGGAAGGACGAGGGACCTTCACCAGCGCGCCCTGCGGCGAAGTGACAGCGTCTGTGCCGAACCTTGAACCTCCCTCACCCCAACCCTCTTCCAGCAGGAGAGGGCCGGGAGCCTGTCCTTCCGGGGAAGGGTGACGGAGAAGGCCATCACTCGGACGACAGTATCAAGGCCTCGCCGCCCGTCGCGCATTCACCTCGACCGAGTACGCCTCCGTATTCACGCCGATAAACAGTGTCGTCCCGTTCGGTCCGCCAAAGTCCAGGTTGGCGTTTCGGTCCGGCGTCAGGATCACCCCCAGCAACTCGCCGGCGGGGTTGAAGAC
>JASLLE010000031.1 GCA_030747175.1 Dehalococcoidia bacterium | reverse complement strand
CCAGAACTTCGACCCCAACGCAATGGCCGGGTTTGGGCCGGAGCACATCGCCAACTTCGATCCCTCGGCAATGGCCGGGTTTGGACCGGAGCACGTCGGTAACTTCGACCCCAACGCTGTCGACGGTTTCAAGCCGGAGCACCTGGAGAACTTCGACCCGCAGGCCTTCGGTGGTTTCGGGAAGGAGCACTTCGGTAACTTCGACCCGACGCTCGTAACCGTGTTCGACGCAGAGAAGGTCGGGAACTTCGATCCGTTCGCAATGGGCGGTTTCGGACCGGATCACATCGCAGCATTCGATCCGCAGGCAATGGCAGGGTTCGGACCCGAGCACGTCGGTAACTTCGACCCCAACGCAATCGATGGATTCGTACCGGAGCACCTGGAGAACTTCGACCCGCAGGCTTTCGGTGGTTTCGGGGCGGACCACTTCGAGAACTTCGATCCGGCCCTCATCGGCGTCTTTGACGCGGAGAAGGTCGGCCACTTCGACCCGCTCGCTATGGGTGGATTTGGAGCCGAGCAGTTCGAGAACTTCGACCCGACGGCCTTTGCTGGCTTCGACCCGGACCAGGTCGAGCACTTCGACCCGGCAGCGATGGGCGCCTTCGACGCCGAGAAGTTCGAGAATTTCGACCCGCTCGCAATGGGAGGCTTTGACGCCAAGCATTTCGAAAACTTCGACCCGCTGGCGATGGGCGCCTTCGACAAGGAACAGTTCGAGCACTTCGACCCGTTCGCAATGGAGGGTTTCGACGCCACACAGGTCGAGCACTTCGATCCCGAAGCGGTCTCCGGTTTCGGCCGTGACCACATGACGGGCATGGACGTGGACGCGCTGACGGGCTTCGAGTTTGACCACGTAGCAAACCTGGACGACGATGCCAAAGAAGGCTTCGGCGACCACGTTCTCGACTTCGACGGCTTCGACCTGGACGTCCGGGGCGAGCTGATCGGCGACGAGGCACAGCGCATGGGCGGCTTCGGTTCGTTCGAGGACCTGCTGAAGCAGTTCGACGGCGAGTCCGGTGATGGCCCGACGGAGGAAGAGTTGAAGGCCCTGGGCTGGGACGCCGACTTTGACCCGTCCGCACTGGAATTCGGCGTGGACGGCGTGGACGTGGACGATGTCTTCGAAGGCGACGCTCTGGCAAACGCCCTCGCAGCGTTCGGCAACTAGGAGAAGATTCATCGGGCCGGGGGTAGATCCCTGAAAGAGGGACAGCCCTGGAAAGAAGCCCGGCCGCAAGGCCAGGCTGACGCAGATGAGGACAGGGCGCCCGTTATTTAGCGGGCGCCCTGTCGCGTCCGGGGTGATCGGTCGTCCTGCGTGACCCGTTAACATTCGTTGTCACGCCGCGCAGGCGGATCATGCAGTTGAGCCCAGTCGGAGTTGACGATGCCAGGACCGGACCGCCCCTTACTCGCAATAACGCTCGGCGATCCTTCCGGGATCGGGCCCGAAGTCGTGGCGCGCGCACTCGCGGAGACCGGCGCCTACGAGATGGCGCGGCCGGTGGTGGTTGGAGCGCTTCGGCCGATGCAGCGCGGGATAGATGACACCGGCGTCGGGTTACGTGCCCGCGCCGTGGACTCGATCGAAGGAGCGGGCGAAGAGCCCGGGGTGATCGACGTGTTGAACGTCGACGGGTTTGAGGACGCCGAATTTCCCGTCGGCGAGCTTTCGGCCCTCTCGGGAAAGGCGGCGCACGCGTGGATAGAGCGCGCGGTACGGTTGTGCCAGGACGGCGGGGCGGACGCGATGGTGACGGCGCCGGTGAACAAAGAGGCGCTGAGCATGGCCGGATCCAGGGACATGGGACACCAGGAGGTGTTCAAGCGGATGTCCGGCTCGGACTATGTCGCCACGATGCTGGTGTCCGGGAATCTGCGCTGCATGCACCTGAGCACCCATCGATCGCTCAAGCGGGCTGCGGAGTACGCGACGCGTGAAAACATCCTGATGGCGACGAAGCTCACGGATGAGACATTCAAGCAGTGGGGCTTTGAAGACCCGAAGATCGCCGTGGCGGCGCTCAACCCGCACGGCGGCGAGAACGGGATGATCGGCGACGAGGAGATCACGGACGTGGGTCCAGCGGTCGAGGACGCGAAGGCGCTGGGCATCAACGCAAACGGCCCCATCCCGGCGGACTCCGTATTCAACCAGGCGATCGCAGGCCGGTGGGATGTCGTTGTCGTGTTGTATCACGACCAGGGTCACATCCCGATCAAGGTCCACGGGTTCGAGGAATCCGTAAGCGTGAACCTGGGAATCCCGTGGATACGGACGTCCGTAGACCACGGAACGGCGTTCGATATCGCGGGCAAGGGCGTCGCACAGGCGGTGAGTATGAGGGAGGCGATCAAGCTGGCGACGCAGCTCGCGACGGGCGTAAGGCCGGATTAGCCCGGCTGCGAGGCGTCTTTTATTTTTCTGGCATAACGACCGAACAGGTCAAGGGTCTACGAGGGTCAGACTCCCTCTGCGTTCTTATAATCAATCTGCGCCGTGGCCTAACGGGGGGCGCGTCATTCAATAAACGGGGGCATCCACTTGAAACTGGGATTCATCGGCGGGGGCGTGATGGCCGAGGCGATCATCGCCGGAGTGCGCCGGGGCAACCTGGACGCCGATATAACGGTCGGCGAGCCCGTCGCAGAACGACGGGCGACGCTCGAGAGCACGTACGGAGTGACCGGGGTGGCCGATAACTCGGCTGCGATAGATGGCGCGGACCTGATCGTGCTCGCCGTGAAACCACAGCAACTCGACGGTGTGGCGGAAGGTATCGACGGGTCCCTGTCTCCGGAGCAGACGGTCCTGTCTATCCTCGCCGGGGTGAAGATGCACACCCTCGGCACGAAGCTGAACCACGGCCGGTTGATCCGTGTGATGCCAAACACGCCGGCGCAGGTGGGCGAGGGGATGAGCGCATGGTCGGCATCGCCAGAGGTGCCGGACACGATCCGCGAGTTCGCCGGCCAGATGCTGGACGCGCTGGGCGTTGCGATCTACATGGACGACGAGAAGTACGTCGATATGGCGCTGGCGGTGAGCGCAAGCGGTCCGGCGTTCGTATACGTGTTCATGGAGTCCCTGATCGACGCCGGGGTTTTGCTCGGGTTGCCGCGCGACATGGCGCATACGCTGGCGCAACAGTTGATCATCGGGAGCGGGGTGCTGGCGCGGGAGACGGGCAAACACCCGGCGGAGTTGCGGAACCTTGTCACGTCCCCCGGCGGAACTACCGCGGCGGGGTTGCAGTTGATGGAGGATGCCGGGTTCCGGGGCACGGTGGTCAAGGCCGCGGTGGCTGCGTGGGAACGAGGCGAGGAGTTGGGCAGGGGTTCGAAGTGAACCCTCTTGAGTTCATAGCATTCTTGATGTACGTGATGGCATTCGCCATCATTGCCCGATCGCTGAGTACCTGGTTTCCGGCGGCGAGGAACAACCCGATCGTCCAGATTTTGTACCAGATAACAGACCCGATTTTGGTTCCGCTCAGCCGGGTCATTCCGCGTGCCGGGATGTTCGATTTTTCACCGATGGTTGCGGTTCTGGTGTTGTTCTTTCTAGCTGCCCGGATTGACGCCGCGGCCTAGCTTGCCAAAAGCTCTCGGACCTCAGCCTCGGATAGCCCCGTTACCTGCACCATCTTCCTGCGCGCCGTCTTCCCGTGCGTCACTCTGACCGCTGATCGCGGGATGCCGAGCGCCTTCGAAAGCACCTTGCAGACGGCCGTGTTGGCCGCGCCATCGACGGGCGGCGCAGTGACGCGCATCCGCAGGGTGCCGTCTTCAAGAAACCCGAGCACGCCATCGGAGCTGGCCCGGGGCTGGACGCGAACAGTGATGCGGGCTACCGGCAAGGGTTGATCCCCTTCCAAACGGGTCATCGCACAACGGCGTGCTTCGAGAGCCTCAGCACGCGTGGAGCCCGGGGTTGAACGCGAATCGTGAGACGAGTCATTCCCAAATAGCCGGCCGGCCGGGCCTAGGCGTGCGCCATTGCTCCGCCGTCTACGTAGATCGTCTGGCCGGTTGTGAAGTCCGAGAAGTCCCCGGCGAGGTAGATCATCAGCGCGGCGATCTCGTCCGGCGTGCCTTTGCGCCGTAACGGCAGATAGCGAACCAGGAGCTCCTTCTGCTGCTCCTCAAGCGGCGGCGGATTCAACTCCACCCAACCCGTGGCGATGCAGTTGATCCGTACACCGGCGGTCCCCCACTCGAGAGACAACGAGCGCGTCATCTGCTGGATCGCCGCCTGGGAGGCCGAGAACGGGGCGTGGTTTGTCAGTCCTCGCTCGGCCATCTCCGATATGACGTTAACGATGTGGCCGCTACCCTGCTCCGTCATCACACGGCCCGCGGAGCGCGCCCATCGGAATGCAGAGCCGGCGTTTGCGTCCATCACCGTGTTCCACTCGAACTCGGTCGTATCGAGCGTCGGCTTTCCGAGCAGGTTCAGCGAGGCGTTCACCAGAATGTCGAGCCCGCCGAGCTCAGAAACGGCCTGATCCACCGCCGCGTCTGTCTCGGCGTATCCGGGGAACTCACCGACTACCGTGGCGGCACGGCGTCCGTGCGCCCGCACGGCGGCCGCTGCGGACTCGACGTGCTCAGCGGAATGGCCCGCGACCGCCACGTCTGCGCCGGCCTCGGCGAGCGCTCCGGCGAGCACCGCCGCCCAGCCGCGCGTGTCTGCGGTGATGAGAGCAACCTTGCCCTCAAGAGTCCATTCATTAGGGACGGGCATTGTGTGTCCTTACGTTCATATGAGCGAGATGGGTATCAAAAATGCGGGCAGGCAGGCTCTCAGGAGAGCTCGGTGATCGGCCCGTAGCCGGTCGGCGCCATGCCCCCGGCCAGCCCGCCGCCATCGACGATGAACATCTCGCCGGTCATGTAGTCGGACGCCGCCGAGGCCAGCCAGACGGCAACCGGCCCGAACTCTTTCGGGAACCCGGTACGGCCAATCGGGATGAGGTCTCCACGCGGGAGTGACATGGAGGTTTCCAGAGTCGCCTCCGTCGGGAAGAATCCCGGGACGATGGCGTTGCAGGTGATCCCGTAACGTCCAAGGCTCACGGCCATGGCGCGAGTGATGTTCACGATTCCGCCCTTGCCGGCGGTGTACATGTAGTTGTCTCGCCCACCGCGGAATCCGAAGCCGGAGGCGACGTTGACGATCTTCCCGGAGCCCCTGTCGGCCATGTGCTTGGAGATAGCGCGAGCGCAGTAGAACGCGGAGCTGAGATTGGTTTCGATGCCGATACGCCAAGACTCGTCCGTGATCTCCCACAACGGGGGCCGGCCGTCCTCTCGAACGATGCCGGCGTTGTTGAACAGGATGTGCACATCGCCCCACTCGGCGAGGACGGTCTCAAACAACGAGTTCACCGCAGCCGTGTCGGTCACATCGGTGGAGATCGCCATCGACTGCCGTCCAAGGCCCCTGACCATCTCTGCGGCCTCGTCGATCGGGCCCTGTCGACGGCCTGCGATGGCGATGTTTGCGCCCGCCTCGGCCATCCCGCGCACCATTTCGAGGCCGAGGCCCGTGCCCCCGCCCGTGATTACGACGTTCTTCCCATCAAGGTTCAGGGCATCAAGTACACCCATGCCTAGCTCCATTCGCCTTGTGTTCCGGGTATCTCTGGATATATCTGGCCGCCGGCATCTATCAGCGGGCATGGTACCCGTCTCGATCAAGAAGGGTCAGTCAGTACGGTCGTCACTTCGCCCGCTTCCAGCCGATGGACCTCCCCGGCACCATCCCGCAGCAATAGCCGCCCCGTATCGTCAACGCCCTCCGCCACGCCGTGCAGCAGGTCGTCACCCCAGCGAACATCGATCTCCTGCCCGATCGTTTCCAGCCGCGCGCTCCAGTCCGAGACCAGCGTAGCCATGCGTTCCGGGCTGGCATAGATGCGATCCATCTCCGACAGCAGCTTGCGCATGACTTCGCGTCTCGACGCGGCCCGTCCGTTCAAAGTCCGCAGGCTCGTGGCGATCGTCGCGATCTCCGGGTGCGCCGCGGCATCCAGGTTGACGTTCACGCCGGTGCCGAGGATGGCGTAATAGCCAGAATCAGAACTACCGGACTCCACGAGAGAACCGGATATCTTGCGGCCGGCTGCCCGGACATCGTTCGGCCACTTGAGAGAAATCGGCTCGTCCGTAAGCGAGTCCAGCGTCCTGGCGACGGCAAGCCCGGCAACAAGGGGCATCCTGCGCAGGTCCGCCGCATCCGGCCGCAATAGCACGGAGAAAAGGATGTCTTTGCCGGGGGGCGAGGTCCATGTTCGGGACATTCGTCCCCGTCCCGCCGTCTGGAGGTCCGCGATCACGACAAGCCCTTCTGGTTCGTCTGCTTCCGCGGCCAGCCTCGCATCGTCGTTCGTGGACTCGGTCTCCTCGTGCCACACGATGCGACTGCCGACCACGGCCCGGCCGTCCAGTGACTCAAGTCCAACGAATTCGTTTATAGCTTCGCTCAACTGATCCTCTGAAGGGCGTCCCCGTGGTGGCACCGGGTAGTTGCGGAATCTCGCCGCCGTAGTATCGCCGCCGCCAAATCAGTGTCAATCACAACTTTGAATGATCTGGAGCGGTAATTCCGACGTGTAAGTGAAGACACCCATTTTTATAGGTAAGTCCAAGGACGGCGGCGGCGGCCAGCGCGGCTAGTCTGGAGATCACAGGTAATCGGGGAGTGTGTCGTCGTTGTCGCCCTGGCAGCGTCGAGATCCGGGACCAGTCCAGCGAGAGGTACGCATGGCTCAGAAGCCATCCAACAACCATTCTGACGAAATGAACTCGGAATCCCTGGAGTCTCTCTGGCGCCAGGCCCTCCTCATCCGGGATTTCGCCCGCGACGAGGTCGATGCCACGCGTCGACGGCGCGCCGATGCCGAGCAGGCAAGGCAGCAGGCGGAGCAGGACTCCATCCAGGCGACCGAAGAGTTATGCGCCGACATCCGGGCCGAGGCCCAGACAGATCTCGAAGAGGCGAAGGCGACTCTCGACACGGCTCGTGAACTCCAGGTGCAGGCTGAATCCGAGCTGGAGACGGCGCGTTCCATCAAGGAACAGGCGGATGCGGACTCAACCCGGGTCCGAAGCGAGGCGCAGGAAGCTGCGGCGGTCGAGGTTCGAGCCGCCCGCAAGATGCTCAACGACGCCGAAGATACGAACCGCACAATTATTTTCGACGCCGAGGCGAAGGCCGCCGCGATAATCTCCGAAGCCAACGCGACCGCCGAGGCAGAGGTAGCCAGGATTCGAGCAAAGGCGACCGAGGAGATCCAGAGGATCGCCGTCGATATCGAAGGCGCTCGTGTCGCTGCTGAGGAAGAACTCGAAACACAACGCATACTGACGGACACGATGCGGATCAAGACCGCATCCTCCAGGGTATCGGAACGCAAAGAACGACGCCGGCGTCGCTCCGAACTGACTCCCGAGTCAGTGATGGCCGACGCCCCGACAAAGAAGACCAGGCGTGCAGCGGCTCCAAAACCCACTGTCGAAGCCGAGCCGGTTGCCGATGCGGAGAGCTCGACGGATGAAAAGGCCGCCGCTCCGAAGGCAAAAACCCGCGGCAAGGGCGGGCGGTTCGTGAAGAAAGCCGAGACGACAGCCACGATCCAGGCGGCATAACTCCGGATTTCGTACCCGGGCGAGCGATCTCGGCCCGGCCCAATCAAAGGGGCGCTCTTTATGTGCGCCCCTTTTTGGTTGGCGACGCGCCGGGCAGAACTTCATTGGTTTTGACGGCCGTCGAGAAGGCCTCGTCGGTGTTAGGGTTTTCCGATCCCCTGAAAATCCAGCACCGGAGTGGTCGAAGTGTCGAAACGTTTCACGCCAGAGGTGTCGGTAGAACTGCCGTCCGTGTACGACGCCCAGGTATCGCCCGACGGAACGCTGGTCGCGTTTGTCGTCGCGGATAACTTCCGCCGGGGGGGACCGGCTGCGCCGAAGATGCCACCGGCCAACATTTATTCCGTTGCGGTCGACGGCGGCGACACGGTACGCCTGACGAACAGCGAGCGATCGGACACGATGCCGCGCTGGTCGCCCGATGGGACATCGCTGGCCTTCCTGTCGGATCGTGAAGAGGACGGACAGCGGCAGATCTACCTGCTCCCGCGCCGGGGCGGCGAGGCGCGCAAGCTGACGAATGTCCGCGGCGATATCCCGAGCCCGCGCAGCCTCTCCCCAATGTCATGGACCGAGGACGGGCGCTCGATATCGTTCCTGAAAGAAGACGGCGAGGCAGACGAAGACCGGGAACGGCAGGCGTCGGGCGCCGACCAGGTCGTTTTCGAGGAAGATCACCGCTACATGCGCCTGTGGAGCGTGGACATCGAGAGCGGCGAGACCCGGTGCGTATCGCCGGACGGGCTTCAGATCTGGGAGGCGGCGGTGTCGCCGGACGGCACACGCGTCGCCGCCGTGGTTTCCGATCTGCCGTATGAGGGTGACTGGTACCTGAACCGCCTCGTGGTGTTCGAGGCCGGCTCCGACCAGGTCACGGTTCTTTATGACGAGCGGCGTCCCGCTGCGAAACCCGCGTGGTCGCCGGATGGCTCATCAGTGGCGTTCCTGACGTCAATCTACAGCGATCGCGGCAACGACTCCGGAGACCTGATGCTGGTTCCGGCAGCCGGGGGTGAACCGCGAAACCTCACCGCGGATCACGGTGTCTCGGATCATTACGGCGTGTTCCACCCGAACGGCGAAGCCATTCTGACGGCGACGAACGTCCACGGAGGGTCGGGCATCAGTTTGATCGATCTCGATTCCGGGCAACGCCGCTACCTGTGGAACGAGAAGAAAGGCTTCTCCAACTTCTCGCGATCATCCGGGGAGGGTGCGCCGGTGTTCGCTTCGGTGATCGACGACCCGGACAACCTGCCAGAGGTTTTCGCCGGGAGCGCCGTCAATGGCGAGATCCAGTGGACGAAACTGACGGACGTACACGCCGAATGGTCCGACCTGGATATCGGTGAGACGCGTGAAGTGTTCTGGGAGGGCAACGACGGCACCCGCATCCAGGGTTTACTGCAACTACCTCCGGGCTATACGGAGGGCCGAATCCCGGTGGCGATGATGGTGCACGGCGGGCCGACCGGAGCCGTCAGGTTCAACTACCAGGACCATCACCGTTGGGCCAAGCTGATCGCCGATTCGGGAATCGCCGTGTTCATGCCGAACTACCGCGGTTCGACCGGCTGGGGACTCGAATTCGCCGAGAGCAATCTTGGCGACATGGGCGGCGAGGATTTCCAGGACATGCTGGCCGGGCTCGATCATCTCGTCGAGACGGGAATCGCGGACGGGGATCGGCTGGGCATATGCGGCTGGAGTTACGGCGGCTTCACGTCGGCCTGGGCGGTGACGCAGAGCGATCGCTTCAAGGCGGCTGTCATGGGCGCGGGCATCGCCGACTGGCGGTCGTTCCACGGCCGGTCCTACCTGCACGTCTGGGACGCCATCCATTACGACGACTCCGACCCGTACGACCTGGACAGCGCCCACGCGGCGTTCTCGCCGATCAACTTCATCAAGAACGCGGATACGCCGACGCTGGTGCTGCACGGCGAGCAGGACTGGGACGTGCCGGTGGAGCAGGGCTACCAGTTCTTCCGGGCGCTAAAAGACAGAGGCGTCGATACCCGCCTCGTCGTGTACCCGAGGGAGCCGCACGGGGTGGAGGAGTACGAGCACCAGCTTGATATCGCGCGGCGGGTGCGGTTGTGGTTCGAGGAGCGGTTGCTGGATTAGCGAGGTAGGATCATTGCGGGCCTGAATGTGCCCCCTCTCCACGTGCGGGAGAGGCCTACGTACATCACGGGTATCCAGCGCGCCTGATAATGCTGCGCACGTCCCGGTCCTTCGAAAGCCTCAGGACACGGCGTAAGGCGTCATCCCCGGGCGTAGTGCCATACGCCCCTACATTTGGATTGAATGCTTCTCGGCAAAATACACTCGGACAGGAGATTGAATGACCCGCGCCGTCCTTTTTGACCTGTTTGGCACCCTTGTTCCTTCGCCACCGGCGAACGGTTATCGGGATGTTGTCGATTCCATTGCCGGTATCGCCGGATTGCCGCCGGAAGAGTTCTTTTATCGCTGGATGTCCGTCAACGACGACCGTTTGAAGGGGACGTTCGGTTCGTCCGAGGGTGAGATCGGACATGTGATGGATCTCTCTGGGATCACGCTGTCCAACGGGCAATTGGCCGAGTGCGTGCGGATTCGTCGCGCCGCTATGGGACCCTGGCTGGAACCCAAGCCGGGTTGTTTCGAGACCTTGCAACAGCTTTCCGACGATGGCATAGCGCTGGGACTGGTGTCTGATTGCGTCTTTGACGTGCCCGCAGTCTGGCCATCGACGCCGTTCGCCGGGTTGTTCTCGACGACCGTGTTTTCTTGCGTGGAAGGTCGAAGGAAACCGGACGCACGGCTTTACGAGAAGGCTATGGCCGACCTCGGCATCAGGCCTGCCGAGTCGATCTTCGTCGGCGACGGGGGTTCCAACGAGCTCCAGGGGGCGCGCGATCTCGGTATTTCCGCCTATTTCCTGGACGACCAGGCTCAAGACCTGAGCACGGTCATGCGCGTCGACGTCCATGAATGGGACGGACCGAGCATCAAGAGCCTCTCCGAAGTTCCGGGGCTGATTTACCGGACCGGACACAGCTGAACGGGCAGCAAACCCGGAAGAGGAACCACCAGAACAAACGCAAAGCGCCAGAACCAACGTAACCCAACAACCGCATCCAAATAGCCGCCCAGCCGGGCTACACGGTTCCGGGACGGCATATTCGGAAAATCTTGAGTGACGCCGACTCGTGGCAGTACGGGCAGGCCGGGCGTAGACTCCGGGTCAAGCGGGCTGGCGGATTCCGTCGCTGATTGCACTCCGCACGGCGGTAAGGATTGGCCCGCGTACCGTGGTCACGTTTTCCGAAGTTTTCAAGACTTCGGCTGCGGGCCGTGACTCCAGCCAGACGCCCGGATGGTGGAAATGCAACGCGCTACCCGAGAAGTCCTGTACTACGAGACCGGGGCCGATAACCCGGTCACGATGACGGTCCAACCCGGCGAGGTCTTTGAAGTAGAGACCCAGATGAACCGGGGGCCGGACTCAGACCATCCGTCCGTTCCCGACCATCTCCGGGATTACTACAACACCGTACGCAGCGACAGCCTGCCCACCGACAGAGGCAACGCCTCGTCCGGCGCTATCCGCGTCGAGGGATCTGAACCGGGGCAGGTTTTGGTTGTCCACGTCGAGAAGATCACCCCACACAACATCGGCTGGACCGGCTACCGCGGCAACACGGGCGCGATGCCCGGCTGGCTTGGCGACTCCAACGTCGGTCCCACCTCCAAGGTCGTGGAGATCCGTGATGGCCGGATCATCTGGAACGACAAATTCTCGATCCCGATAAAACCAATGCTCGGCTGCGTCGGCGTCGCCCCGGCACGCGATCGGTGGATCAACTCGTGGGCCGGTGTCTGGGGCGGCAACTTTGACATACAGGAAGTGACCGACGGGGCCCAAGTCCACATCCCGGTCCAGATACCCGGCGCAAACCTGCATGTCGGCGATATGCACGCGCTCCAGGGCGATGGCGAGATCTGCGGCGGTGGCGGCATCGAGACGGGCGGAATCGCACGGTTGAGGGTGGAGCTAAAAGACAGGCCCGCCAATATGACCTGGCCGCGCATCGAGAACGATGAATACATTATGACCACGGCGCAGGCGAGACCGGCCGAGGACGCCTTCCGCATCGCCCTGAGCGAGATGCTTTTGTGGCTGGAAGAGGAGTACGGATTCGCCCGGAAGGAGGCGTTCATGTTCCTCGCCCAGGTCCTTGAGGCCCGCATCACCCAGTTCGTGAATCCGTCATTCAGCTACGTGGCGAAGGTCAAGAAGGAATACCTGGAGTGGACGAAGTGAATACGGCGCGCCGGGTCCTGCGATCCGTTCGGCCGGACGACAACTGACGTGAAATGAGAATCAAGAGCGACTTCGGAATACCCCATGCCTGAGCTATACCGATTCGACAAGAGCCAGGAACTTTACGACCGTGCCCAGGAGATGGTCGCGGGCGGAATCAGCAGCCAGATTCGGCGTGCCGAACTGCCCGTGCCGCTCTGGTTCGAGCGCGCAAAAGACGGGTTGATGTGGGACGTCGACGGCAACGAATACGTCGATTACGTCATGGGCATGGGCCCGAACATCTTCGGCCACGCACCGGAGTTCATCTCCGAAGCCGTCGCACGAGACATGCGGGATGGCTTCGTGTTCGCCGGCCAGATGGAACTTGAGCTTGAAGTCACGGATATGGTGCAGAGCACGGTTCCGCTAAAAGGTCCGGTGCGCTACGCATCGTCCGGCACGGAGATCGACCAGATAGCGTTGCGACTGGCACGCGGCTACACGGGACGCCCGAAGTATCTGAAGTTTGAGGGCCACTACCACGGCTGGACTGACACGGTGGCGTACAGCGTCCACCCGCCTCTCGACCAGGCCGGGTCGTACGATAGCCCGATCGCCGTCCCGGAGTCTGGCGGCATAGCACCCGGTTCGGATCACGACATCGTGATCGCGCCCTGGAACGATCTTGACGCCCTTACGGCGGTCTTCGAAGAGCACGGGTCCGAGCTGGCATGCGTACTGACCGAACCGATCCTCTGCAACACGAACTGCATCATGCCCCGCCCCGGCTACATGGAGGGCATGCGGGAGCTTTGCGACAGGCACGGCGTACTGCTCATATTCGACGAGGTAATCACCGGGTACAGGGTCGCTCTGGGCGGAGCGCAGGAACTGCTGGGGGTGGAGCCTGACCTGGCAACTTACGCGAAGGCTCTGGCTGGAGGGTTCCCGCTCTCGATGTTGATCGGTCGCCCCGAGATCATGGCGGTGGTTGGAGACGGCCGTGTGCAGCACGGCGGCAGTTTCAACAGCAACGTGATGTCCATGTCCGCGGCGCGGGCCGGGCTGAAACACATCCTGGAAAATCCCGATGCTTTCTACCGAGACCTCAATGCCCGGGGAAATCGTCTCATGGAGGGACTGAAACGCGTCGGGCGTGAGGTCGAGTCTGATCTGCAGGTGCAGGGACTGGGATCCACCTTCTGGACCAACTTCACCACGAAAGAAGAGATATTCGACTACCGCGATCACGCAGAGAACGTTGACGAAGAGAAGTACCACCGGTTCGCGCAGGCGATGCTTGAACGCGGGGTTCGTTTGAGCACGAATGGCCGGTGGCACGTGGCGTCCTCACACACGGACGCAGACGTTGATCGCACGATCGAGGCGGCGAAGTCCGCGCTTGCGGCGATTTAGCAACAGGGTGCGTATGGCGGTCCGGGGGACTACGTGGACCGCGGAAGAACATAGGAGCAAATAATTGCGCTGGAGTTCTGCTGTTTCCGATATCTCATCGCTCACGCGGGCGGTGGATGACACGGCCGAGCGGGTAGAGATCGGGCTGGACGGACCGTCCGCCGATCTCGTATTTGCCTTCATCTCGTCGCATCACGCGCCGTCGTACTACTCGGTGGTCGAACTCGTGCGATCCCGGTTCCCGGGGGCCACGGTGATCGGCTGTTCCGCGGGCGGCGTCATCGGCGCAGGGCACGAAGTCGAGAAGACGCCGGGCGTTGCGCTCACGGCGGCGAGCCTGCCGGGCGTTGTGATTACGCCGTTCGAGTTCGAGAGCGAGGAGTTGCCAAGCCCGGATGCCGCTCCGGCCGCGTGGGAGGCATTGATCGGCGTACCCGCTTCCGATAACCCGAGCATCGTTCTGCTCCCCGACCCGTTCACGCTTCCCTCCGATGCGCTGGTGGAGGGCCTGGATTACGCCTACCCGAACTCGGTCAAGATCGGAGGGCTGGCCAGCGGCGGGACCGTCACGGGCGCGAACGCCCTGTTCTCAGACCGTGGCACGAGGCGTTCCGGCGCGGTCGGCGTCGCACTGAGCGGAAACGTGGTCGTCGATAGCGTCGTCGCACAGGGTTGCCGCCCTATCGGCGAGCCGATGGTGGTGACCGGCTGCCGCGAAAACGTAATTACAGAGCTTTCCGGCGAGCTGCCGCTGGACGTTCTGCGCGGCCTGTTCGATGGCGGCGACGAGCGGGAGCGCCGCTTGATCCGCCGCTCTCTACAGATCGGCGTCCTGATGGACCCGTTTCAGGATCAGTACGAGGCGGGTGATTTCCTGATCCGCAACGTGATAGGCGCTGATGGTGACAACGGAGCGCTGGCGGTCGGCGAGAAGGTTCGTGAGGGCCAGGTCGTCCAGTTCCACGTTCGTGACGCCAACTCGGCGAGCGATGACCTGGGCGCAAACCTGATGCGTTACCTGTCCGATCACCCGGAGGCGTCCCCTTCCGGCGCCCTGCTGTTCACCTGCCTGGGTCGTGGCGAGCGGTTGTTCGGTCGTGTGGACCACGACACCGACCTGTTCCAGTCCGTCGTCGGCCAGATGCCGGTGACCGGCTTCTTCTGCAACGGCGAGATCGGCCCGATAGGCGGTTCCACCTTCCTGCACGGCTACACAAGCTCCTTCGCACTCTTCCGCCCAAAGGAACCGGCGGCAATTTAGGGCGCGCCGGGTGACACCACGTCGTAGACTTCCGGCCTGAATTGTTTGTACTGACAACGGGCTGGAGGTGCCTTAAATGACCGGGATGACCGATCTTGATGGCCGATTCGCAGGGCGTGTCGCCATCGTTACCGGCGGGGCGCTAGGCATCGGCGGCGGCACTGCTCGGAAACTGGCTTCTCAGGGCGCAAGTGTGCTCGTGGCCGATGTAAACGACGAGGCCGCTGACGCCAACGTGGCCGGCATTACGGCAAACGGCGGCACGGCCAGGGCCATCCACACCGATGTCGGCTCTCATGACGACATTAAGACGATGATCGACACCGCCGTCAGCAACTGGGGCCGGTTGGACATCCTCGTCCAGAACGCCTACGACGGCGGGCGCCGGGTACAGGGCAGCGCGATCGAGGTCGCAGAGGAAGACTGGGATCACGGCATGGGGCTGCTCACAAAGGCCCTCTACCTCGGCGCAAAGTACTCCGTGCCGGAAATGCAGAAAACCGGCGGCGGCAGCATCGTCAACCTGGCCTCCGTGCACGGCTTCCTGATGGCTCCACGCAAGCTGGTCTACGAGGCTGGCAAAGCCGCCGTGATCGGCATGACAAAGCAGATGGCGATCGATTTCGGGCCGCTCGGGATACGGGTCAACTGCATCCTCCCCGGTCACATCGTCACAGAGAAAAGCCAGACCGCCACATGGGATCGCACTCCGGGCGGATTGGAGTTCTTCGAACAGCAGTATCCCGTCCGCAGGACCGGCGTCCCGGAAGACATCGCAAACGCGATCTCCTTCCTCTGCTCCGACGATGCCTCGTTCATCACCGGCCACCCGCTGGCGGTCGATGGCGGGTTGACCATCCAGCTACAGGAAGACCTCGGCGTAGCTCTCGGCAAGTACGCCCGGGAGAACGAATTTGAGATGCCGTATTGAACCACTCGTGGGTGCAATTTCCTCCTCTCCCCGTCGGGAGAGGATTGAGGTGAGGGGTGTGCCGCTAAGCGAGTGGCATGTTCCAGCCCGTAATCCGTGGATAAGACGATGTCACAACAGCGGGCGGAGCAAGCCCCCCCTACCTGATGCACAGCACAACCAGGGGCCGCTAGCGTCATCCCATCTCACGCGAAACAGCGCTCCCGAAAGGATTCGAACTCATGCCTGGATTTGCCAGATTTGACGGACAGGTTGCAATCGTTACGGGCGGCGCGCTCGGCATCGGCGGAGCCACCGCAAGACGCCTCGCGTCGGAGGGCGCATCCGTCCTGATAGCCGACTTTAACGACGAGGCCGCCGCCGCCAACGTGACTCGTATCACAGAGGCCGGTGGAACGGCCAAAAGCCTGACAACCAATGTCTCGAAGCACGACGACATCCGGGACGCAGTCGAGACAGCCGTCAACGAGTGGGGCCGGCTGGACATCATGATCAACAACGCCTTCCCCACGGATACGAGAGACGCGCCCTGGTGGGGCAGCGCCGTATCGGTCCCCGAAGACGGCTGGGACCTCGGCATGTCGATGCTCATCAAGGCCCTCTACTTGGGAGCCAAGTACGCCGTTCCGGAGATGGAAAAGACCGGTGGCGGAAGCATCGTCAACCTGGCCTCTGTCCACGGGCTTCTCATGGCGCCCAATTCTCTTGTTTACGAGGCCGGCAAATCCGCCGTGATCGGCATGACCCGCCAGATGGCGATCGATTTTGGCCCGCTTGGGATCAGAGTCAACTGCATCTGCCCGGGACACATCGTGACCGAGGGGCTCGGCCGCATGTGGGAGGACAACCCGGAGGGGCTGAAGTTCTTTGAGCAACAGTACCCGGTCGGCCGGACAGGGGTGCCGGACGACATCGCGTCCGCCATAGCGTTCCTCTGTTCCGATGAGGCGTCATTCATCACCGGACATCCGCTCGTCGTCGATGGCGGGCTGTCCATCCAGCTACAGGAAGATCTGGGCGTGGCCCTGGGCAAGTACGCCCGGGACAACGAGTTCCGGATGCCGTAATCACTCCCGGAACGGGTGGGTGGCCTGCCAGGTGAGTCCAGACCGTGAGGACGACATCGTCTTTGCGATGCCTTCAAAGTTCCCGGACATTCGCGGCGTCTACTTGGAGTCGGCCGGTGTATTCCGCCGCCAAATCGTCGCCGTCCGAACTGCCCGGTGGCTCGTTTGACTCCTGGAACCGGGAAGGCTACCTGTGTCGACTGCATCCGAAGCCGTGGCTCAAACAAGGTCGAAAATTCGCGGTCTCAGGACCTTTGCGGTTCGCGCCGTGGTTCTCACGGGCGTTGTCGCTGCCGCCGGCGGCGCCGGTTACTTTGCCGTTGACCGGTTCCAGGACGACGGCAACGGAGCTGCAACGGAGTTGCAACCGATCGCCGTACGCGTCGGGGATGTGTCGGACGCCGTGTCTACGAACGGTTCACTCGTGTTTCCTAATCGCGATACCGCCGGGTTTGGGACCCCGGGAACGGTGGGCGAGGTCCTGGTCGCAGAGGGCGATTCCGTGACCGAAGGCCAGGTAGTCGCCACGCTTGACGCGGCGACGGTGACGGGTCTTGAAGAGACCGTCGCCAGAGCCGAGGTGACGCTGCGCGAAGCGGAAGAGAAGCTCGCGGATTTGAATGCGCCAGTCGATGATCTGATCCTGGCCAGGACAGAGGTTGACGTGGCGGCGGCAGCAGCGGCGCTGGCGAAAGCCGAGGACGCGCTCGCCGTGTTCACCGGCGGCGACGCGCTCGCCAGGGCCGAGGTCGGGGTCGTATCGGCGCAGACGGCACTGATCAGAGCCGAGGAAGCACTTGCGACGTTCACCGGTGGGGAACCGCTGGCCCGGGCCAACGAGGACCTGGAAGCGGCGCAGATAACGCTGGCCAACGTCACGGAGGCGTATCGGATTTCCGAGCGCGAGTGGGCGGAAAAGACCATCGAGGCCGAGACAGATGTGGCCGACGCAAGAACGGCGTACTCCGACGCCGTTATGAAGTGGTTCGGGGTGACGCTCTCGGGCCTGGAATCCTCACTTTCACCCGGCGAGTTGCTAGAAGGTTGGGGCGCGACCTACGACTCGATCTACGGTCGTGATGTTGATGGCGAATTCGGGCCGTCACCGGACATTCCTGCGACACCGTGGGACGAATTGACCGTCACACTCTGGACGCAGACCTTCCCGTTTGGCGTCGATGCGACGTGTGACTCGTCCCCCGACCCGGGCGATCCGTCTTGCGTGCAGGACGAGATGGAAACCGCATGGACGGCCATCGCCGATGCGAGCAACGCCAGCGAGAAGGTGGCGTCCAACGCCGCAAACGCCCTCGAGACGAGTGCCACCGCCGTAACGCGGGAGGCCGATAACGTGGCCGCCGCTGAGTCAGCGGTGAGCGATGCGACCGATCCCCTGACCCTGGCGTCCCTTGAGGGTGACGTAGCCCTCAAACTTCTGGCCCTGTCCGATGCCGAATCGGCGGTGAGAGATGCGACTGATCCCCTGTCGCTGGTCAGTCTTGAAAGTGACATCGCCCTGAAACGTGCCGCGCTGTCAGATGCCGAGTCAGACCTCCTGGATCTGCAGACAAACGCCCCGGACGTCGAAGGCATCACGCTTGCCCGGACCCAGATCGCGGTAGCGGAGGTCGCGCTGGCGGACGCGAAGGTAGCCCTGTCCGGGGCCGTGATGACTGCGCCTTTCTCCGGCGAGGTTGTCGAGGTGCTGGTAGAAGCGGGAGACCGGTTGAACGTCGCGGGCGCGCCAGTTGTGGACCTGGTCGATCGATCGGTGATCGAGGTAGATGCGGTCGTGGACGAGATCGACGTGTTGTCGGTATTCCTTGGCGCGTCTGCGAACGTGACGATGGATGCGCTTGGTGGCCGGGTGTTGCCGGGAACGGTGTCAGAAATCGGCACCGCTGCGAACTCACAGCAGGGCGTCGTGACTTTCCCCGTACGGGTCCGGATCGAAGTCCCGGACGACCTGGCGCTGAGGGAAGGCTTGAGCGCCACGGCATCAGTGGTATCGGCCGAAGAAACGAACGCTATTCTCGTGCCCAATTCCGCTATCGGCGGTTCATTCATCGCACCCACGGTTGAACGGCTGAGGGATGGAATGACGCAGACGGTCGCCGTCGAAATCGGTCTCAGCGACGGATTCTGGGTCGCCGTTCGGTCCGGCCTTGAACAGGGAGACCAGGTTCTTGTCGAGCCCGCGACCGGTTCGACCGGTGATGGAGCGACACCAGATTTCTTCGCACGCGGAGGGGCGGGGACGTTCCCGGGGCCGGGCGGAACCGGAAGGACGTTCGTGATCCCGGATGGCGGCGGAGACTTCAGCGGATTCGGCGGTAACGGTGGTGGCGCTGGCCGCAGGGGGCAGTTCGCACCATGACCACTCCGGTGATTGAGCTACAGGACCTCCGCAGAGAGTTCCGCATGGGCGACGAAAACGTCAACGCGCTGGACGGCGCGAGTCTGACCGTCGAAGAGGGTGAGATGGTGGCGATCGTCGGACGCTCCGGCTCCGGCAAGTCCACGCTGATGAACATCCTCGGTTGCCTGGACACGCCATCCGGCGGACGGTACCTGCTGAACGGCGAAGACATCACGGAGTTATCGGACGACCGGCTGTCGGAGATTCGTGGCCGCTACCTGGGATTCGTTTTCCAGAACTACAACCTCCTGCCCCGGGTCAGCGCCCTGGGCAACGTCGAGCTGGCGCTTCACTACCGGCCTCGCCGGGGGAATAAACGTGCGCTGGCGATGGAGGCGCTTGATCGCGTCGGCCTCGCGCATCGCTCCGCACATCGACCACCGGAGTTGTCCGGCGGGGAGCAACAGCGGGTTGGGATCGCCCGGGCGCTGGTCAGCGACCCGCGACTTGTCCTTGCCGACGAGCCGACCGGCAACCTGGATTCCCGGTCCAGCGATCTGATAATGGCGACCATACAATCCCTCAACAGGGACGACGGGCTGACGATAGTTGTCGTGACCCACGACGATGAAGTGGCCGGCGTCGCAAACCGGATTATTTCGCTTGCGGACGGTCGCGTCGTGGAGGACCGGATCATTGAACCGAGAATCGTAGTCTCGCCGATCGGTCCGAGCGGCCCCGAACCGGTTGCGCCGTCGGCCACCCCTACCCCGGATATGGCACCCGGCGTAACCGCGCCTGATCCGCAGACCCTATGAACCCCTTACTCATACTCAATACGGCGTTGTCATCCGTCGGCGCCAACAAGCTCCGCGCCGGGCTGACGCTGCTCGGCATCGTGATCGGCGTGGCGGCCGTTGTTTCGCTCATGGCGATCGGCCGCGGCGCCCGGGAGACCGTCACGAGTCGCATCACGGCGCTCGGCACCAACCTGCTGTTCGTACGGCCGGGTTCCGCGACCGAGGGCGGGTTCGTATTTGGCCAGGGCACGGCTCAGACCCTGACCCTTGAAGACGCCCTCGCCATTGAAGACCCGGTGTTCACGCCCGACGTAGTCGCCGTGGCTCCGGAGACATCCACGGGGCTCCAGATCGTCGCCGGTTCACAAAACACGTTCTCCATCACACTCGGCGTTACGTCCACCTGGCTCGACGTGCGGAACATCGAACTCTCTTCGGGACGGCCGATCACCCCGGTGGATGTCGCGAACGAGCTCCAGGTCGTGATCCTGGGATCGAACGTGGCCGAACAATTGTATGAATCAGGCGCACCGCTCGGTCAGACGGCCCGGCTGGACGGCAGACAGTTCACGGTGATCGGCGTAATGGAGCACCAGGGCGGAACCGGGTTTGGCAACATCGACGATCAGATCCTTGTACCGCTTACCACGGCGCATTTCCGGCTCAACGGAAGCCGAACGCCCCAGGGTGATATCACGGTAGCCACGATCAACGTGCAGGCCGCAGGGCCGGACGCACTGGATGACGCCAGGGCGCAGGTCGAGAGTCTTTTGCGGCTGCGGCACCGCCTTGGGCTGGATGACGAAGACGACTTCACCGTCACAAATCAGCAGGACACCATCGACACGCTTGAGTCGACGACCGATACGTTTGTGGTGTTCCTGGCAGCCGTTGCGGGTATATCGCTTGTGGTCGGAGGAATCGGCATCATGAACATCATGCTGGTGTCGGTAACGGAGCGTACCCGTGAGATCGGAATCCGCCGAGCGGTGGGCGCAAAGCGTCGCGACGTTCTGATGCAGTTCGTTACCGAGGCGACCTTGCTATCGGCGGCGGGCGGGCTGGTCGGGATCGCACTCGGTTCTGCGGTAGCGGAGTTAATCGACGGGCGGACATTCGGGTCTGAGACGTTCCAGACTGTTCTGAACGCCGATGTGGCGATCTACGCTCTTGCCGTTTCGGCGGCGATCGGGCTGTTCTTCGGCATATACCCGGCGGCCCGCGCCGCGCGGCTGGATCCGATCGATGCGCTACGGCAGGTTTAGCGACCGGTAGTACCGGACGGACCCCAACGTCGATTTGCGATGCGTGTTACGAATATCGTCGACCGGATAAGTATGTGACCCGAATCACGGTGTTGACAGCTTTGATTTAACGTGTTTACGTATTATCACTTTAGTGCTCCGGCCCGGTTTATCACGTTCGCAATCGACGTGACGAATTCCGTAAGCGGCGTGTACTGTGTGGGGTTTCCCGTGCGGTAGGCGTAACGATTGGCCGAGGAGGTGGTTCGTGGTTACCACCAGGGTGGCTCAGTCCGGCGCCACCGAGACGCGTGCGCCGGATGAAGTCGGCTCGCCAACACGCAGGCGGAGATGGGCTTGCGCCGTTCCCATGACCGGAGTGCGTTACTACCGTTTCCTTCCGGACCTCACGGGTCCCCCGGAAACGATCGAACCGGACCGTCGCGAAACTGTCCCCGAAGGGCCGGGAACAGATCACGGGGCATCGGTTCGAGGAGGTTCATGATGGTCTCAACGACCACCTGCCCGTTCTGCCGCATGCCGGCCCTGGAGTCAGGATTCGCCCTGGCGGACGGTTATTCCCGGTGCCACCTCTGTGGATGGACAGAGGTGTTCGGGCCGGACCCCGACGAGTATGACGATGAACCAGGGCGAGGCGCCATCCTGGTCCCGGGCGACGGCTCTGACTCTGGCGGCATCGCCCGGGGTACGGTAGCGACTCTCTAGCGAACGGCTACTCCCGCGACCGGCGGATCTGCGTCGACGAGATGTCCTCGCGGAACGCGTCCGAAGGGATCTCGCGCAGCATGTGCCCGTAACCCTCGGGAACAACGATATCCCGCGCCGTCTTGAACCCGGCATCGGTCACACGTCCCGCCACGATGAACCCACAACCATTCCGGCGGATCTCAGACATGGCGGAAAGGGTAGCCGAACCGGTATTTTCCGGATCGTTTTCGGGGTCATACGCCGGGTAGTAACGGTCATCGAACAGCCGCACCGCGGTGTCGTAACCAATCACAAACGCGGCTCCGGGCATGAATCGTGATTTTTCGAGGAAGGTCGGAGCGCGTGACACGAGCGCTGTGTAGCGTCCGGAGAATTGCTCCAGTCGTTCCCGGACATCGGCTTCCGGCAACTCCGGCTTGTCAACATTAACGACCGAAAGTTCAAACGCACCGGGGCCGCCGGTGATCGCGATCGCCGCCTTGAGCATCCCCTCATGGCCGATGTGAAGCGGATTGAACGCGCCCGAGAGCACGGTCAGTCCGGTGGGCACGCCCTCGCTAACCGTCCCATCGCGCGCCACGGTGATCACCTGGACTCGCCCCGACATCACGTCGGCGATCAAACGATCAGAGTCGTTCATCGGTCACGTTCAGGTTTTCGCCCGGGAGCAGCCCCGGGTCGAGTGTCGACACGACGCCGTTGCCGAGGGCCACCAGGTTCAGCACAAGCCGGCTCGTGACGTCTTCCTCGCCGACACGGTCACGAGCGCCTTTATCGAACTCGATGGTGAAATCCGTCCGGCGCGTCGCCGTGCGGAGAGCGCAGGCAGCCCGGTGAGTCCCGCGTTTCGCGTAGTCAGTCGCGATAGTCGCCGTGCATGACACGCCGATCACCGGCGAATCGTCATCATCCGCCCGGAGATGGAGCGCACGTTCATACGCGGCGTCAGCCATCCGAATCGCCTCCTCTTGCGAAACATGCGTCTCCGCATCTACGCCAACGAACTCGTTCAGAGAGCTGATCGAATACGGTACACGCCCTTCAAGAATCGTTCTGGAAGCGCCGCCCTGGTCAAACAACCAGCCGAGCGCCGAGATCCCCGCGCCGGTCACCACGATCACCGCCTTCTCCGGGCGTGAGTGGATCTCTTTGACGAGCTCCGGGATCCCGTTATCGACATCGCTCAATGTTGATTCTCCGCGCCTGTGGACGGCCGGGCCGTTTCGCCCGTCCCCTAATCCAGGTGAAACACCTCTTCGATTTCGACCATGTTCTCATCCGGTCGTCCGCCATCCGGTGACTCGAAAAATGGTTCCATCATCGCCTGCCATCTCGAGTTTGCGTCCTCATGAGACATGCCGTCGAGAGAAGCCTGAAAACTATCCGCAACCTCCACATAGCCGAACATCAGCCCGTCGGGCCTCATGAACAGGCTGTAGTTGTGCCAGCCATGCCGGTGCAGGGCGTCCAGCATGTCCGGAGACACCTGCCTGTGATGCTCTTTGTATCGGGCGATCGTCTCTGGATCGTCTTTGACCTTCAGGAGAAAACCGACTCGCTGCATGTTGCAACCCTTTGCCGCTTCAGGTGTGATTTTGCCGGTGGGAGCAGATCGACTGGTTTGCTGCGCGGTATGCTACCGCCCCGCCCCGAGGACGCCCCCGTCCAAAGACCGGAGTTTGGTCACTATGAAGAGTTACGCCCAGGTCCTGGACCTCAAAAACGACCCGGACACGATCGAGAAGTACAAGGAGTATCACCGCGCCGTCTGGCCCGAGGTGCTGGAGTCACTCCGCTCGATCGGCCTCGAGAAGATGGAGATATTCCTGAGCGGGAACCACCTGTTCATGTACTACACCGCTCCGGACGATTTCGTGCCGGAACGGGATTTCCAGGCTTACACGGACGCCAACCCGCGTGCCGAGGAGTGGAATGACCTGATGTCTACCTTCCAGTCCAAAGTCCCGGAGGCCGGGCCGGACGACTGGTGGACATCAATGGAGAAGGTTTTCGACCTTGACTGGTAACTTGTAAACACGGACCGAAAACAGGTCGGCGGTCATATACCCGAAACGCACCAGTCCCCGGCTCATTTTGATACAGGTCAGGGTTCAGCCAATCAATTAATGGCATCCGAAACGCCGAAAAAATCGTCCGGACGTTCAACGACGATCCACTTCCTTCGATACGGCCTGCCCGTTTTCGTGGTGATGGCCGCGATATTTACCGTGTCCCAGATGTCTGCTGCGACGATCGATGACAGCTCGGCGTACGACTCTGCATCGGGGTTGTTCGGCCAGTTCACGGGCGAGGTCGCTCATTTCGTCGAGTATTTCGTGTTGAGCGCACTCGTGATGCGTTGGATCCTGGCGGTCAAAGTTCCAAGTGGCTCCGGGACGCTCGACCCCGCGATGCTTCGATCGGCCGGCCAGAAGGCCGTCGCGCTCACGGTGTTGTACGCGATCAGTGACGAAGGTCACCAGTGGTTCGTCGACGGCCGGTCGGTCGAGTTGATCGATCTCTTGATCGATAGCGTTGGCTCTGTGATGGGGTCGGCCGTTTACCTGTCTGTTTTCCAGGCATGGCGTCTGCAAAGAAGCCGGGACCGGTCATGATGAAGAGCCTGAAGGGGCAGGTTCATATCACCGTCACGGCCCTCCGGGCGTTTATCGATGTCCCGGGAAACGCCTCGCAATGACATCGGCATTTGAGGCGTGGGAGTTCAAACAGCGTCAGGACGAGCTCCTGGAGGCTATCGAGGAAGTGGTGCGGATGGCGGAAGAACTGAGCTGGCCGCCGCAACCGATCTACGTCAGCAACAGGATTCGCAACGAGCTGGTCCCTGCCCTTTACGACGCCCGGACTTACATAGAGGTCGGGGAGGTGGCCGCGCCGGCGATCCGCGAACGCCTGAAGGAGGCGCGCCTCGTCACGGCCGACCTCTCTTCCGAGGACAAGACGTTCGAACGCCTGTTCAGTCGCTTGCGGGCCATATCCGAGAACGCCGACAACGCCGCCAGACTGGAGTAGGTTTCCCGAACGCACGTGCTACTATTTGCATCGTGATGGCGAGTTCGGGCGGATCGCCCTGTTCTCGTGCTTTTCTCCCCCAGATTCACCCCTCTCCGGAACCCTGATTACCAGTAGGGACTACGTATTGAGCGAGGCCAGGGTAGACATCCAGGTCGACTCCAGATTTCGGCAAGTATTCGAGGCGGCCAACCTGGATCGCCTGCTTCTGGACGTGGCCGAGACCGCCCTGTTGCGCGAGCTGGTGTCCGGGCCCGACCGCGTGACCCTGATCATCACGGACGACGAAGCGTTACGGAAGCTGAACCGGGATTTCATGGGATACGACGAGCCGACGGATGTGCTGTCTTTTAATACGGCGCCGGCCCGGGACGCGTTGCCCGAAGACGGCGAGAACGGACCCCATGTCGCCGGCGGCTGGCCGGATGTCGAAGGTGAAGAATCGGACGAACTGGGAGACATCGCCATCTCCTATGAACGGGCCGTGGCACAGGCCGAGACGGCCGGACACGACCTGGCCCACGAGTTGTCGGTGCTGACCGCCCACGGTGTGCTCCACCTCCTCGGCTACGATCACGCAGAACCCGGTGAACAACGGGTGATGTTCAGCAAAACGGACGATATCCTGGCCGCCGTACCCGGGCGCCTGTCCCATTCCGGGGGGCCGGGCGGATGACCGGTCGCAGCGAGGTCTTCTACCGAAAGTGGCGCCCGCAAAGGTTTGACGAGGTGGCGGGCCAGGATCACGTGACGCAAACGCTGAGGCAGGCGCTCCGGACGGATCGCGTCGCACATGCCTACCTGTTGTGCGGCCCGCGCGGCACGGGAAAGACCTCTACCGCACGTATCCTGGCGAAGGCTCTGAACTGCCGGGAGCCGCGCGACGGTGAGCCTTGTGGCGGCTGCGATAACTGCGTGGCGGTGACGGAAAACCGGATGCTGGACCTGATCGAGATCGACGCCGCGTCCAATCGCGGTATCGACAACATCAGGGACCTCCGCGACAAGGCCCGTTTCGCACCGGGATCCGGCACGTACAAGGTGTACGTGATCGACGAGGTTCACCAGTTGAGCGGTGATGCGTTCGATGCGCTCTTAAAAACCCTGGAGGAGCCGCCGCCGCACGTCATCTTTGTGCTGGCGACCACAGAGACACACCGCGTTCCAGCAACCATCCTCTCCCGCTGCCAGAGATTCGACTTCCGCCGCCTTTCGAACGACGTTGTGGTCGACAAGCTGGCCGAGATCGCCGGCGAAGAAGATATCGACGCCGACCCGGAAGTCCTGTCGCTGATCGCCCGTACGGCGTATGGAAGCCTCCGGGACGCCGAAAACCTGCTCGAGCAGCTCGCCGTCTCTTATGGATCCGAGATCAACCTGGACCAGGCGCTTGAACTTCTCGGACTGGGCGATGCCGAATCCAGCATCGAGCTGGCCATAGCGGCACTCAAGTCCGACCCGAAACAGGCGCTGGAGATCATCAATCGGGAGGCGGCGCAGGGGTCCGACCTGGGCCGTCTCCGGGGCGGCACGGTCGATGTCCTGCGGGCCGGGTTGCTCGTGAAAGCGGGAGTCGAGGATGCGCTGGGGCAATCACAGGACGCGCTGGACGCCATGGCCGAGGCCGGGCGCGGCGTATCGCTTGAGAAGCTGCTCCACGTGGTCACAGAACTTGAAAAGGCGGACTTCAGGCAGAACCCGTCGTCGCCGTTGCCGCTCGAAATCGCGATATTGAACGCGCTGACGGAACGGCCGACGGCGCCCGTTGCGGCCGCTCTCGCGCCAGCCCTTGCGCCCGTCGGTCGTCCGGCGGCTCCAGCCGGTCCGGCGCCCGCGAGGCGGCCCCAGTCCGCCCCTCCGCCTGTTCCTCGACAACAACCGCAAAGAGCGGCGCCCGTAACCAGCGGTACGCAGTCTCCAGGTCAGCCGGCCGGGCCCGTGCCAGAACCGGCCCAGCCACGACGACCTGCGCGTGCGCCGGGGGATGAGCGCTGGGCGCAGGTCATCAAAGAACTCAGTCGCACCAGGGGCGCGCGTTTCATTCTCGGCGCCCTGTTGCGGGCGGTGGGGGAAGCGAAACAGGATGGCGACACGCTCAGCATCTCTTTCCGCCAGGACTCGATGGAAGAGCGGGTAGTCAACGAACTTGCCGATCCACGCGGACGGAGCCCTATCGAGACGGCTGTCGAAAACGCGTATGGCGTAAAGTTGAAGGTCGTCATCGCCGGACGGGATTCGAACGGAGCCGCCAAAAAGACGACGACGGCGATGGACAGTCATATCGTACGGGCAGCGGTCACGATGGGCGCCCGTATCGTGGACGAAGGAAACGCGGGGGGTACAACTCCGGCGAAAGTTGAACCGTCCGACGAATCCGTGCCTGAACCAGATACGGACCAATCGGGATAAATCGGGGAAGCCGGATAAGCCCGGAACCCGGAACTGGGAGACAATCCTTTGAACAGAAACATGCTCCGCCAGGCCCAGCAGATGCAGGCCCGCATGGCGAAAATCCAGGAGGAACTCGCGGAGGCGCGGACGGAGGCCACGGCGGGCGGCGGCGTTGTCAAAGTGACGGTGCTCGGCGGGTCAAAGGTCGAGGCGATAGAGATCGCGCCCGAGGTAGTGGATCCGGAAGACATCGAGATGTTGCAGGACCTCGTAATGGCGGCCGTCAACGAGGCGATGGATACGGCGCAGGCAGAGGCGCAAAAGAAGATGTCGGAGATAACCGGCGGGTTGAACATCCCCGGGCTGATGTAGCCACCCGTACCTCATCTCGCCACGGGAACAGCGTTTAGGGATGCGATAAAGCCGTCAGCGCAAACTTCCAACGCCCACACTTCAAACCTGAACCAGGCAAGGCCGAAACACCCGGACCGATGAACTCAAACTCCACCCCATCGACGGCCCCACCCGTCGCACGCCTGATCGAGGCATTCAACCGGCTCCCCGGCGTCGGCCCCAAATCAGCACAGCGGCTGACCTACTTCATGATCCGTATGCCCCGGGAGGAAGCGGAGGCGCTGGCGGAGGCCGTGATATCGGTCAAAGACCGCATCGTCCTCTGCTCCAGTTGCCTCAACATCACCGAGGACCCGGTTTGCGGGGTGTGCGCCAACGAACGACGTGATCGCACCCGGATATGCGTGGTGGAAGAACCCCTCGACGTGCTGGCGCTCGAACGCACACGGGCGTACGACGGCCTGTACCACGTCCTGCACGGCTCGATATCGCCGGTGAACGGCATCGGCGCAGAACAGCTCAAGATCCGTGAACTGCTGGACCGGCTACGGGACGAGACGGTCACGGAGATGATCCTCGCCACGAACCCGAATCTCGAGGGCGAGGCGACATCGATGTATCTCCAGCGCCTGATCTCTCCGCTCGGCATCAAGGTGACGCGCCTCGCACGCGGGCTTTCGTCCGGCGCGGACCTGGAGTACGCGGACGAGATGACGCTGGCCAACGCCCTCGAAGGCCGCTCAGAGGTCACGGACGATGGCGACTCACCGGCCGTTTGAGTTGCGACAAAAATCCCGGACGGATCTGATCCGCCCGGGGCACACAGCGCACGAACCGCGCCCATGACCTCCGCCAGACCGAGGTTTTTCAACACCGAGGCCGTAGTTCTGCGCCACTCAGATCTCGGCGAGGCCGATCGGCTGATGTGGCTGCTCACCCCGGAACGCGGCGTCATCCGAGCCACGGCGCGCGGCGCGCGCAAACCGGGCAGCAAGCTCGGCGGCCACATCGATCTGTTGTGTCACGTAAAGCTTTCGATGCGCGAAGGAAGGGAGTTACACGGCGTTAGCCAGGCGGACACGATTGACGCGTTCCGGGCGGTGCGTACCGACATCGGCCGGCTGTCACGAGGCCTGTACGTCGCCGAGCTTGCGCAGCGGGTAAGCGTGGAAGACGCGCCCGCTCCGGCGCTGTTCCGGCTTCTCGTGAACACCCTGGGCTGGCTCGCGACTACGAATAACGCAGACACGCTGGTGCGCTGGTACTCGTTGCGGCTGTTAACGATCACCGGCTTCAAGCCGGAGTTCGGGGAATGCGTCGAGTGCGGAAACGAACTCGAACCCGCAGATCACGTCTTTTCCGCCGAGCGGGGCGGCCTGCTGTGCCCGATATGTCGATCCCAGGGGGGTGATGTCCTTCACCCCGCCAGCCTCGGGACTATCAAGGTGCTGCGACACCTCGCACGGAGCGATTATCCGGCCGTGGAGTCGTTAAACATCGGGAGCGAAGAACGCCGGCAGATCGAACGCATCCTGCGGTCCCACACGAACTCTGTAGTAGACCGGGGCGTGCGCTCATCGGCCTTCCTGGACGAGGTCCGGGACTGGCCGGATGCCGGGCCGGTGCCGGGCGGTATGCGGTCTGATTAGGTGCTTAATTGGGTGCAGAGTCCGGCTCGAAACCCCGGGTAGCCGCCATCCGGTTATCCCCGCTACTTCACAGCCTCGGTACAATCGGTGGACGCTATCCGGAAGCAGGTATCGTTCTGCCCCGTGGCGTTGGACCCTCGTCACCCGCCCCGAGAGTAGTTCATGGCTGAAGATTTCATAAGCGTTCGCGGCGCCCGCGAGCACAACCTGCGTAACATCGATGTCGATGTGCCGCGGGACAAACTCGTCGTGATCACCGGCGTGTCCGGGTCCGGCAAGAGCTCCCTCGCGTTCGACACGATCTACGCAGAGGGCCAGCGACGCTACGTCGAGTCGCTGTCCGCATACGCACGCCAGTTCCTGGGCCGGATGGACAAGCCGGACGTGGATCACATCGAGGGCCTCAGTCCGGCGATATCGATCGACCAGAAGGGCGTCTCACGCAATCCCCGATCCACGGTCGGCACCGTGACCGAGGTGTACGACTACCTGCGGCTGCTGTTCGCGCGCGGCGGGCGGCCTCATTGCCATAACTGCGGACGTCCGGTCGCACGCCAGTCCGTCCAGCAGATCACCGACTCAGTGATGCGGCTCGAAGAGGGTTCCCGCATCCTCGTGCTGGCTCCGATCATCACGCACATGAAGGGTGAACACATCGCCGTACTCGAAAACACCCGAAACGAGGGCTTCGTGCGGGTGCGGGTGAACGGCGAGGTGAAGTTGCTCGAGGAAGAGATCAAGCTCGCCAAGACACGCTGGCATGACATCGAGATCGTCGTTGACCGGCTCGTGACCGGCCCCGACGCAGAAGTCGGGCGGCTGTCCGATTCCCTCGAGACATCGCTGAGGCTATCCGGCGGGACAGTGATCATCTCGGT
>JASLLE010000030.1 GCA_030747175.1 Dehalococcoidia bacterium | reverse complement strand
CAAATATGCTTTCAGGCGGGTCTCAGCGCCCGGCCCAACCGGCCGGCCTGGGCCGGCCCCCCCCATAGCTCAGAGGATAGAGCATTGGTTTCCTAAGCCACTGGGGAAGGTTCACCACCGTCTGTGCACGTCCTTCGGACAGGGACTAATGGCATCGTCAGTCCACTCTCGTCCGCCGAGGCTGCTGTCAATCCGTCGGCGTTGCTGTCAAATCTGCTGTCAAACGGCGGGATCGAGCAGGGGGGCGACGAAGCCGCGGCGTTGCTACATCCGTTGCTACATGGCGGGGCCGGTCGGATCATCTTGGCAAACAGGCCCAACCAGTCAGTCATAGAGGATCATTCAAGGCGGATCTGGACTGTTGTGCCGCGGAGATATCGGCCTAATAATCAGTTGCCGTAAGCGATTTTCTAGTGAGCATAAGGATTGAGATTGCGCTCACTGACGAACCACATGGGCCCGGAAGGTCCTTCGCGGTTGCAAGAATATTCTCAGGAATGCAGAATGGGGCGGTATTGGCCCTAGGGAACGAAGGAGTTGTGACCGAGCGTTGCATGGCGCACCTGACAATTCCTTGCGATCGGCCCAGCCCATACTGAATTCCCAAACCCACTCGTCCGACTAAGCACCGGGAGCTCGACGAGAATGGCTTGCCGACCGGGGATGTCGAGCATCGCTGGCGGCCTACCTTAGACGTTACGCCGGTACCGAAGCCGAAACAGCAGAGAACCACACCCGCACAAGCCGCGATGGGGTCGGATCGGCTATCTCGCCGACTCCAACCGACTCCTCCCGGGGCGCGGCCATCTCGACTTCGTCCCCAGCCTCAAGGCACTCGAGGAGAGTGACTACGATGAGCAGTAGCGGCGCTGCGCCACAGCCGAACATCCTCCTAATCGCCGTCGATTCGCTCCGGGCGGACCACATGAGCTGCTACGGCTACCCCCGACTGACCTCGCCTCACCTCGACCGGGTCGCTCAACAAGGAACCCTCTTCGAGAACACCTTCAGCCCTCACATCCCAACCACCAGCGCGTATACGTCGATGCTGACAGGTATGGATGCGTTCAACACACAGGTTGTCGCGCTGCGGCACAAGGGCGCCGTCAGGTCCGAGGTCACGATGCTGCCGGAGATTCTCAGAAACCAAGGATATAACACGACCTGCGTAGGGCATACCAAGAATCCCAGCGCAAGAGGGTTCGACACGTATCTGGACTACCGAGCGTGGGGCACCTGGGCCGACCGTCCCCTTGACAAGGCTCAGGACCTGAACCGCGCTGTTATCCCGGAGCTCGACCGGCTCCTGGATAAAGGGTCGCCCTTCTTCGTCCTCCTACGGCACATGGAGCCGCACGCGCCGTACCTGCCGCCCGAGCCCTACGAGCGCATGTTCTACCATGGCGACGAGTTCGATCCCAACAACGACTCGATGAAGCCGGTGTTGTCCTTCAAGCCCTTCCGAGACTTTTTCGCAAGCTGGATGCCTCCGGGCATTACCGACAAGGACTATGTCATTGCCCAATATGATGGGGCAATCGCCTACATGGATGCGTGCATCCAGACGATCCTGACCTATCTCGAAGCGCAGGGCGTATTGGACGATACGATCGTGGTGTTCAATTCCGACCACGGAGAAACGCTCTATGCGAAGAATGAGTGCTGGTTCGACCATCACGGCCTGTATGACTCTAATCTGCATGTGCCGCTGATCATCCGGTACCCGGCCCGTATGCCCGCCGGGTCACGCATCAGTGGGTACAACCAGCTCAAGGATCTCGTCCCGACGCTGCTGGAGTTGGCAGGCATCGAAAGCGACATCCCCTTCGACGGCAAGAGCCTCATGGGGATGGTCCGAGGCGAGGTCGTATCCCATGAGTCGGAGCTCTACCTCACCGAGTGCACCTGGATGCGGAAGCACGGCTGGCGAACCCCTGAGTGGAAGCTCATCCGGGCCCTGGAGCCCGACTTCCACTTCAAGCCGCCGGTCGAGTTGTACAACCTCAACGGGGACCCCGACGAGGACCACAACCTCGCAGAAGCCCAGCCCGAGGTGGTTGATGCACTGACACGCAGGATGGAGGAATGGATAGCATTGCGAGAGAGAGAGACGGGATTAGGAAACCCAATATTCGACCAGGGCGACTGGCACGGACATGAAGGCGTAGGCGTGTTCAAGTCTTCCCAGCAGGCCTACGATACCCTGCATATCGGCGACCCGACGGAGGCTAGAAGCCTGCAGGCGGGGTCGCGCAGTGCTACTGACGAAATGGCAGAAGGAGAGGTAGAGATCTAATAACGCTGAAGGTGGCGATCATCGGGGTGGGCAAAATCGGCAGCATGCACGCCCAGATTTATCACGATGACCTGCGGTGCGAGATCGTGGCCGTCTGTGACGCGTTCTCGGATAAGGCTGAGGCCGCCGCCCAGAAATATGAATGCGGGGCGTTCGCGTCGGTCGACGAGATGTTGCCGGGTACCTCGATCGATATCGTCAGCGTCTGCACGGCGGGTGAGGAGAACGGCGGAGACCACTACGAGCCGACCATGGCGCTGCTCAACGCGGGCATCGCGGTGCTGGGCGAGAAACCCATCTCCAACAAGATTCCCGAGGCGCGGGAGATGGTCGCCCTCGCCCGGGAAAAGGACCTCCGCTACGGGATCAATCTGAACCACCGGTTCACGCCGGCGGCGGAGCGTGGCCGGAAATGGGTCGACGAAGGCCGCCTGGGCGAGTTGAACATCGTCAACATGACGATGTGGATCAACAACCCCAAGGAAAGCCCCCCCCACTTCCACATGCGCGCGCTGCACTCTCACTCCATCGACGTCATGCGCTACTTCTGCGGTGACGTAAGGCGGGTCCAGGCATTCTTCAAGCAGGGCAAAGGCCGGCAGGGATGGTCCAACGTCCAGGTCAACATGCTCTTCGAGAGCGGAGTCGTCGGCCACCTGACCGGCAGCTACGACGCCGGGCCCAGCTACGGATTGGAAACCCTGGAGGTTGTCGGCTCCGACGGACGGCTGGTGCTTCGCGACGCGTGCGAGCATCTGGAGTTTTACCCTCGAAACTCGCGCGAAGTCGAGACCCACGCCTACCTTGGCGGTATGACGAACTTCGGCGAGACGTTCCAGAGCCGCATCGGCCGCTGGATCGATCAGAACGTCGCGTCGGTCCGGCCGGAAGAGATCGACGGATCCGGCGCGGAGGCTTTGAAAGCGCAGCTCGTCATTGAAGCCGCCATCGAGTCCTGGGAGACGGGCCGCGTGATCGACGTGGCGCAGGATTAGATTGCCGTTATCAACCGACAACCAATCCCTACCACCGGTATTGCTACATACAAATAAGGGGCAGTGATGAAACTGGGCGCCAACTCGCTTCTTTTCGGCGGATACAGCATGGAGACAGCCTTCAAGAGCATCGCCATGGCTGGCTACGACGGGATCGAATTGTCGGCCGTCGACAGCATGAGCGAGCACCTCGTGCTGGACCGTTGGCGAGAGTTGGTACCCGAGATCAAGCGGCTTTCACAAGACTGGGGCCTGGAGCTGCTGGCCATTGAACAGCCACTCCACGACCGGGACGTGATGGAGCGGGCATACCAGGCGGCTGCCGAGCTGGGCATCCCCGTCGTGAACTGCGGTCCCGGAGGCGGCAAGCCCGGCGACAAGGACAGTCTCAAGTCCTCGATCGAATCCCTGGCTGGCCTGGCGGAGATGGCCGAACGCTACGGGATCACGCTGTGCCTCAAAGCCCACGTTGGAAACAGCATCTTCGACACGCCGACCACCCTTCGGGCGATGGAGGCGATAACGTCGCCTGCCTTCGGCATCGACATGGATCCGTCGCATATCTACCGGGCGGGGGAGAACCCCGCCGAGGCGATCACGGCGGTCATGTCTCGCGTCAAGCACGTCCACATCCGCGACTGTAAGGGCAGGCAACAGGGTCCCGGCAGTCCGGAGGATCAGGCCAATGGCAGAGGTGACATCGACCTCCTCGGCTTCGTCCGCGTTTTGCACGAGAGTGGATACGGCGGGGCGCTCAACCTCGAGGTGATCGGCGCTCGCGAGTACAGCCTGGAGCAATGCAGCGTGATCGCCGCCGAATCCCGCGGCCACATGCAGGCGTGCCTGCAGGCGTGCGGCGCTCGGTAGGGCAAGTTAGCCCGCGCCGCGCCGGCGCGGGCCGAACATGCCTGACGCCGGGCAATTCCGTTTGGTATCAGTTTCACGAAGGTCACGCCTCGAGTTTTTTTTCGCGTGCAAAGTGAACTCCGGCCTCTAGGCATCCACCGGCAGTCACGGGCATCTCGTGGTCATTCGCGTGTTGTAGCCGGCGTTGCAATGGGACCAGATTCCGAGCAACGTCGCCGAACTCGTCGACCCTCCTCGGCGCGAGACTGCCGAGCATCAAGCCTTCGACGTCGAGGCGCCGGCGACGGGGTTTTCGTGGATACCGACACCGGATCGACCCGGGATCTTTCGGGCCGAGCCAGTGCCGGTCCGCTCGCAGGAAAGCGGCTCGTGGCGGTTCCTTCCTTCGCCTCGTACTGGTTTTCGTGGGCGATGGTCTGGCCTGAAACCCGAATCGAGCCCTGACCGGCGCCGGCTGACGCCGCGCCCGGCGAGAAGTTGAGACGGCGCCAAGCGCTGACGAGTTGTTCCGGCCCGGACCGGCCCCTTTTCCAGCCCCAATCTCCATCAGTGGATGACTCGTCCGGAGCGGCCTCGTGCGCAGAGCATGATTCCGTAACTATCGAACCGCGTCCTCGGGCGACGCCGGTCGGTGCACGTCGGGCGACGCCCGGCAATCCCCGAATAACCAACGGTCACGACCGACCCGCCGATCGCCGCGGGCGGCGATCGGCGGGTCGACCAGGCGGGGAGATGCCGGTGCGACCACCCACAGAGACCACGGCCGAATCTAGCGTCGTTTCCCGTGACATGACCCCAAACTTGCGTAGGATCGGACGGACGTGCACGGGGCACGGACTTCAGCTACTTGTGCCAGAATCTAGTGCCTCGACGGTCGATTGAGAGAGATCGACGGACATTCCGCGGCTATATATGTAGCCCACCAGAAGATAGACGTGCAAACTGGAGAAATCGCTGAGCAAGCATGGCTAAACAGATCGTATACGGGCAGGACGCACGCCAACTCGCGAGGGACGGGATCGAGAAGCTTGCGGGGGCGGTCAAGTCGACACTCGGGCCCAAGGGCCGGAACGTCGCTCTCGGCAGGCGCTACGGGGCGCCCACGATTACCCACGACGGCGTGACCGTTGCTAGGCACATCCAGCTCGAAGACGTCCTCGAGGATATGGGCGCCCAGGTCTTCAAAGAAGTCGCCACCCAGACCAACACCGTTGCCGGCGACGGGACCACCACCGCCGTCGTAGTCGCCGAAGCGATACTCAGTGAGGGGTTCAAGAACCTCGCCGCCGGCGCCAACCCGATGCTCATTCGGATCGGCGTGCAGAAAGCGATCGCCGAGGCCGTACAGCACGTCCGTGGTCAGGCGAAACCGATCAAGAGCCTCGTCGATATCAAGAGCGTAGCCACGATATCGGCCGGAGATGAGTCCATCGGGAACCTCGTGGGCGAGGCCATAGACCGAGTCGGCCCCACCGGGGCCGTCAGCGTCGAGGAATCTGGCGGTCTTGAGCTGGAGCTCGAATACATGGAAGGTATGCGCCTGGACCACGGCTACCTCTCGCCCTATTTCGTCACCAACCAGGATCGGATGCAAGCAGAGCTTGACGATGGCTTCATCCTCATCACCGATGCGAAGATCAGCTCGGCGGCCGACATCGTTCCCGCTCTGGAGGCGGTCAAGAAGACCGGCGGTGGGTCGTTGCTGGTTATGGGTGACGCGGTCTCTGGTGAGGCTATGGCCGCCCTGGTGATGAACAAAGTCCATGGCAGCCTTAACTGCGTGGCGATCACGGCCCCTGAATACGGGGATCGGCGGGACGCCTTGCTCGAGGACATCGCGGCGGTGACCGGCGGCAGCCTCATCTCCCAGAAGGTTGGCCGCGACCTCGCCTCGGTTGTGGTGGACGATCTCGGGCGCTGCCGCAGGATCGTCGTAGACCGGGAATCGACCACCCTCGCGGGCGGCCACGGTGATGAGGCCCAGGTCGAGTATCGGGTTTCTCAGATAAAGGCCCAGATGGATGAGACCACGTCCCAGTTCGACCGGGAGTCACTTGAAGAACGACTGGCGAAGCTCTCTGGAGGAGTCGCCACGTTGAGAGTGGGCGGGGCGACAGAGACCGAGGTCAAGGAAAAGGCGTTCCGAGTAGAGGATGCCGTGGCGGCCACGCGAGCCGCGGTCGAAGAGGGGATCGTTCCCGGAGGCGGGGTCGCCCTGCTGGTAGCAGCCGGCGCCCTGCAGGGAAGTGATGCCGAGGGCGATGAGGGAACCGGCTATCGGGCGGTACGGAGAGCGTTGGAAGAACCGCTCAAACAGATCGCCGCCAACTCAGGCCTCAATGGTGACGTGATCGCTGAGGAGGTTAAGCGCCGCCAGCGCGCCCGAAAGAGCAATACGATTGGATTCGACGTGGTATCGGCGAAATACGTGGACATGATGGCGCCGCGGGTGGCGATCATGGACCCGGCCAAAGTCGTTCGCTCGGTGCTCGAAAACGCGGGCTCGATAGCGGGCATGGTGCTGACCATCGGCGCCCTGGTAGCCGAGATGCCGGACGAACCCGCGGCAGCCGGGGCGCTGGAGTAGCCGAGCCGGCGGCTCCCGGGCGACCCATGCTTGACTGGAATCCACCGGCGGAGCGGGGCGGTATCTGGACGCGCATTGCCGCTCGTGAGGGTGGCACCATCCTGGCTCTGGCTGCCCCACTCCCAGGAGCCGCCAGCGGATTCGTATTGGCCGCCACCGGATCGGGCGTTTTCCGATCGGCCGACCGCGGCCGGAGCTGGATCGCTTCCAATCGGGGGCTCCTGACACCCAGGATCAACACGATCGCTCTATCCCCCGATTTCGATCATGACTCGATGGCAATGGTCGGGTCGGCGGGCGGCGGCCTCTTCCGCAGCCTCAACGCCGGCGCGGCCTGGCAAAGCCTGAACTTCTGGACGCGGCGGCCGGACGTTCTCTCCGTGGCAATCTCCCCCAACTACCAGTCCGACCGCACCGCGTACGCGGCAACGCTGGGTGAGGGCCTCTACAAGACCACCAACGGCGGGCGGACCTGGAACGCAAGCAACGCCGGCCTTACCGACCACTCCATCATCTCATTGGCCGTCTCACCCGATTTCGCGGAAGACCGAACGGTTTTCGCGGCGAGTTCGGAGCTCGGCGGCTTTGTGTCGCGGGATGGCGGCGCCAGGTGGAAGCCGCTGGAGGAAAACCTGGCCGAAGCAGCCATCCAGCAGCTCGCGTTCTCGCCTGATTTTGCAGAGGACGTGACGATCTTCGCGGCTACTGAATCCGACGGACTGCTCCGCACGATGGATGGCGGTGAATCCTGGCACCGGTTGCGCCTGCCGGAAGGCGTGGCTACGGTAAACGCCATCGTGCTTTCGCCCCGATATGGGTTGGATCGCACTCTCTGGATCGGCGTCGCCGACCGGGGAGTTCTGCAGTCACGTGACGCCGGTGAGGCGTGGGAGATCGTGGACCTGGGCCGGTCCGAGGACGTGACCGTGCTCACCCTTGCCACGGTCGGTGCAGAGGATGGCGCGTACACAGTTCTCGCCGGGTGTTTTGACCTCGGGATCTTGCGCTCGGAGGACGGCGGCGGGTCTTGGCGAACCGCCAACAGCGGGCTGTCGAGCCGTCCCCTGTTGACGATGGCAATATCGCCGGACTTTGCCAGCGACCGCACGATGCTGGCCGGAAGCGCGGAAGATGGCGTGCTTATCTCGACGGACGCCGGCGAATCATGGGAGCAGGCCGCCGGCCCCTTCGATGGAACCGAGGTTCGGGACCTCGCGCTGTCGCCGGACTTCGCGCGAGACGGGTTTGGCATGGCCACGGTTAACGGTGGGGCCGCGGTGACTCGGGACGGCGGCCGCGAGTGGAGTCGCTTAGCCTCGGTTAGGGGAGGCGCAGAGCTTCTTGCCGTTGCACTTTCTCCAGACTTCAGCCGGGATGGGACGGCCGTCATCGGCGCCGCCGGAGGCGTGCTTCTGCTTTCCACCGACGGCGCCGAGAGTTGGACTCCTTGTCCCGCTGACTTCGCCCAATTGGATATCTACGCGGTGGGTTTTTCTCCGGGTTTCGCGTCGGACCGGACACTGGTCGTCGGGGGGGTGGCAGAAGGTCGGGTGGTGCTCTATCGCTCCCAAGATGGTGGATCCACCTGGGAACGCTACGTCACCCACGACGACGATGCGCGATGGCTGTCGCTGGCTATACCGAACACTTACGGCCCGGCGGATGAGTTCTTCTGTTTCGCCACCGGCAGCCGGGTGTTCAAACCCCTTCAGTCTCAGGAAAACATCTGGTCCTCCAGTCGTCCCTCCGGGTCACAGACCGCGGTCCTCCACGTGGCGGTATCATCTGATTTTGGCGCCGATCGAACCATGTATGTGGCGACCAGTGACGGAGTTTTCAAGTCAGTGGACAGAGGTGAAAGCTGGATGGAGATGAACGTCAACCTGGCCAATCGATCGGTTCTGCACATCGCGCTGTCGCCCCAATACGCCCAGGATCGCGCCGTCTACATCATTACGGTCGGTGGGGAGATCTGGCGCTGCCACGCCGCCGCTCCGGGGCCCGAGGCTGAAGCGCCTATCTGAGAGTCCGCCGCGTTGATTCTCGTTCCAGCGCTGTTCCGGCCGACCCGGAGGCGCCGATGGTAGGGCTGGAATCCGCCTGGACCGGCGATCCCGTTCAACCGCCGCGCGGGTGCCACAGGGTTCGTGTCATCAGGAACGAGACCGGCGAATGCGTGGTCATGAACCGCTGGCACTCGCTGGCCGATCTGGAGGCGATGCGCGAACGCCAAGTCTTCTGGCGGGTCGCCCTCGCAAGCGGGAAGTCCGACGTTCTTGTACGGGACCGGGAGCGGCCTGCCAGCCGGGCCGGTACCCGCATACCCTCCGCGAGACAAAATCACACCGGCTGACGATCGTTTGACAGAAGTGTCCTCAGTGATCAAGAATACTCGCGGCGAAGCGGATTGAAACGACGTTCCACGATACGGAACACCGCAACGAAACGGTCTGACTCAACCCGGGGGGGGCTGATGGCAATCACGACGGACGCCATCGGAGCTGCGAATGGATTTGCCGGCGTTCAGTCGGTAACCAGAGCCTGCGTTCTGTTGGACGTCCTCGCCAGGGATGGGCAGCTGGGGGTGACCGAAATCGGCCGCCGCTGCGACCTTCCGAAAGGAACCGTTCACCGGCTTCTTATGACCCTTGAGTGTCGCGGCTATGTCGAGCGTGCCGCTCAAGACGGTATCTACCGACTCGGCCTCAAGCTGTTTGAGCTTGGTAGCCTGGTGCTCGACCGGCGGGAGCTGGTCACCGAGGGTAGGCGGCACGTCGTGCGGTTGATGGAAGAATCGGGGGAGACGGTTCACCTCGGAATCATGGATGGAGGGCACATCGTGAACCTGGCGGTCCAGGAACCGCCCCAGGCGATACGTGTGGTTACTCCCGTCGGCGGCCGGTCGCCGATCCACTGCACGAGTACCGGCAAGGCGATCGCCGCTCACCTACCCCCTTCAGATCTTCAGGCACTCGTCGCCGAGTATGGCCTTCCGCGGTATACCGCTAATACCCTCTCCGATATGGACGTCTGGCTGGCAGATCTCGCAGAGGTTCGGGTACGCGGTTTCGCGGTGGACCAGGAGGAGCACCGAGAGGGCGGGCGAAGCGTGGGCGCTCCCATCGCAAATCACACGGATACGGTCTTTGCTAGCATCAGCGTCACGGGACCTACGCATCGGTTTACATCGGAGCAGATTGCGCTTTTCGCGGATATGGTATGCGATGCGGCGGCCGACATTTCGCGCAGCCTGGGGGCCGGGAGCCAAGCCGTCGCCATAATCAGAGGCAACAGTCGTAAGGGGGTAATCGTTCGCGAATAGAGCATGCAATTTTCCGGATGCGAGCAAATGAGATATTAGAGAACGTCCTTACTTAGGGGGTAATAATGATGAGATCGTCGTTCAGAGATATCAGCAGACGCAAGATTGTGAGAAGCGGACTCGCAGGCACGTTCGCTGTCGTGGGCGCTGCCGCCATCGCAGGCTGCGGTGAAGCTCAAGTAATCACGGTCGAAAAGATCAAAGAAGTACCTGTCGACCGTATCGTCTCGGTCGAAAAGGAAGTCCCGGTCGAGGTCGAGGTCGTAAAGGTTGTCGAGGTCGCTCCCGGGCCAAAGGGACCGCGGCAGGAAGTTGAGCTCTGGTCAGGCTTCGACCCCAAGACTCACGGGCAGGTCGGCCTCGTATACGATGCAATAATCGAGATCTTCAACGCCGGCAACCCGGACTTCGTGGTTAAGCACGTCGTCCAGCCATGGGGCCAAATCATTCCCAAGGTTCTTACATCCGTTGCTGCGGGTAACCCGCCTGACGTATTCCGCAACTGGTATCACACTTTAGGTGTTACAGCAGCTGCCGGTGTGGTGCAGACTGTTGAGCCATTCATCCAGCGTGACACTGCTTGGGATGAAGCGGACTTCCTCGAGGGGCCCATGGCACAGACCTATTTCAAGGGTAAGCGCATGGCAGTACCCCTGTCGGGGATTGTGACACTCATGTATGTCAACAAGGACATGGCGGGCGAAATGGGTGTGTCAATACCGGATGACCTCCCGCAGAGCCTTGACGCGATGGAAGCGATCGGGGCCGAGATGTATGACATCGGGGATGACGGAACCATCAACAAGATCGGGTTTGCACCTACGATGTTTACGTCTGGGCTGACCTGGGCTGCTGTATGGGGCAACGAGGGTGTTTACGATGAGGCGACAAACACCTTCAACGCCAATACCGCTGAGATGAAGCAGTTGCTTGAGTGGCATAGTGGATACGGTCAACGGTATAGCGCTGAAGAGTTGATAGCTTGGAAGGGCACGTACGGGTCAGGTGGCTATGGCCGGTTTACCTCGGATGGGCCGCTCTACACCAACATGGTGGGGATGGCCGGGCTATCGAGCTGGTGGTTTTCCGATATCGACAAGCAGGCGCCGGACCAGAACTACGTGTTCGACAAGGTCAGCGCACCGTCGGCTGGCTCTGGCTACCGGACCAGCGATCTGAACACCAACGTCTACTCCATTCCCACGGGCGCCAAGACCGCTGAGGGTGGATGGGCCTGGGCGTCATTCTTGACCAGTCCAGAGCAGATGCGTCGCAAGACCATCGCCGATGCTGTTCCGGCGATCAGGAAGAGCCTCGACACTCCTAGCTACCACGAAGAGTCGCCCGTTAACGGGGCTTGCATGAGCAAGGTCTTCCCGAACACGTGGCGTTTGCCATCATTCGGCTCCTATGGTGTCTTCCGTACGAACCTGACAACGCTGACTGAGTCCGTGATGCTCGGGCAGAAAACCATTGATGAGGCCCTGGCTGAAATGACCGATGCAGTTCAGGCTGACATCGACGCCAAGGACGACGCCTGATCTCGTTGGTGGTGGGTGGGGGGCTCTCCCTCCGACCACCACCAACACGGATCGCAGAAGGGTTTAGGATGAATTCGGCATGAAACGCCGTGAAACCCTGTGGGCAATGTTCTTCCTCAGCCCCTGGATTATCGGGTTCCTTGCCTTCACGTTGTTCCCCATAGTGGCGTCCCTCTGGTTCTCGTTTACGAACTACAACATTGTCAACCCGGCGGGTGCCAAGTTCATTGGGTTGGACAACTGGGATTTTCTGTTCAACAAAGACAATGTTTTTAGGCAATCTCTCGGGAATACGCTCTATTACGCATTGGGTCTGGTTATTATCGGGACGAGTACCGATATTTTCCTGGCCATGCTCCTTAATACCAAGATCAGGGGCCGGGCGACCTATCGGCTGATCTATTTCATACCGGTTCTTATCCCGGCAGTTGCGGGCGCGTTGATATGGGTATGGATACTCAACCCGCAGCGGGGAATCCTTAATTTTGGACTGGACGTGATCGGAATTAAGGGGCCTAACTGGCTGGGATCGATCCATTGGGTAAAGCCTGCGCTCATAATGATGGCTGTTTGGGGCAGCGGACGAGCCATCATTATTTTCCTGGCAGGTCTACAGGAGATCCCCACCCATTTGTATGAGGCTGCACGGATCGACGGTGCCGGGGTGCTATCTGTTTTCCGTCATGTGACGCTTCCGCTGCTCACACCTGTCATCCTGTTCAATGTGATCGTTGGGTTAATTTTCTCTTTCCAGGCGTTCACCGAGCCCTATGTAATGACACAAGGGGGGCCGGCGAATGCGTCGATGATGTATGGATTGCATCTTTACTACCAGGCATTTGAAAACCTGCGAATGGGGTATGCATCTGCCATGGCCTGGCTGCTGTTTGGGATCATTTTGTTGTCAACCCTGATCGTGTTTAGGGGATCCCGGCGTTGGGTCTACTACGAAAATTGATTCCTGCACCGCAACAATCACAAGCAGGAATTGCTCCTAATGGGACTCCTTCCCTAAAGCCGCCCTGGTACTCCTCGGGACGAATCCGGTACTTCCTTGGAAGATTTAGTATTCACTTTTTCCTTAGCGTATTCGGGCTCCTGTTTGCGCTTCCGCTTTACTGGTTGATTATCAGCTCGCTTAAAGAGCAGGGTGATATTTTTAAGGTTCCTCCAACGCTCTATCCGCCAAACCCGAGGTGGATGAATTTTCCAGATGTTCTCGAGGTTATCCCATTCTTTACCTATCTTCGGAACACAATTGTGTATGTAATTTTTGCCACCCTAGGAGCTCTTCTCAGCAACACAGTAATTGCCTACGCTTTTGCGAGGTTGCGCTGGCCTGGTCGTGACTATGTGTTCATCCTTGTTCTTGCAACAATGATGCTGCCATTCCAGGTACGGATGATCCCTATGTATATTCTTTTCTTCAAGCTCCATTGGCTAAATACTCTATTGCCACTGGTGGTTCCCGGCTTCTTCGGTAATGCCTTCTACATATTCCTGCTCCGGCAGTTCTATAGAACGATTCCGCTGGATCTGTCAGATGCAGCACGTATTGATGGAGCCAATGAACTGCAAATTTTCTGGAACGTTGTTCTTCCGCTAATGAAGCCGGCTATTGTCACACTCCTTCTATTTGAGATCATCTTTACCTGGAATGATTTCATCGGGCCGCTCATATACACACGGGACGTGGCAAAGTACACGCTTTCGATCGGGCTACGGATGTTCTTCACGCTGTACGGGGCGAGGTGGGACCTCCTGATGGCCTGCTCCACGATGTTCACGATACCAATGGTTATCCTCTTCTTCCTTGGTCAACGCAGATTTATTGAGGGAATCGCACTAACTGGCATCAAAGGCTAGGGTTCGCGACATCGCCACTAACCAATCCCGATCATGAACGGCAAGGCTGGGTCCATGGCGGACGCGGTCGCGTCTATAGGCGATGGGGCGGTCGTATACCTCGGCGGTAACGGGGCCCTCAGCGTACCCGACCTGACAATCGCCGCGCTCGCCGAACGATATGAACGAACCGGGCGGCCTCGGGACCTCACAATCGTTCACACCAGCGGCCTCGGCGATCAGCGGGGGTCCGGGACGGACCGTCTCGCCCTACCGGGCATGATCAAGCGCACCATCCTAGGGCACTACGGCATGACCCCGAGAATCGCCGCCATGGCTTTGTCAGGTGAGATCGAAGCCTACAACTTCCCGCAGGGCGTTCTCAGTCAGCTAATGCGTTGCGTCGCGGGAAGAAATCCCGGAATCTTGAGCCGCATTGGTCTCGGCACGTTTGTCGATCCCCAACTCGACGGAGGCAAGCTAAACGAACGGACGACAGAGGAGCTGGTGCGGCGGGTCGAAATGGACGGGACCGACTGGCTGTATTACACGCTGCCGCCGCCGGATGTCGCCATCGTCCGCGGCAGCACGGCCGATGGGGACGGCAATCTGACGATGGAATACGAAGCGGGCTGGTTCGAGATGCTTTCCCAGGCTACCGCCGCCAGGAATCACGGTGGTATCACTATCGCGCAGGTGAGCCGCGTCGCCCCGAATGGAACCCTCGACCCACGCCGGGTCAAAATCCCCGGCCACTTGGTGGACTCCGTCGTGGTGCACGAATTGCAGCCTCAGAGTCTCGCAGAGCGGTTCAACCCCGCTTACTGCGGCGAGGCGCGCTTATCGGACCCTGGTTATCCACCCCAACCCCTGGACGAGCGGCTGCTGATAGCTCGCCGCGCGGCTCAGGAGCTTGAGCCCGGTCAGTTGGTGAACATAGGCTTCGGCATGTCCGACGGCGTGCCCGGCGCCGGTATGGACGCCGGGGTGGCGGATCAAGTGACGTTTACCACCGAACAAGGTGCCTGGGGCGGATGGCCGGTCACGGGAGTGGGCTTCGGCGCGATGGTCAATCCCACCGCGATTCTCGACGCGGCCTCTCAGTTCGATTTCTACCAGGGGGGTGGGCTTGACATCGCCTTCCTGGGCATGGCTCAGGCGGATGCCGAAGGCAACGTGAACGTCAGCCGGTTCGGCAAGAACCTCGCCGGCTGCGGCGGGTTCATAGATATCACCCAAAACGCCCGGAAGATCGTCTTTTGCGGAACATTCAGCGTGAAGGCCGAGGTCGAGGTTTCCGGGGGAGGCGTTGCCGTTCACAATCCTGGCGTCGCTTCCAAATTCGTAAAGACGGTGGAACAGATCACCTTCAGCGGTCCGGAGGGGGTCCAGAAAGGACACAGCGTTCTGTTCGTGACTGAGCGGGCGGTATTCGAGCTGACTGCAGGTGGGATGGAGTTGGTGGAGTTTGCGCCGGGAGTCGACCTCGAGCGCGACATCCTTGCTGAGATGGAGTTCAGGCCGATCATCCGAGACCCGAGGCCGATGTCCATGGGTCTATTCGCGGACACCGGCCTGCCTCTCGCCATCAGCGCGGATGGGGCCGGCGGATAGAGGTGACGCTGACCGACAGTCCCACCGCGGGGGTCACACGCATCACCCTGAGCCGGCCCGAGGTTCTCAACGCGATCGACTGGGAAACGCTCGCCCAACTTGAAGACGCGATAGACCAAATAGCCTCCGATGATGACTGCCGCGTCGTTGTTGTGGCCGGCAGCGGCGAGCGGGCGTTTTGCGCCGGTGCCGACCTCAACGTTCTACGCGATCTAGATGACGACGGCCTGCACCGCTGGACCATTGCCGGTCAGCGGATTCTCGGCAAGCTCGGCAGGCTGCCACAGGCCACGCTCGCGGTGATTCAAGGCTATTGCCTGGGCGGCGGGCTCGAGCTGGCCCTCACTTGCGACCTGAGGTTGGCCGCCGACGAGTCCCAGTTCGGGTTTCCGGAAATTACGAACGGGTGGATTCCCGGCTGGGGGGGCATGCGCTTGCTTCCTCAGGCCATCGGCCGCGGCCGGGCTGTGGCAATGTTGTTGCTCGGCGATCGCATCGGCGCGGCGGAGGCGTGGAAAAGCGGCCTGATTCTCGAGCCTCACCGGCCCGAGGAACTGGAGACCCGCGCGATCGCCATGGCCGAGCGGTTGGCGGCGCTCAAGCCCCGCGCGGTAGCGCTCTTGAAATCGGCCCTTCTGCAAGAGCCGCTCGACGCCGCCGGGACGGCCGCGGCGTTTGAGAGCCTGGCGCTGCGCTCGCTGCTCTCGAACGATCCTTGGAAAGAAGACGTTGAATCCAGCGAAGGGGGCTCGTGATGTCCACCGACAGACCCGCCAATGACGGCTTGATACACGGTTATCACGTCTACCGCGTCGGCGATCGGACGCCTGCGCGGGGCCGTGTGGATGGGGAGGTCCTCGTCGAGAGCGGTGATGCCTGCGTCGTCCCGCAACGCGCCCGGGATGCCCTGGAGCCGAGTGGCGGCAGCCTGGATCTGGAGCCGGGGGCCTACCTGATCGATGAACCTCTAACTCTGCCGAGCATGGTGACGGTCACCGGGCGCGGACGGGCAACGGTGCTCAGGTTGGGGGAACGAAACCGGCCGGGCGCGATCTGGGGCAACGAATTCATCGACAACGGGGCGGCAACAGAGCTCCGGACGCACGGCGCTTATCTGCATGGGGACGCCAAATCGGTACAGATCACCGGCAACACGATCTTCAGCTGGGACGGCATGCAGCCGAGGCTGGGCGGGATATACGAAGATGCGGATTGCCGGGACAATCAGATCGCTCACAACACGATCAACTATTTCACCGACGAGGGATGCATTCGGACGGGTTGGGCACGGTCGTGTCGAACAACACGGCGGTCGCCGGCGCATGCCCTGAACCGGGAATCAAGCCTTTCACCCAAGAACTCGAGTGACTCGAGGTGTTCTATCGCCTGTTCACCACCGAGCGGATCGAACGGTTTATGGAGTTGACCCGGAGGTAGGAACGCGCGGGCCCCGCAAATGAAGGCGACACTGACTGTTGTTTGATGGATTTCGTCTGGATGGCAAGGTGGCTCTGGTCACCGGGGCCGGCCGCGGCATCGGCCGGGCGATAGCGATCGGCCTGGCCGAATCCGGTGCCGACGTCGCCGCCTTGGCGCGCACCGAATCGGGCCTGGAAGAGGTCGCGGAGCGCGTCCGTGAGGCGGGCCGCCGATCGCTGACCCTGCCCGCCGACGTGAAGGATGTCGAACAGATTCGCGCCGCGTTTGCCCGCTTCGACGAGGAATTCGGCGGACTTGACGTGTTCGTTGGATCCGCCGGTGTGTCGCAGCGTTTTCCGTTCTTGGACGTAACGGAAGATAACTATGACGACGTGTTCGACACCAACGTCCGCGGGATGATCTTCTCGTGTCAGGAGGCGGGCAAGAGGATGATCGCCACGGGCGGCGGATCGATGGTTCTCGTAAGCTCCATCGTGGCCGACATGGCCCTGGCTTACCGCAACGTATACGGTTCCAGCAAGGGCGCCGTGTCGGCGCTGGCGCGGGCCCTGGCGCTGGAGTGGTCCGAAGCGGGGATTCGGGTGAATGCCATCGGCCCGGGGTTCATCGAAACAGCAATGACCAAGCCCATCCTCGACGTGGCTGAAGTGCGGGAGGCCGCCATCGAACGGACTCCTCTCGGGCGCATCGGCCGGCCGGAGGACACGGTGGGCGCCGCCGTCTTCCTGGCGTCGCCGGCGGCGAGCTTCATAACCGGAGAGACCATTGTCATTGATGGCGGTGTGAAAATCAGTTAAACGACTGACCGGAAATCCCGGCGGAGCCATTCGTGGGAGCGGTGGCCGCTGGACGGTCTTGTTGAGATCGGAAGGAGAGCTAAGATGGCCCAGTTTCACCCGCCGAGAGACATCTACACGGGGCGCGGCTGCCGGGAATCGGTCGGCGAGAAGGCTGCCGCACTGGGTGGTCGGCGAGCCCTGTTGGTCAGTGACCCGGGTGTGATGTCGGCTCCGGCGGCGGAGGACGTGCGGTCCGCCCTCAGGGCCGCCGGGCTCACCGTGTTCACTTACGACGGCGTGACCGCAGAGCCCACCGTGGCCATGGTCGAGGCCGGGATCAGGGACTACCGGTCCAATGATTGCGACATCGTCGTCGGGTTGGGTGGCGGCAGTCCCATGGATGCCGCCAAGGCGATTGCGGTCATGGTCTCGGCTGGCGAGGTGAGCCTGCCAAGCTTTGAGGGCGCCAATAAGATCCCCCCGGGGCGACCGCCACTCATCTGCTTGAGCACGACAGCGGGTACCGGGTCGGAAGTGACGCCGTTCAGCATTATCACGGACCAAGAACGGGATGTGAAGATGCTGATCGCCAGTCCGGAACTGCTGTCCGACGCGTCGTTCTCGGACCCGGCCCTGGGCGACACCGCACCTTTGCGAGCGACGATCTATGCGGGCCTCGACGCTCTCACCCATGCCATCGAGGCCTACGTGTCCCGCCGTGCTCAACCGCTCACAGACGACCTGGCCCTTTCCGCCATCAGGCGAATATCGGCGAGCATTGTCGCGGCCTGTTCCGAAGAGCCCCATTGGGCGGCGCGCGACGAGATGACATTGGCGGCGATGGAGGCGGGCCTGGCGTTCGCGAACTCGTCGGTTGCATTGGTGCATGGAATGGCGCGGCCCATCGGGGCGATATTCCATCTGCCCCACGGGCTGAGCAATGCCATACTGCTTGGGAGCGTGATGGAGTTCAGTCTGGAGGCGGCCGCTGAGCGTTATGCTTCGATCGCGGACGCCCTGGGCTGCCATGTCGCCGGCATGGACGCCACGGAGGCGGCCCGATTGGGTCTTGACAGGGTCAAGGAACTCACCGCCGCGCTGGGCACTCCGACGTTGCGCGGCGCGGGAGCCGACCCCGACCTCTTCGAAGAGTCGGTTCCCAAGATGGCGGACGATGCGCTCGCTTCGGGCAGCCCCGCCAACAACCCGCGCGTGCCCACCGCCGACGAAATAGTGCAGCTTTACAGAGAAGTTCTCTAGCCCAACAGGAGGATTGAAATGACCGGCGAAGACCTCAAGGGAATCATCCCCGCCACGGTGCTTCCCATGACCGATGACTATCAGCCCGACTGGGACGACCTGAAGGCATACATGCGCTGGCTGGCATCCCAGGGCATTAGCGCCGTCGCCGTAAACGTGGACACGGGAGAGGCCCCCCACCTGACCTGGCCGGAGCGGCTTTCGGTGGTGGAGGCGGTCAAGGAAGCACTCGGCGAGTCCACCCCGATCATCTCCGGCCTCCTCGCCAACAACACCGAGGCGGCAGTTCAGGGCGCCCGCGACCTGAAGGCCGCCGGCGCCGACGCGGTTCTCGTGTTCCCGATACCGGCGTATCAAGGAAAGCCTTTGCCTTCTGAGATCCCTTATCGATATCACGCGGCGATAGCCGAGGGTTCCGATATCCCGTTGATCCTGTTCAACCTGACTGAGTCTCTCGGAGGGGTGATCCTGTCGGCTGAAACCCTTGCTCGCCTGGTAGAAATCCCTCAGGTAATCGCGCTGAAGGAGGCTTCGTTCGATGCCCAAACCTTCATAGCCGTCCGGGACGCCCTGGAGATGGCCAGCCGTCGCATCACCCTGCTGACAGGCAACGACCCGTTCATCTACGAGTCGATGGTCATGGGAGCCGAGGGAGCCCTGATCGGCTTTGGCACGCTTGGCACGGATCTTCAGGTCAAGATGCTTGAAGCAGTGAGGCGAGGCGACTACGCTGCTGGTCAGGCGATATGGGATAGATTGAAGCCGCTGATGCAGGTCGTCTTCGGTGCTCCTGCCCGGGACTACCGGGCGCGGACCAAGGTGGCTCTTGCGACCCAGGGCGTGATTAAGCGTGCTGTCGTGCGTCCGCCGCTGGTGCCGGTGAGCGAAGCCGAGGAATCGCGGGTGCGCAACGCGCTGGCCGAGGCGGGTCTACTGGGCGTGGGAGCGGCCGCAAGCGTCTAGCCGTCACCCGGGATCATGGGGACGGGAGTTCCCCATGCCGATATCGCGAACTCCATTCAGACTGAAACTGGGTTCCGCGCGCCAGCCCGGTCGGGACTACGGTCGGCTTCCCCGGCCAAGGGCCCCTCGGGCGTACAACGGCCCGCCGGGGGTTCGCACCTGGGACAAGAATTGAGCGTGGTGCATTTGTGGCCGGTGGTCCACCGCCAGTGGGCGGAGCTCGATCTCGACGGCGATTCCGGCCAGTGGCGAGGTGGGGCAGCCGCTATTCCAGCGCGGCTACGCCGGCCTCGCGCAGCACCTCGCGGTATCGGGCCATCTGTTCGCTGGTCGGTGGCTTGAGATCGGCGAATTCATAGGGCCGGCCCAGACGGTCATACTTTGCCGTGCCCAACGGGTGGTAGGGCAGGAGTTGGATTTCCGGTTGGTGTTCGGCGTCCAGGGACTTCAGGAAGCCGGCCAGGCTTGCCCACTCGCGGCTTGAGTCATTCTCGCCTGGAATCACCGGGGTGCGGAACCGGAGGGGTATGCCCGACTTCGCAAGCCGGCGGGCGTTGGCAAGGATCAGTTCATTGCCGGCTCCGGTGAGGCGACGGTGGTCCAGGGCGTCGGTGACCTTGAGGTCGAAGATCACCATGTCGAGCCAGGGGAGCACGGCTTCGTACCGTGACCACGCGGCGGCGCCGCAGGTCTCCATCGCCGTGTCCAGGCCCTCCTCCTTGGCCCTTTGCAGCAGGTTGCCGGCAAACGCGGATTGCGCCATCGGTTCGCCACCCGACAGCGTGACCCCTCCGCCGGAGCGACTGTAGAAGGCCCGATCGCGCTCCATCTCTTCCACTACCTGGTCAACGCTGACCCACCGTCCCACCCTTACCAACGCATTCGCCGGACAGACATCCGCGCAGAGCCCGCACGAAGTACACAGGCCGCGATCAAGGATCAACCGCCCGCCCTTTTCCTCGAGTGCATCCTCCGGACAGACGGGCACGCAGAGTCCGCTTACGATGCAGCGGTCCTCATAGAAGAACAGGTCCGGGCCCGCGCGAGTCGATTCCGGGTTATGGCACCAGGCGCAGTGGAGGGGACAGCCCTTGAAGAATACGGTCGTGCGGATTCCCGGCCCATCGTGGACCGACGTACGCTGGATGTCGTAGATAAGTCCCAGCCGACCCTGACGGGCATTCCCGGCCCACCGCTCGTCCCGCTCCCCGCCGTCTGCGCCTACCGTCTTCACGCGGCGGGTTCGAGTTTGTTGATCAGGTACTCCTGTGCCTCGGGAGTGAGATCCACGAACGTCGCCGTGAAGCCAAACACCCGAACCGTCAGATGCTTAAACCGTTCCGGATCGCGTTGCGCCTCACGGAGGGTTTCGATGCTCAGGACGTTGGGCCCCATCTCCATGCCGCCCAGATCCACAAATGCCTGCAGCATCGCCGCCAGGTTGCAGGTCCCTTCTTCTCCGCTGAAGAGAGAAGGATGCCAATCCGGTATGTACGAAACGCCCCCGGGCGTCCTGCGGTAGTCGATGGCGCACACCGAGCGGACTGCGGCCGTCGCCCCCTTGCGTTCGGTGCCGGCGGTTGGCGCCACGGCCGGGGCCACCGGCTCGCCGGCGTGCCGGCCATCGGCACTGGCCGCGGTCAGCCCGCCCAGGCGCTGGCCCTCAAAGGTGGTTGTGAAAATCATGGGATGCCAGGGACCGCCGCGGGCGTTCCGGTGATCGCCGAGTTCATCGGCAAAGAGCCCCAAGATCCGGTTCGCGATCCCGTCGGCCGACGGGTCGTCGTTGCCATACTTGGGCCCTTTGTTCCGCAGGCGCAACCGCAATTCTTCGTCATCCTCGAAATTGGAAGCGAGCGCACGGTGGAGCCGGCTCCACGGGATCGATCCATCCTCTCCGACCATCGTCTCAATAGCGGCGAGCGAGTTCGCGGTCTCCGCGAGCCCGAGGAGACAGGCCCCGGCGCTGTTCAGACGCGCGCCTCCGGCGGCGATGTCGCGACCGCTTTCCATACAGCCCTCGGTGAGGGCCGAAAGCAGCGGGTAGGCAAAGCCACCGGCCACCACTGCTTCGCCCAGATTCGACATCGCCACACTCGCGCGAATGAAGTGTCTGAACTGGGTTTCGAACGCGCCCCAGACTTCGCGCGCCGTGCCGGAGGCAATGGGCGTGATCGGTCCGGCCTGCTCTCCGGATATCTGACAGCGCCCGCCGTGTATGGCCAGCTCGAGGCATTTCAGGGCGTTGACCTGCATGGCCATGGTCCGCGCGTCATGCACCCCCGGCACACAGGTCTCCACACATCCCGTGACGCTGTAATCGGCCGCGTCGGCCGCCGGGATGCCGCCATCCACCAGGGCCGGAATGGTGACTTCGTCGTTCCAGACGTCCGGGCGGCCCATGCCGAGCTTTATGACCCGGGCGGCCAGCAGGTGGAGTTCCTCCGGCGTTTCCGAATGGAATCGCACCCCGACCGGGGTCGGGAATCTGAGCCGCAGCATCGCTTCCAAGACGAGGAATGTGACCGGATTCGTCCCGTCGGAGCCATCCGCCGTTCTGCCCCCGACCATGATGTAGCGGTCGTCGTAGATCCGGTACGTCTTCGTGAAGAACTCCAGGATCAGGTCAAGCGCCTGCTGAGGAGTCAGGCCGCCGTCGGCGACATCGCGCTCGTAGTAGGGAGCCAGGTACTGGTCGAGCCTGCCGAAGCAATGCGCGGTGCTCCCTCCCATCTCGAATTCTTGGATGATATTCGTAAACCAAATCGCCTGGAGCGCCTCCCGGAAGGTCCGGGCGGGCCTGGCGGGCACCTGCTCGCACACCCGCGCGATTTCTTCCAGTTCGGCCCGGCGAACGGAATCAGCTTCTTGCGCGGCCAGGTCTCGCGCCAGCCCGGCATGGCGCTGGCCGAAAACGATTGCTGCGTCACAGGCGATGATGACCGCCTCCCGCATCGTGCGCGCCTCGGCATCTCCCTCGCCAAGCAGACCCTGAGCCTCAGCTCGGATCCCGGCAAAGCCAACCTCCAGCACCCTCTGGAAGTTGGGGATGGTGTGAGCCCTCAAGAACCCGTGGCCGAAACCGATGCCGAGTCTGCCCATCTGTATCTGCGGGCCGGTGAGTTGATCCCGGAAACTCTTCGGTACGCTGGGTTTGTCCAGCCAGTAGCGAAGCGCGTCCTTGACCGCCCCGGGTACTCGCTCGTCGTCGAGCGACGCCCGGTTCATATTCCATTCGGGCGCGCTCACTGCCGGCACCCAATCCCAATCCTCATTAGGGATGTTGTTCGTGTGACAGAGATGGATCCGGATCGGCATGCCCGCCACCAGGTCGTCAGCGAAGATCTTCACGCTGGTGTTCGCCAGGGTGTGACGGAGCGCCTTCGCCATGCGGAGCACGAATGGGTCCGACTCGGTCTGCTTCCAGGACTCGGTCACCAATACCGGTCGTTCCGCGGGATCGACGGTGTCTTCGTCCATCCGCAGAGCCCGTTCTCTAAGCCGATCGAGGCGTGGGGGAAGGCTCTCTTCCAGATCCAGCCTCGCGCGTGGCGTCATCACTGCCATTCCGTAACCTCCATTATTCCGGTCAATTCGATTCCTCTTCTCGGCGGCGCGCCTACCGCGCCACGCCCACCGACTCCGTTTCCGGGCGCATCGCCCGCGCCGTGGTGCGGCCCCCGACGAGCTCGGACGGGAAGGCGCGTCGCAGATCGGTGGCGTCGGTCCCGCCGATCAGGTCAGCCAGGCTCTGAGCGGCCCATATTCCCATCGCCCGAACCGGCTGGCGCAGGGTGGAAACGCCGTCCTGGCCCGTACCCGGGACTATGCCTTCGTAGCTGATTATGGAGACGTGCTCCGGCACCCGAATCCCGCGGTTATCCAACTCCGATATCAGGTCGAAGGCCATCCCGTCGTAGGCACAGCAAATCGCGGTGGGGCGATTCCAGCGGTCGAACCACTCTTCGACCACTCCGGCGCAGACCTCGCGGCTCCAGCGACCCTCGTGAACTCCCCACAGGTCGACCCCCCTGGCGGCCAGAGCAGCTCGAAAGGCGTCTCTACGCACGGCCAGGTGGGGCAGTCGCGTGCCGGCGGCCACGTAGGCGATGCGCTCATGTCCCAGACCCAGCAGGTGTTCGACGGCGGAATCCGCCGACTGCGGCTCATCCACCGCGCAGTAGCCCAGGGCGTCGGGCACCTCTGTCGTGAGCAATGCCACCGTGGGCAAGCTGGCTCCGGCGAGGCGGTCCAGTGTGGGGGTCTCCGCTCCAGGCCAATAGATGAGGCCATCGATCCGGCCATCCAGGAACATGGAGGCCTCGATATCGATTGGATTCTCGCTGCGATTGCGGTAGATCAGCAGGTCGTAGCCGGCCGCCTCCGCCCCGGAATGCACGCCGTCAAAAATCGCCCCAACGTAGACGTTCAGGTAGCTGGTTCGGACCGGAAAGCAGTACCCGATGGTTTCGGTTCGGCGAAAGCGCAGCGCTCGTATGAGGCTGTTCGGCGAGTACATCAGCTCAGACGCCGCCTCGCGCACCCGGTCCGCCGTGGCAACCGATATCCGGGCATCCTTACCATTGATCACGAACGACACCGTGGTCGGCGAAACGCCCGCCAGCTTGGCCACGTCTTTGAGGGTGGCCCTTTTCGGTCTTTGCGGCTGTTTCCTCATGTCCTGCGACACAACTTTCAATGCCGGATCCGCGCGGACTGACCCCACCTGTTAGTAAATTAATGTTAGCAGTTGCCCGGCAAGTTTGCTCCGATACCGGGGCTTCCGGGTCGTGGACCTCGCCGCGGACCCGATCGTGGATCGGAACCGGGCTCAGTCAGTCAGAGCGCGGTCGCTCCGGGGGTGGGGGCCACCAAACCGAGGGTGCGTAGTGGATGGCCACGTCCGTGGTCAGCAGACTGCTAGCCAGGCTTGCCGCGGCCCGCAGCGCCTTTGTGGCCACCGGCGCCGCATCCACGATGCCCGCCGCGACCATATCCACATATTCCCCATTCCGCACGTCAAAGCCGTATCCGGCATCCATCGACCCGATTTTGGCGACCACCATCGAGCCGGAGAATCCCGCATTCCGGGCAATTTGCTCGAGCGGCCTCAGCAGGGCTCGCTGCACGCAGAGCGCCCCGGCCTTCTCGTTCTCGGTCCATTCCGTCCGTTCGACGACCTTCGAAGCCGCCAGGTACGTCGTGCCCCCGCCGGGGACGCCGCCGCCGCGCAGCGCCGCCCGGGTGACCTCGACCGTCGCACCCAGTTTTCTTTGCAGTTCCCGCCGCTCGACTTCGGTGGCGGCGCAGAACTCGATAACGCCGGCGCCCGAATCCAGGTGACTCAATCGCCCACGGAGGATGCGCCGCTCGACATCGTCGCTGGCCGGCGCGATCCGGTCCCGGATCTCGGCTATCCGCCGCCTGACGCGCTCCGGGTCGCCACCACCCCCGGTGATCACCGAGCTCCGTCTACGCGTCAGGATGCGCGCCGCCGAGCCGAGGTGCTCCGGCAGGTCATCGATCATCGCCCGCAGCAGCAGCGGTAGGTCATGGACCACTTTGCCACCGGAGAAGAGGGCGAGGTCCTCCAGGATTTCCAGCTTATTGTCGCCGAATCCCGGCGCCTGGATCGCCAGCGCCTCGATCGCTCCGCGCAGCTTGTTCACCACCAATACCTGCAGTGCCGCCTCGTCGATATGATCGGCAACGATCAGAAACGGCCGTTCCCGGGCGGCCAGATTGGCGATGATTTCGGCCATGAGCTCGGCCCCGTGAATCACGCCACTCGTCACGAATACGACGGCCTCCGCCAATACCGCTTCGTCGCCCGCCGCGTTCGTCGCGAGCCTCGGCGAGTACCAACCCCGGTTGAGTTGCATGCCGAAGCTGTAGTAGGACCGGATTCCCGCCGCCGGCCCCGGCCGAACCTCTATTTCCGCCTCGGCCCCGAGACGGGCGACCATCGCGGCGACCTCGGCGCCCAATCCCGCGTCCCCGCCGCAGGTGGTTGCCACCCGTTCCAGCATGTCTGGTTCCGGCGCGCCGCGTGCCTGTCGGTCGATTTCGCCGATCGCGACTCGGGTCGCCTCGACTATTCCCCGTGCCAGCAGCATCGCGTTCGCCCCCGCGGCGATCTGCAAGACACCCTGCTCGATAATGCCCTGGGCGATTACCGCCGTTGTGCCGGCCCCGTCCTTCGCCGTCTGGACCGCGGCCAGAATGCCCTCGCGCATGAACTGCCCGCCCATGTCCTCAAATCGATCGTCCAACGCGATCGAGCGGGCGACCGCGGCGCCATCCCGGACCAGGATAGGCGCCGCGCCGCGATTCTCGATCAAAACGCCGCAAGAAACCGGGCCTAGGGTGACCTTCACCGCGTCGGCGACCGCGTCCGCGCCGCTCTTCAACACCGTCAGCGCATCGAGCCCACTCCGCATGACCATCGCCCGCCCGATTGGCGGGGTCTTGATCTCGGGCGATGGGGTTCCATCAGTCACATTGGAAGTCCCGGGTTAGCGCCGGGCGGTGGATTTTCCCCCGGCGACAATCCACCGTATATTTTGTCTAAATTCACGCGAAAAGCTCCGGGAACCGTCGGCGGATGCATAATAGTTCTTCTGCCATAATCTGGAAGCTCAGGAGGGGCCCCGCCAAACATCGTGGAACGTCGACCAGTTTACTTGGACGGACATCACCGGCCGGTTCGACCGCCTGCACCGGGCGCGACCGAGCCGGAGATTCTGTTCGACGCCGCGGCGATCGCCGCCCTGCGGAGCGGCGTGGACGCCGTCGCCGACGCCGTCAAGATCACCCTCGGGCCGGTTTGCCAGAACGTGCTCGTCTCTAACCCTCCGCTCGGGCCCGTGGTCACCAACGACGGCGTATCCATAGCGCGCTCGATTCAGCTGCCTCGTGAGTACCCGAACATGGGCGCTCAGTTGATCGTTGAGGCGGCCTCCGAGGCGTCACGCTGGGCCGGCGACGGAACGACCTCCGCCACCGTAATGGCCCAGGGAATGCTCACTGCCGGGCTGCGGAATGTGGCCGCCGGGGCCAGCCCGATGATGATCCGCCGTGGGATTGAGCTGGCCGCGGCCTGCCTTGCGGACGAGCTGGCCAGACTGGTCCGGCCGGCTCGTGATGAGGACACGCTGGCTCAAGTAGGCGCCGTCGCCGCCAACCATCCAGATCTGGGCCATCTGGCGGCTCAGGCGGTAGTCGCAACCCAGCCCGATGGCGGCGTGACCGTGGAGGAAGGCCCGGGAATAGAGTCTCGGCTCAGGTTTTCGGATGGCATCACCTGGGACCGGGGGTTTCTCTCCTCCGCCTTCGTGAATACATCCGACAATCGGGTTGAGCTGGAGCGCCCCCACGTATTGATAACCGATCGGAAGCTCAGCGATTTCGAGTCCATGCGGCCGTTCTTCCAACTCCTGGCCGCGGCCGGCGTCAAATCCCTCTTCGTGATGTGCGATACGGTCGAAGGTTCGGCTCTGGCCGCTTTTATCGCCGCCAGGACCGGCGGGAATATGGAAGTCGCTCTGGTGCGAGCCCCCGCCCTCGGGCGCCGAAGAAGTGAGATTTGCGAAGACCTGGCCATAGCCACCGACGCCCATTTTGTTTCCTCCGTCCTCAACCAGGACTGGTCCACCATCACCCTCGATATGCTGGGCCGCGCGGAGTCGATCATCGTTACCGCAAAGGATTTTGCGATCGTCGGACCGAAAGGCGACGCCGATCGAATCTCCGCGCGGCTGACCTCGATGCGATCCGAAGCCGGACGGGTCCAGGGCTTCAACGCCCGGCGGTTGGCGGAGCGGGCGAGACGGATGTCGGGCAAGATGGCCGTGTTGGAGATTGCCGCTCCCACCGCGGCTGAGCGGCGGGAGCTTCGACAGCGGGCCACCAACGCCGTCTATTCGTGTCAGGCCGCGTATAAGAGCGGGGTGCTGCCCGGAGGCGGAGCCGCCCTGCTGCATGCGCGACCGGTGCTGGATCGGCTCGACGTCACCGGCGACGTGGCCGTGGGCGTCGACATCGTGCGCCGGTCGGTTGTCCGGCCACTGGCCCAAATAGCCTCTAACTCGGGAGTCGATGGGGGATTCGCGGTTGAGGAACTGATCGCGCTTGACCACCCCCGCATCGGCTTCAACGCTCTGACGGGCCGGCATGAGAATCTACTGGAGGCCGGAATCGTCGACGCCCTCGAAGTGGTCCAGAGCTCGCTGCGCAGCGCCGCCAGCGTGGCCGCCACGATTCTTACCACCGAAACGGCCGTGAAGGACCCACCGGAACCAGGCGGAGTCGGTCGGCGCGGTGAGCCGGCTGACGACGAAGACCGGCGGCCACCCCCTTGGAGGACCCGGGTCCTCGTCGGAGAACGAGGGAAGGAGGCTTTGCTGCGCGGGGCCAGCACCCTCGCCGAGGTGGTCAGTACCACCCACGGACCCCGTGGCTTGAGCGTGATGATCGCGCGCAAATCCCCCATCGGCGCCAGGACGCCGACCGTCAGCCGGGATGGGGCCGCCGTTGCCCGGGCGATCGACCTTCCCGACCCCGCCGAAAACATCGGGGCACAATTGCTCCGGGAAGCCGCCCTTCGAACCGAAACCACGGTCGGAGATGGCACGACCACCGCCACCGTGCTCGCTCAGGCCATCTTGCAGGAGGCCCATCGGCAGATCGCCGCCGGCCGCAACGCCATGTCGTTGCGGCGCGGTCTGCAACTCGCCGCCTCCTACGTCGACGCCTTCCTCCACGAGCGGGCGCAAGCCATTTCGACCCACGAAGATATCGGATCGATCGCCCGGATTTCGTCGGGGGACGCTCGCATTGCGTCCGCCGTCGCCATGGCCTTCGACCAGGTGGGGAACCGGGGCGCGGTGGACGTGCGCGAAGGAACCGGATCGGATGTCACCTGCGACTTCGTTGACGGCCTGCGCGTTGATGGTGGCCTGCAGTCACCGTTCTTCATCACCGATCCGCAGCGGGCGCAAACCGTCCTGGATCAGGCCTATGTCCTCGTGCTGACCGGGTCCGGTCTGCCCGTCGCGGAGATCACCCGCCTGGTGGAGATTGTCGGCGATGCGGGCGGCAAGAACCTGCTCATTCTCGCCGCCAATTTTCCCGGCCCGGTGCTCGGGTTTCTAGCGGCGAACTGGGCTCGAGGTGCGGTCAGGGCGTGCCCCGTGTCGGCTCCCTACTCCGGCGCCCTTCAGCATGGAATTCTTCTTGACGTGGCCGCGGCCACCGGAGCCCGGCCAATATCACTAGAGACCGCGCTGATCTGGAAGCCCGAGATGTCAAACGTATTCGGTCACGCCGCCCGGGTGGTGGCCTCCCCGGAGCACACCACGTTTGTTGGGGGGCGCCCCGGGCCGGGAGCCATGCGACGCCGGCGCCGGCAGGTCGAAAGCCAGTTAAGCCGGGAGAAACAACCTCGTTTGCGCAAGGCGCTCGGCCATCAGGCGCTTCATTTATCCGGCAAGGTGGCGTTGCTCGAAGTGGGGGCAGCCACCGAATTGGAACGACGCAACAGTCTCCAGCTTACCGACGATGCCGTTCGCGCCGTGCGGGCCGCCATGGAGGAAGGGGTGGTTCCGGGGGGCGGCACCGCGTACCTTCACGCCGGCCGGTCTCTTCCTGAATATCCCGATGCGGAGAGCGACACCGCCGTCGGGATTTCTATCCTGCGCAAAGCCCTGGTGGAACCGTTTCGATCGATCGTCGCCAACTCGGGAGCCAACCCCGGAGAAGTGCTCGCCCAGGTTTATTCATTGCCCTTCGGCCATGGCTACGACGCGGCGCAGGGCAAGTTCGTGGACCTACTTGAGTGTGGAATCGTGGATCCCGTCAAGGTCGCCCGGCAGGCGCTTCGCTCTGCGATCAGCGTGGTCATCTCCCTGATCACCACAGACTCGGTGGTCGCTCTAGTCCCGCCGCCCAGTTCGGGAATCATCGAGGTTGACGCCGTCATGTACGCCCGGATGCTCGCCGATGACCCTTCGGTGGATTGGGGCCGGTGACTGGAGACTGAGAAGGCGGGTAAGGGCGTCAGTAGCCGATGTCGTATCGCAAGCAAAACGACAAACTCCCCTCTAATCGATATTCATCCGTCTCCCTGATAATTCCCCTTAGAATTTGTGGTAATGGGGGTGACCAGCATGGGTAAAACGTGTGCTGCACCAATCTGTGGCTGAGATCATATTTCGGTAGGTGGTAAGTCTGGACTTGAGCGCCTTGCTACGGACCGACTGATTGTCACTGGCATATGAGGTGATGCCTTGGACGAGGATGAGAGCTAGACATGGACTGGATGATTGAACATCTTTCAGACGAATATGTTGGGGTATTGAAATGAATATTATTGTCGTCTGTGCCGATACTCTTCGACGCGACCACATTAGCGCGTACGCCGAACAGTCGACCGAATCGGCGAGTCATTGTGGGGCTGAGTCGAACGGCGTTGCTGTCAACTCTGCCGTCAAAGAGGTGAGCGACCGTGTCATCGATCGACAGGTTCTCAAACCTGTAACCCCCCATAGCTCAGAGGATAGAGCATTGGTTTCCTAAACCATGTGCGCAGGTTCGAGTCCTGCTGGGGGGACCATCAAATTACAGGTTGGGGGCGGCCCGGCGCCCGACTCGATTGCGACGGACCAAGCCTTCCCGGAACGCATCTCGAAACACCTTCATCATCAGGTCCTGCCTATCTCCTGGTGAAGCGCCACTGGAAGACGCCTTCCTCAGACCCTTGGCGCCCATACCTACCGGGTTTCAACTTCCACCGAATTCGGACGCGCCCCCCAACCTCACCTCCAACCTGCCCTCCAGATGGGTCCGCATGGAGTGATGTAGCATCTGGTCTAGAACATTGCGCCCAATGGAATCACCTGTGGTAAAGGGCTTCGGATTTTGGATAGTCATCCCCCTCGGAGTGGCCGTGCTTGTCGGCTGGGTTGTCTCGAAATTCCGCTCCGATGAGGAGGCGGCAGACGCTGCCATGACGGCGTTCGGCACCGGGGCCACGACCTGGAGCAAAAGGAGTCCCGGGAATCAACTGACAGACGTTGGGCCAGTCCAGCGGGCAATCCGCGAAACACTATCGACGGGGCAGGTGCTGCACACTCACGCTCGGGGAGCAGCTTTTGAAATCTCAGATATCGATGCTCAGGGCTTGGTTTTGCTGCTCGGTGCAGGGAAACACCGGACGCGATTCTCGTGGGAATGTCTTGAAGGTACGACCGGATATCTGGCCGGCCGCGACTGGACGAAGGTGGGCGGAACCTACGACGTGGAAGGCGAGCCTCAAACCCTGGATGAGTATCTCAAGCTGCACGTCAGACGCAGTACGTCCCGGTGGATCGCCCGAGTTCTTGAGACGGCTGGACTGGTGGAGATCGATACCGGGCGCCCGCTCATGATACGGCTCTCGACCAGAAGTCCGTAGCTGTGTCCCTCGTTCCTTCGGCTGTTCCCGACAGACAGCCCACAGCATCTCGGGACACCTTCTTGGAGACGGCCTGGCAATGAAGCAGTCCGCCAATCTGCTGGTATCCCTGAGCAAATGGGCGTCGGGCCAGCAGGAGAATTTTCTGTCCGACGCGTTCGTTCACCTGATGAACGTACTGGCTCACGATTCACCAGAAGCGTTCGCGATGATTATCGAGAGTATGAGCGATGGCACCATTCGGCCGGCCGGTGATTCTGCAGAAGCGTTCACGCTGATCTCCCAGGTCAATTTGTCCGAAGGAACACCCGATATTGAGATCGTCGGCCCCGACTCCTACGCCCTGGTTGAGGTGAAGGACGAATCTCCTGTAGATGTCGACCAGGTCGAGAGGTATATGAAACTGGTCAAAGAGAGTGAAGCCGGCTCGAAGTGTTTGGTTCTGCTTACCAGATACCAACCACCTGCCCTGCCGGAT
>JASLLE010000002.1 GCA_030747175.1 Dehalococcoidia bacterium | reverse complement strand
GCTGCTACAGTTCACGAATCCCAGATTTGGCGGGGACTCAACTAAACGAGTCTCCATAAAACCCGGGGCGGTTCAACAAGCAGGACTTCATCGACGCGATGGAACGGGACTGGGAGCAGCTCCTCGACCAGGCAATGGTTCATTACGAGGACCTGATCAACACCTACCCGGACCGGTTCATGTGGGGTACGGATCGCGCGGATATCGTGTGGAACTACCACGCGGATATCGGCCAGTTGCTGGTCAAGTTCGGCAGGGACTTTATCGGCCGCCTGGACCCGGCGGTACAGGACAAAGTCGGATACCTGAATGCCGAGGCATTGTTGCAGTAGGTCTGTAACCGCCACATGCGCGGCGTTGTCACCAGTAATCGGCGCCACAGAATGCGGATGATGTCGCGCGTCCGGGCGCTGACCACCGCGGTTACCGCGGCCTGAGGCTCGACCGCGCTGCCGGCCACTTGAATCTTTCCACCATCGGGGCCATCATGCGCCCCGTAATGGTCAACATCGCTCCACTGAACGTCATCCGGCGGTCATGGTGTGAAAAGTAAAGGTTCAAAGTTACGTGAACGCTGTCAAAGATCTCATAAAATCCGGGAAGACCATCGTCGGCACAGCCGGCTCCCCGCATCCCGAAGTCTCGGCCGTCCTGGCCGACGCGGGATTCGACTTCCTGCTCTTCGACACCCAGCACTCTCCGTATCACATGAAGGACCTGGCGGCCGGGATCCAGGCGACCAACGGCAAGAAGGCTGCGCCTTTCGCCCGGGTGGACTCCATCCGCGCTGAACAGATTCTCTTCGCCCTGGATGCCGGCGCGAGGGGAATTATCGTACCCATGGTCAACACCAGGGCGGAAGCCGAATACATCGTGCAGTCCTGCCGCTACTACCCGGCGGGCAAGCGGTCCAACGGTGGCATGCGTGGCGAGTGGGGCCAGGGCGAGAACTACCAGGAATACATGGACACGGTGAACCGGGACCTGGTGATCATTCCGATGATCGAGACCAACGAGGCGATCGGTAACATCGACGAGATTCTCAGCGTCGACGGCATTGATGTCGCATTGATCGGTCCGTCGGATTACTCGATCGAACTCGGGGTCACACTGGACTACACGTCGGAGACGTACGAGGCTGGGCTGGACAGGCTCGCCGAGGCCGCCAAGAGGAATGGCGTGGTTCCGGGCATGTACTTCATCCCGCCGGGAATGGACCCCAACTGGTTCGTCGCCAAGGGCTTCAAGATGTTCACGTTGCCCTGGGCTCCGATGGCGTCCGACGGTATCCAGAACGCCATCAGCGGGATCAACAGGGACTAATTTTCTCTCCGGATCGACGGATATTCGCCGGTCTTGAACGTTGAGATTGAGAAGGCCCGCCTCACGGCGGGCCTTCTTTATAGTGACCACCATATGAAGATTGAATCCATTGAAATCTCTGTGTTTGAGCTTCCGATGTATCCGTCAGTCACGCGGGTCGCGGAGTTCGGTTCGTCTTCGGAGCCGCGCTGGAAGCAGGCTTTTCCGGCAGGCGGGGATGTGCCGATACAGGTCATCAAGGTGGTCACGGATGACGGCATCGAGGGCGTCTGCACTGTGGGCGACTGGCGGTTCACGGAACTGAACTGGCAGCAAATAGCGACGCTGCGCGAACTTGCGGTCGGCGAGGACCCGTTAGACCGGGACAGGCTGTGGTCGAAGCTGAGCGCAGCGTCGCGGTTCTTGAATCCTGTCTGGTGGGGCGGGTTCGACAACTGCCTCTGGGACATCGCCGGGATGGCTGCGGGCCAACCGGTTGCCGAGTTGCTGGGGGGCGCCAGGAAGAGTGCGACGGCTTACTACAACACCGCCGGGCGCACTGTCGAAGAGCTCATCAAAGACGGCGAACAGGGGCTCGCCGCCGGGTTCACAACCCTCAAGGACCACCTGGCGTTTTCGTATGAAGAGAACATCAGGGCGTTTGAGAGCTTCAGAGACCGCTTCGGTCCTGACATCGGTCTGATGCACGATGCGGCGCTCGCCAGCTATAACTTCGACGAGGCGCTGGTTGTAGGCAAGGCGCTTGAGGCGACCGGTTTCATCTGGTTCGAGGAGCCGATTGACGACCGTCTCCATGAACAAAACATAAAGTTGTGCGAACTCCTCAACATCCCGATAGCAGGCGCTGAGACGTTGATGCACGACCCTGCGTTAGGAGAGCTCTGGCTGAAGAGCGGCGCGGTGGATGTGCTTCGCGTACATGGGCGACACGGCACATCCGCCGTACAGCGCCTCGCAAGGATTGCGTCAGATCTCGGCACGAACGTGGAACCGAACGCATACGGGCCGCTCTTCGGGCTCGTTCACGCACACATCGTATGTGGCATCCAGAACATCTACTGGTTCGAGACCGCGCCGCCGGCCAACGGCGCGGCAATGGGCGAAGCGATCGGCCTGATGAATCCAGTCGTGCCGGTCAACGGGACTGTCGCTTACCCGGCGACCCCCGGATGGGGCGCCGAGTGGGACTGGAAGCAGTTCGAGAAAAAGCGCGTGGCCGTTCTGTAGCTACCCGGCTAGTCCGAAACGCTCAGGACGATGCGGCCGCGGCCGTGTGTCGTCTCACTTAGCTCATGCGCCTGCTTTGCCTGATCCAGCGGGAATACCTTCTGCACCAACGGCCTCGCCCGACCGGATGCAAACAGCTCGTTCACGGTGTCGAAGATCTCGATCGAATCGGTCGGCCGTCCAACCCGTATCGCCGTCACGCTGTGCTTCTCCGCCTGCGCCTGATCCGGGTCTCCGACAATCGTGACCAGCGTGCCGCCTGCTTTGAGCGTCTGCCATGACTGGTCTTGCACCGCGCCGCCTACCGTGTCCAGCACGAAGTCCACGTCTTTAGCCACCGTTTCGATGGCCGTCGTCGTGTAGTCAACGGCGACATCCACGCCCAGCGAGTTGATGAAATCAATATTCCCACTCGACGCGGTTCCTATTACGGTCGCGCCCTTCCACTTCGCAAGCTGCACGCCCCACATCCCGACGCCGCCTGCTGCGCCCTGCACCAGTATGGTTCGCCCCGACTCAAGGCTCGCCGACTCAAACAATGCCACCCATGCAGTCCGGACACCAACCCCGAATGAAGCGCCCTCTTCGAACGACATGTCCGGGGGTTTCGGCACAAGACTGTTGACGGGCGCGATTGCGTACTCGGCATACGAACCCTGCCCGGTGCCCCAGACCTCCTGGCCAGCCTCAAAGCCGGTCACGCCCGGGCCAACTTTCTCTACGGTTCCGGAGAGGTCGATACCGGGGATCGCCGGCAGGTTGGGATTCATGCCACTGCGTTGTTTCCAGTCAACGGGATTAACCCCGGCCGCCCGCACTCGTACAAGAACTTCATCCGCTCCCGGCTCGGGAACCGCAATCTCCTCAAGTTTCAGCACGTCGGCAGTACCGTGTTCGTGATATCGAATTGCTCGCATGAAGTCTTGACCTCCAGAGCCAGTACGACGGACCTCCCATCGCTCCCGGAGAGGCGAGTGTAACTCGCATGGTTATTCGTAATCGTGGCCGGTCATGTATTACTTGATTCAATCGGCGCGGTATGTACCACGATGAACGAACTCCCGGTTGACCCGGGACCCGGTATCCCGAGGATTCTTTGCTCGTAGTCGAGCTACACTTGCGCCCGGTCCTGCCCCTCTGCCGATAGTCCGGCCCGAAAGGCCTCGCTCAATGCCCTGGGATCCTGCCCAATATCTCAAGTTCGCCGATCACCGATTGCGGCCAGCGATAGACCTGATCAATCGGATCGATCTTGAGTCCCCGGAGGTTGTTTACGACCTGGGCGCGGGTACTGGCAACATCACCGAGATGCTCGCCGAGCGCTGGCCGGGCGCGCGAGTCATCGGCGTGGACAGTTCATCGGAAATGCTTGAGCGGGCGGAACGGATCGACAACCTGGAGTGGCGGGCGGCCGATATCGGGTCTTGGCGACCGGATGAGCGGGCAGATCTGATCTTCTCGAACGCGGCGCTGCACTGGTTGACCGGTCACGAGAAGCTGTTCAGCGGCCTCATGTCCTCCGTCGCAACGGGCGGGCTGCTTGCGATCCAGATGCCGCGTAATTTCGGAGCGCTCTCCCACACATCGATCTCCAAAGCGGCGCTCGATGGACCGTGGCGATCCACGCTGGAGCCTCTACTTCGGCCCGCACCGGTCGAACCGCCGGAGTATTACGTGCGTGTCCTGTCCCCGATGGCAAGTTCCCTCGACGTGTGGGAGACGGATTACATCCAGGTCCTCAACGGGGACAACCCGGTTAAAGAGTGGACCAAAGGCACATGGCTCATGCCACTTCTGTCCGCGCTGGAGGAACCGTGGCGGGGCGAGTTCGAGTCGGCATACGCGGAACTAGTCGAAAAGGCTTATCCGAAGGAATCCGACGGCACGACTCTTTTCCCGTTCAAACGGATGTTCATCGTCGCCCGGAAGGGTTAGGCGCACACCCGCGGGCATGTCAGGTTGTCCGGGCGCGAGCGGGTGACTTACAGGCCGCGGGTATCTTCTTCTCCGAGACCGAGGTAGTGGCGGCCTGCGGTTTCGTAGTTCGTGGCTCGGCCCTGGAACTGCTGCGCTATCACGTGCATGTCCTGCCACCGGCGCTGCAGAGGGTTCCGCGTGAAGATCGCCTGAGAACCAAACATCTCGTACGCGGAATCCACGACCTTCGCGGCCTGCCTGATCGCGTAAGTGGAGGCCATCCTCACGTCTATGCGCTCATCCATCGGAAGCTCACCGCGCTCACAGGCAGAGTTCCAGAGGATCAGCCTGCTTTCGCGCAGGTAGGCGTCGGCAGACCTCAGGACCGACTCCGTCTCCCCTATCTGGCGGTGCACTGTTGAGAGATCGGCCATGGCGGTTGACATGGCGAACTGCACTTTCTTGCCAGCGAGTTCGATCGCATCGTCCAGGCAGGTCCTTGCCAGCGCCAGCGAAATCGTGGCGAACCCGGCCGAGAAATAGGCGTTCTTGGGGATGATGTACAACGGGCCGGGATCACTCGGCGAATTCGATTCCAGGTAGGTATGAGCCTCCGGGACGAAGAGGTCTTTGACTTCAAAGCTAAAGCTGGCCGTACCGCGCAACCCGTTCACCCCCCACGTATCGAGCATCGTCGCCTCGGACTTCGGCACCATGAATGTCCGGACCTCACCGGGTCGGCCTTCTACGGGGCCGCGTGCAGCGAGCCACGTGGCGTGACTGCTGCCGCTGCTGAAATCCCAGTGGCCGGAGTGGCGGTACCCGCCTTCAACGGGAATAGCGAGCGTGTCGGACGAGGGCGGGCCGTTCGTCACGATGCCGCGTCTATCGCCCCAGATCTCGCGGGCGGTTTCGACCGGCATGCGTGTCGAGTCCGTGGCGAAGATATTGTTCTGGTTGACGCACCACGCGGTGCTGGCGTCTGCCTGCGCGAATACCCGGACGATCTCGACGAACGCCGGATGGTCTATCTCGGCGCCGCCAAGCGACTCCGGCACCAGCAGCCGGAAAAGGCCGGCATCGGCCATCTCACCGGCCAGGTCGGCAGGGATTCGCCGCCCTTCGTTGATCTCGTCTGTACGCCCGGCAACCGCTTTCGCGAAACGTCGGGCTATGTCTATGTACTCAGCCGAATCTGGGATGTTCAACTCCGGAGAATATCAACGGGGGTCGTCGGTCGATGTGGCCCGCGTCCTCTGTCTGCCCCGCAGATACCTCCCGCGGGCGGAGACGCTGGCGTCAACATCGTCGGCTATCTTACGTTGACAGGAACCTGCATGTACCAGGCCAGTTCCAGGTCAAGCGTAACGGCCGCGCAACAATATACGCGAATCAGATGGCCATGAACGGTTTCTGATCGTCAGGGATAAGATGCCGACACGGCGGATCACCGGCGGGTCCCGGCGGCGGTCGAGACCTGCGACTGGTCCATTACCCGTCAGAGGAGTCCGGATCCTCATCCGCCCCGGGCCGGGCGGTCACGAGAAACAAAGGGGAGATCAACGCATGGCGACCCGAGAGTATTCGTGTGACAAGTGCGGCGCGAAGAACTATCAGGCGGGCGAGTTGAGGACCACGGGGTCCGGTTTATCGCGCTATCTAAACCTGCAGAATCAGAAGTACGCGACCGTGGCATGCATCGAGTGTGGATTCACAGAACTCTACCGGCTCGATGGCGGAAGCAGGGCCGCAAGTGTCCTGGACATATTCACGAACTAAGGGACGTGGTTCGCCCGCTCCGTCCTACTCCGGCAGGAAGGCCAGGTAGTGGGTTCCTGCTGCTACGTCTGACATGAGCAGGCCGCCCAGGAGAACGCTCGTGATCCCGGCGAGCGTCGCCACTCCGTTGTTGACGCGGGTGAAGCGGACGCTGAAGGCGAGCGGGATACTGAAGACGAGTGTGATGGCCATCATCGAGGCGATGGTCCCGACGCCAAACAGCAGCAGGTAGACGAACCCGGCCGCGATCGACGGCGCTTCCGGAAGCAGCAGGAGCATGACGGCGGCGGTTCCGGCCAGGCCGTGGATCATTCCGATTGCGTATGACTTCGGGCGGAACAGGTTTGCGTAGGAGCGGACCCTGCTGTGCGGCGTTGCCGGGGCGTGGTGTGCCTTTGACGTCTCGTCGTGAGAGTGGACGTGGACGTGCGGACTCTGGCCGTCATAGTGCTGGTGCAGGTGAAGCCGGCCCTGCTTCAAGCGCCAGAGCACCTGGACGCCCAGGCCAACGAGCATGATGGCGACGCCGAACTCAAAGTACGGGGCGATATGCTCGTAGGCGGACAGCACCGAGTCCTTGAGGAACAGGATGACGGTCCCGACGATCAGCAACGGCGTCGAATGCCCGAGTCCCCATGAAGCGCCGATCCACGCGCTGCGAAGCGCCTTGCCCTCGGCGGCGACGATCGTCGAGACGGCGACTACGTGGTCGGCATCTGTTGCATGGCGAAGCCCGAGCACTAGGCCCAGAAGAATCGCCGCTATGAATCCGCCTTCGGAGAGGTCCAATGAAATCCCAATCTGGTTGTTTGACACGGTTGGAAGCGGCTTACGCAGGCGCAACCGTGCCGGTCCGGAGAGCGACTTTAACCGTAGTTGGCGTCCCTGTCACCAATTAACCCGCTGATACGAGTGGCCAGGTGATCCATAGCCCGGCTCAAAGCTGTACGATCCCAACTCTCCGCAACCAAAGGGTCCGGTCGGCGGCTGCCGGCCAGCAAGGATTCGACTTGAAACAAGTCCTGATGATCGTCGGGGGATGGACAGGCCATACTCCCGACGCCAGCGCCGATGTGTTCACTCCCCTGCTGGAGGAAGCCGGTTACGAGGTCCGACGGGAGCACTCGCTGGATGTGTATCTCGATACCGGCCTGCTGAACGCGCAGGACCTGATCGTCCCGATCTGGACGCAGGGCGAAATCTCGAACGAGCAGCTTGAAGGCTTGCAGGGCGCCGTCCACTCCGGGATCGGGCTGGCCGGGTGGCACGGCTGTCTTGCTGATTCGTTCCGGCACAGCCCTCCCTACCAGTTCATGGTCGGCGGGCAGTGGGTAGCACACCCGGGCGGCATCATCGATTACGAGGTCAATATCACGGACCACGACGATCCGATCACTTCAGGTCTGGACGACTTCACGATCCATTCAGAGCAGTACTACATGCACGTCGATCCCTCGAACGAGGTGCTTGCGACGACGACGTTCAGCGGCGAGCACGCCGGGGCTTACTGGATCAGGGACGTGACGATGCCGGTCTACTGGAAGCGGACGTGGGGAGAGGGACGGGTCTTTTACAGCTCTGTCGGTCACACCGCGCCGGATTTCGACGTTCCGGAAGCGCGGGAGATCATGAGGAGGGGGATGCTATGGGCCTCCCGATGAAGGTAGGCGTGATCGGCTGCGGGACTATCAGCGGGATCTATTTCCATAACATGACGAAGTTGAGCGGGCTGGATGTCGTGGCCTGTGCCGACCTCGTCGATGAGCGTTCCCGGGCGGTGCAGGACAGGTACCCGGAGGTCCAGGCGATGACGGCCGATGAACTTCTGGCCGATCCATCGATCGACATCGTGGTCAACCTGACGCAGCCGGGGAATCATTTCGATGTCATGAAGGCGGGAATCGCTGCGGGCAAGCATGTGTATGGAGAGAAACCGCTGTGCTCATCGCCCGAAGAGGCGGCCGAACTGCTATCGCTGGCCGCTACAGCAGGACTGCGGGTAGGTGGAGCGCCTGACACTTTCCTCGGCGCCGGTATCCAGACCTGCCGGGAACTGATCGATGAAGGAGTGATCGGCGATCCGATCGCGGCGACCGCCTTCATGACCAACCACGGACATGAGTCGTGGCATCCCGATCCGGCGTTCTATTACAAGCCGGGCGCCGGGCCGATGCTGGATATGGGTCCCTACTACCTGACGGCGCTGGCCAACCTGTTGGGACCGGCGGAACGGGTGACCGGATCGGCTCGAATCACGTTCCCTGAACGCACGATCACGAGCGAGCCGCTGAACGGCGCGAAGATCGAGGTGGAGGTTCCGACGCACGTGGCCGGCACAGTGGATTTCACAAACGGGGCGGTGGCCACGGTGATCACGACGTTCGACGTATGGGCGGCGAACCTGCCCAGTATCGAGATTTACGGGAGCGAGGGTTCGCTGTCCGTGCCCGACCCCAACACCTTCGGCGGACCCGTACGCGTATGGACGCAGGAGTCAAAGGACTGGGAGGAGGTCCCGATCACGAAACCGTTCTCGGAGAACTCGCGCGGGCTGGGCGTGGCGGATATGGCGGACGCGATCGCAGGCAATCGGCCAGCCAGCGCCAGCGGCGAGCTTGGCGCGCACGTGCTGGAGATCATGCACGCATTCGGGCTTAGCTCAGATTCGGGCAGGCGGATCAACGTGAAGACCACATGTGAGAGGCCGGCGGCGTTGTCGTTACGGGAGTGAACTGGACCAGCATCCGAGGGCACATCACCCTCATACCCGCCTCACACGCATGGCGTCGTTGACGTGATTAGCTTGTTCGATGTTGCCGCGATCACACGGGTGATTGCGTGTGTCTGAAACATGGTGCGCCAGGTGCCCGTGCTGCCGGTGTTCTGAGCTTCTCAACGCCTTCGGGAAAAGACCATGGCCGGATCGCTTTTCTGCGGGTCATGCGGCTCCCGCATCCCCGCCGACGCGGGTTTCTGTGGGGCGTGCGGGGCAAAGCAGGCTTCGCCCGGCGGCGTCGCCCGCGTCGCCGCGCCGCTTTACTACGCCACCTTCGGAGTCCGCCTCGTGGCAGCGATCATCGACTGGATCGTCATATGGCTGATCTGGATAGTGATGGGCATTGCACTGGGTGCTGCGGAGCCGGCAGTCGATCTCGACTACTACTACACCCGCCTACTGCTCCTGATACTCCCGTTCGGGTACCACTCTGTTTTCACCGCGACCCGGGGACGCACGATCGGGAAATCGGCGTTGGGGCTGAGGGTGGTATCCGAGGACGGGACGAAACCAGGGCTGGATCAGGCGCTGATTCGTGAAACCATCGGCAAACTTGTTTCAACTGTGGTCTTCTATATTGGTTTCATCTGGGCCGCGTTTAGCCGGGAAGGCAAAACCTGGCATGACGTACTGGCGGGGACGCGCGTGGTGTATGCACGACGGTAAGGAGACAACCAGTTGACCTGCGCCGTTTGCGGGCATGAAAACCCGGCCGGCAACCGCTTCTGTACATCCTGTGGAACGCGTCTTGCGGCCCGGGACACTGGCCCGCGACCGGAGCGAACGGCAAGCGCTACGCAGGCATGGCTCGTAAGTGAAGTCGAGCGCCTCAGGGCCGAGATCGAGCGTCTCGCGAACGCAGTAGAACGGGGGGGGCCGGAAACGGCCGAACAGGAGGAGGAAGCCCTCGTATCTCCACGGACAACGGGGATGGGTGCGGGGGATGTTCCTCTAACGCCAGAGGATCCGGCGATTCCGGAGGAAGCCGAACCCCTGCCGACGGACGCGCCTGCCGCCCCTTTCACCGGCAGCTTTTCGACGGACGACGGCGATCACATATTCGAGCCTTCTGACAAACGGTTCGAGTGGGAGCCGCGTGTCGGCGCTCGCTGGCTGGCGTGGGTCGGAGTGGTCGCGTTGATCCTCGGAAGCGCCTTCTTCCTTCGGCTAGCCTATGACAACGGATGGATCCAGGAAACGGGCCTGGTAGTCCTCGGCGTGGCGTTCGGATTTGCGCTGATCGGACTCGGCGAATACTGGCATGGCCGGTACCCCGGATACGCGGCCGCCCTGGCCGGCGGCGGCACCGGCATCATTTACCTCTCGTTCTTTGCGGCCCACACCCCATTCGATCTGATGCCGCTCGGCGTGGCGCTGCTCCTTTTGCTCCTCGTAAGCACCTTGCTGGCCGTTCAAGCCGCCCGATACGAGCAGCTCTCGCTGGCCGTTATCGCCATCGGCGGCGCTTACCTGGCGCCCCTGGCGCTAACCGGCGTGGACGCCGGCCTCACGAAAACCGCCTCCGGCTCAGAGGTGGCGTGGCCGATCGCCTACCTGTTGATCGTCGGACTCGGCGTGGTGTACCTGTCGACTGTGCGTGAATGGCGTTGGATCACACTCATCGGGCTGGCGGGCTCGGCTGTCGGATTCATACGCTGGTACATCGAAGTAGAGGATGTGGTCAGCGCGACGACCGCGCAGTTCTGGCTCACGGCCATCTTCCTCGTCTGGGTCGGGTCGACGGTCCTGCACCACCTGGTGCGCCTCTCAAAGCCGAGAGGTTTCGACGTTTTCGTCGTCGTCGGCAACGCGGCGTTTTTCGCCCTCATGAGTTACGCCCTGCTGTGGAGCGATTTTCGGGGATGGATGGGCCTGTTCACCCTGCTGCTGGGGCTGTTCTATGTCGGGGTCGGGTACGCGCTGTACCGGCAGAGCGAAGACAACGCGCTTCTTGCTTATGCGATGGGCGTGATGGCGGTCGTGATCAGCGCTATCGCCGTGCCAGTTCAACTGTCCGGACCGTGGGTGACGGCCGTCTGGTTCGCGGCGTCACTCGCCTTCATGTCGGCCTCGGCTGCGCGCAGTTCGAGCGCCGCGCAGACCCGGTTGGCGGGCCTGGGGGTGCTGGGCCTCGCGACGGGCTGGCTGGCGATTTTCGACATCGCGTCGGCACGTGATCTCGGGATCGATCCGGTATTCAACCGCTACGTGCTTTCGTTCGCGGCCGGCGCGGTCGCGGCCTACGGGACCGCCGGATTGGTACGGCGATTCCCGGAGATCTCCCCCGAGCGTGGACTCGCGACCAGGCCGGAGGTCGTATCGGGCCTGGTAATGCTTGGTTCGGGATTCATCACCGTGGGAATCTGGACCCAGATACCGGAGCAATGGTTCGCTCTCGCGTGGGGAGTGGAGGCGATCGTCCTGGGGGCGCTGTCTTTCGGCACTGGATTACCGGAGATGCGAAGAACCGTGTACGGGTTGCTGGCGATCGCCGCCTTTCGTGCCCTGGCTTTCGATAGCTTTGTGGACAGAGATGGTTACACCATCCTGTGGAACAACCGCTCGCTGGCCTTCGTCCCGGTCATCGTCGCCGTGGCGCTGGGCGCTTTTGTACTGCACAAACAGCGTGAAAGGGCGTTTGACTGGGAAAGCCAGTTCGTGATCCCGGTCATGGCTTTCGCGTGCAATGGCCTGTTGCTCTGGTATCTGAGCGCCGAGGTGATCGGGGCGATAGCAAGCGACGCTGTGGCGATCGCGTCCCGAGAGGAGAACAACGTCATCAGCCTGAGCCTCAGCGTGTTGTGGGCCGGGTACGCCGGAATAGCGCTTCTTATTGGAGTGGTGAGGAGGTGGAAGCAGGTGCGGGCGGCGGCGCTTCTGCTTCTCGCCATACCAGTGGTCAAACTGTTCGTGTTCGACACGTTCGCGCTCGATAGCGGTTACCGCGTGGCCGCCTTCATGTCGCTGGGCGTTCTGCTGGTCGCCGGCGGCTATTTATACCAGCGATACGAGGAGGCCGTTAAAGGGTTCCTTTTCGAGACGGACGATGAGCAATCGGCTACGATGCCGGGCGATACGCCCGGCGGCGTTTCGCCCTGACGCCCGGCTAGGCCTCGATGAGGCATCGGGCCGCATCCGGTGAACCGGGTCTTAATTGACTGCAAATACGGAAGGCAGTCGCATTGAGACCGTGAACAGGGAGCGGAGCGGTAGCGCCCTGTGGATTTTGAGCATGACGCCGGGAGTCTGGTGTAGCTCCGGGCGTTGCGGGATGGCCAGCGAACCGATGGCGATCGTTACGCCAAGGGTCATCCATTTCAGCTGGTCGATCCGTCGGATTACTCGGTCCCGGGTGTTCATCGCTTTAGTCCCCCTGTATCCGGCGGTCCCCTGACCTGCCGGTGTGCGTCTTGCGCATTAGATTAGGAGGGGTCTCAAGCAGAATCGTCACCCCGAGGGAGGGCGTGCCGTCCACCGAAAGGCTGATTTCAGGGGTGTACTTCTGGCGTACGCCGAGGTTGCCGGGCTGTGTCTCAGGGGGTAGCGGCGGACTTGCCCCGGTTTAGCCGCTGTCGCCGTCCGGCTGAACTATTCCGGCGTTGTAGGCGAAGATGACGGCCTGTGTACGATCACGGACTTCCAGCTTGGACAGCGTCCGCTTCACGTGGGTCTTGACCGTGCCTTCTGAGACCACGAGCTCGTCCGCTATTTCCTGGTTGGACATGCCATGCGAGACGAGTTGCAGTACTTCCATCTCGCGTTCCGTGAGGGTCTCGACCTTACCGGACGTGTCTGTTCCGGCCGGTGAGGGGGAGCTATTTGCGAACTCATTTATGAGGCGTCGTGTCACCGACGGCGACAACAGCGAGTCGCCCTCGGCGATGACCTTGATCCCGGCGATTAGATCATCCGCGGGGGTCCGCTTGAGCAGGAAACCGCTGGCGCCTGCGCGCAGTGCCTGGAAGACGTACTCGTTCTGCTCGAACGTCGTGAGCACGAGCACCCGGGGGCTTTCATCGTCCGGGGATTCTGTACTTATCCGCCGCGTCGCTTCGATGCCGTCCATTTCCGGCATCTGGATGTCCATGAGGATGACGTCCGGGTTGAACCGCTCGGTCAGGATCACCGCCTCGAGGCCGTTTGACGCCTCGCCGACGATTTCAAAATCCGGGTCGGACTCGAGGATCATTTTGAGGCCGGTGCGGACCAGGTCATCGTCGTCAACCAGCAGTAGTCGTACCGTCACCCGGGACCTCCGATCGGAAACGTTGCGTAAACACGCCAGCCGCCGTCATCCGTGCCGTCGGCCTGGAACTTCCCGCCGAACAGCGCCGTCCGCTCTCGCATACCAACGATCCCGCGCCCGCCCCCAGACCGATCATTGAGCTTCTCGACGCCGGAACTATCGTTCGTGATCGTCACCGAGAGGAGATTCTCCGAATACTCGACATCGACCCGGGCTCTCGATCCGGATGCGTGCGTCATCACGTTGGTGAGCGCCTCCTGCACAACCCGGTAGACCGAGAGGTCGATACTGGGCGCGAGCGTGGCCGGGGGTCCGTAAACGGTCAGGTCGATCGGCTGTCCGGTGGCCCGGAGCTGGTCGACCAGTGACCCCAACCGGCTCATCGACGGCCTGGCCTCAAGCGAGGTTGATCGCCCCCCGGCGTCGTCCGGATCACGGAGAATCCCAAGCATCCTGTCAACGTCCGACAGCGCCTGGCGGCTGGTAGATTCGATCGACTTCACCGCATCAAGCGCCTTGTCCGGGGCCGACGCGAAAACACGCTGGGCTACGCCGGACTGGATGACCACGAGGTTGAGCGTGTGTCCCAGAACATCGTGAAGATCACGGGCTATGCGGGCGCGCTCATCCCTGACGGCCTCCCGCATGAACAGATCCCGGTCCTCCGAAAGTTCCGTGACGGTCAGTTCGGCGATCTCCAGCCGGCCTCGACGTGACCGCACTATGTTCCCGGCGACCCAGACCGCAGCAAAAAGCAAGGTCAGGGCGACGGCTGAATCGACATCTTCCCGGATGGCCCCGAATACGACGACGATCACGACGAAGGTGAGCGCCCCCGCGATCAGTGATCGACGGTCGTCGGTCGTGCCGGCCACCTGATACATGCTGATGAGCGTGGTGAACTGGGCGACCCACAGAATGTGGTAATTGAAAGTTGAATGAGCGACAAATGCCACGAATATGACCATCAACGTGACCAACGGCGCCTTCCGCACGAACAGCAGGGGAAGCACCTGGGCCAGTGCGAGAAATACTCCGAAGACACCCTCTTGCTCGAAACCACTTTCCACCGTGGGCCTGGTCACCAGGTCGACCAACATGAGTACCGTGAAAAACAGGGTCACCAGGCCCGATGTCAGGTATGGATTCCGGTCGTCCAGGGTCCTGTATCGATCCCATAACGTTCTCATGGCGAACACCCATTGCCCGGCGCAGCGACGTGAGGCGTCGCGCCGGGCTGTGATGGCCTTATGGATACATCCGCGGGGCGATTGAGCATGCCCGCAGTTTATCCGGCGCCGGCGCCGCACACGTCCTCCCTGCGGGGGATTACGGGTATCTCGAAAGTAGGCAGCGCGCGGCGAGGGCTCGTTCCAGTTGTACGTGCGTCCGGTCGCGCCCCGGTCGCCCGAATCGCCGCTGCGGAATAGTCGGCGCCCGGAACTTGAGCCAGGCGTCCGGTTTGCGTTGATCCGCGCCACCTCCCGGGACCGCCCCGTCCGACCGGTTGCCAAACGGGTCCGTCGCCGTGAATCCGCCGCGGTCCGCCGCCAGGACGCGGATAGTGCCCACACTAGGACAAAGCCCGAGTGCGTCCCCCGCGGTGAGGGCGATGAGGCGGCTGAAAGGAAACTGTCACACGCCTGTGACGGCGAAGTAAAACATCGTTAAGGAAAGTGTCAGGCGCCTGTAATCGCCAGTTAAATCATTGCTTCTTTGACCTGTGGACACTGGTTGTGTAGTCGCAAAGAGATCCCCGGTCACAAGATGACGACGCATCCGAGGGCGGGGATCCCGAGGGTTCTACGGCTATCACCAGCCAGGTGTAAACGAGCAGGTCCAGCACAGGTGGCTCCGTGCTCCGGACGCAGAACAGGGGGGTGTTCCTATCAAGGCAATCCGTTGTTGGCGGCCAAGAGGTCGCCGACATGATCCACAGACCCTGTAACCAGAAATTTCACCCACTCAACGGGTAACAAGACAGGTAAATGACATGCAGGAATCCACAAACAGATCCAGGGCCATTCGGCGCATCGCAGTATCCGTTCTCTCGACATTTCGCTGGGACGGACCGTACCAGAAGCAATCTCAGGAAATCCTGAGGCAGATCTCGGTCGACTCACGAGCCCGCCTGGCGTACTAGGCGCCGCCGAACCCGTCATCGCAAAACCACACACAAGTAACTGAATAAAGAAGGACACAAGTCATGCTAGAAGCAACATACGCACCACAGACCTTAGACCTGCCCCGGCTCCCCTCCGTCAGCGGTCACGTCGGCCGAGCAGTTGAACTGCTCAGGAAAGTCGCCGACGCGACGATCACCAGGGGGCGCAACCCGGCGAGTTTCCAGCACCGGACCGCCGAGCAACTCCGGCAGGAGATGGTCGTCCCAAAGGCGTACCTTGCCATGTAGGCGTCCGGGCCTTCATGCCCGGCACGGTGGAACGGCGGTTCCACAACCTCTCCCACTTCCTCCCCGCAAAGGCCTGGTCATCAGGTCCACGGGGAATGGAGTGGGATTTTCATTTTCCGCCGATCACCAGTTGGTGTGTGATCCGTCTCGCCGGTGCGGGTGGGGCGCCTCCCAGAACTTGAGCGGCTCGTTGAGCTTGCTCTCGTCGACCTCGATGCCAAGCCCGGGCCCATCCGGCACGATATAGCTGTTGCCTTCAAACACGATCTGCTGCGGGAAGATGGCGAAGTCCGGGCTGGCGGCCCGCTCCATGTTCACCTCCAGCCATGAAAAGTTGGGGACGGCCGCGCCCAGGTGAACGGATGCCGCCGTGCAGACGGGACCGAGCGGGTTGTGCGGCATGATGTCGATGTAGTGGATCTCGGACCATCCGGCCACTTTCATCGCTTCCGTGAAGCCACCCACGTTGCATATGTCCACGCGTGCAAAGTTGGTGATGCCGCGTTCGATGTACGGCAGGAACTGCCACTTGGAGGCAAACTCCTCGCCGATGGCGAAGGGCACATCGGTCAACGCCCGCAGCGCCTCGTACGCTTCCGGCGTCTCGTCACGGATCGGCTCTTCGATGAAGTCCAGCGTGTGCGACGGCATCATCTGGCAAAAGGAGGCGGTCTCGGCGACGTTGAGTCTGTGGTGGTAGTCGATGCCTATCACGGCGTGATTGCCGAGCGCCTCGCGCGTCTTGATGAGCCACTCGGCGGAGTTAGCCATCGACTCACGCGGCTCGAATACACCACTCGCCTCGATGTCCATCTTGTCGTAAGACATCCGAAACGCGGTGATGCCGCGGGCCATGAACTCCTTCGCCTCTTCGATCATTTCGGGACCATACGGGGCTGAAGTAGTAGCGAAGACGGGAATGTGATCCCGGTTTTTCCCGCCGAGCAGCTCGTAAACAGGGACGCCCAGCTTCTTGCCGACGATATCGTGGAGTGCGATGTCGATGGCGGAGATCGCTCCGGTGAGCGTTCGCCCTCCCTCGAAGTACTGGCTGCGATACATCTCCTGCCATAGCGCGCTCCGTTTCATGGGGTCCCGGCCCACCAGGAACTCCCGGTAGTGCTCGACGATTCCCTTGACGCCCAGTTCTCGACCGGAAAACCCCGACTCGCCCCACCCGTATATGCCCTCGTCCGTCTCAACCTTGACGAGCATTTGGTTTCGGTGCCCGACCCATACGGCGTAGGGCTTGATGTCGGTGATTTTCATGTGAGGGACGGCTCCTGATTTGTCGGATAGATGAACGAGGGAAGTGCCGGAGGATGATGCTAACCCGTGCCACACAGGTTGGCTCCCGTCTCAATTCCCCGTTCCATGTATCATCCGCCCCACTATGACCAGCGAACGGGTGCAGAGGCGGATCGACCGGCTTCTCGACCAGGCTGAGGAAGCCGCGGATCGACGCGACTGGCCACAGGTTGCCGAGTCAGTACAGATGGTGCTCGGGGTGGACCCGGAAAACGCCGATGCGTTGGCGTTTCAGGCGATGCTGGAAAACGCCGGTGTGGGCGGTGGTAATGCAACACCGCCCGCGGTAGACCATTCTGTAGGGGTGGATAGCGATCCGCCCTCGGGCGGGCCGCTGCCCGCCCCTACAACTTTTACGTTGGAAGAGACCCCCACATCATTCGCCAACGACCGTTACCAGGTTTCGAGGTTCCTCGGCGAAGGCGGCAAAAAGCGTGTGTACCTCGCCCACGACACCCTTCTCGATCGCGAGGTCGCGTTCGCCCTGATCAAGACCGAGGGGTTCGACCAGATTTCGAAAGAGCGCATCTCTCGCGAGGCGCAGGCAATGGGACGGCTTGGTGTGCATCCCAACATCGTCGCTGTACTCGATCTTGGCCGGGACGTTGACGGCTCGCCCTACATGGTCACCGAGTTCATGTCAGGCGGTGACGTGGAAGGACTGCTGTCGGTGGCTCAATCCTCTCTCCCAGAGGGTGAGGGCGAGCGTGAGGGAGAAGATCCTTTTGCGGATCACACTGTAGGGGCGTATGGCGATACGCCCAGTGGCGGAGCAAGCCCCGCCCCTACAACGAACAACGCCCTCTCACTGGATCGCACCATCGAGATCGGCAAAGCTGTGTGCGAGGGACTTGAGTTCGCCCACGGCCGGGGCATCATCCACCGAGATCTCAAGCCCGGTAACGTCTGGCTAGCGGAGGATGGGGCTGCCAAGATCGGCGACTTCGGACTCGCTGTTATGACTGACCGGTCCCGTCTTACCCGTGAGGGGATGATGGTGGGCACCGTCTCGTACATGCCGCCGGAGCAGGCTACCGGCGGCGACATCACACCGCGTGCGGACCTGTACTCACTGGGGGCCATGCTCTACGAGATGGCGACCGGGAGACCGCCCTTCCTCGGCGACGATGAGATCGCCATAATCGGCCAGCACATCAATACCCCGCCGGTGGCCCCGACGTGGCATAACGACGACTGTCCGCGCCCGCTTGAAGCGCTCGTGATGCGCCTCTTATCCAAAGACCCGGCAGAGAGACCGGACTCGGCGCAGGACGTTTTCAACGCGCTTGACGCCATCGATTTGACGGCGCGAGGAGAAACGGTCGAGCAGGACCAGACGAGCCTTGAATCGCTGGCTGGCGGCGTGTTCGTCGGTCGGCAGGCGGAGATGGACCAGCTGAAGGCGGCCTTGGAAGACGTGCTTGGCGGGCGAGGCCGCTTGATCGCCCTCATGGGAGAGCCGGGGATTGGCAAGACGCGTACGTCAGAAGAATTGGCCACTTACGCAGGACTCCGTGGCGCGCAAGTTCTTTGGGGACGTTGTTACGAAACAGGAGGTCAACCGCCGTACTGGCCATGGGTGCAGGCGATCCGCAGCTACGTGCGGGAGACCGAACCGGAAGAATTGCGCCGGCAGATGGGTTCAAGTGCCTCCGTGGTCGCCGAGATCGTCACCGACGTGAACGACCGGCTGCCGGGCATTCAGGCCCCAATCAAATTGGACGATCCAGACTCCGCACGTTTCCGGCTTTTCGATAGCATCACCAGTTTCCTGAACTCGGCAAGCCAGTCGCAACCGCTCGTGATTGTGCTGGATGACCTGCACTGGTCTGACCGGCCGTCGTTGGCCTATCTGGAGTTCATGGCTCGCGAGATCAGTCAATCGCGTGTGATGTTGATCTGCACATACCGGGACATGGAGTTGAACAGGCGTCATCCGCTGACCGTGACCCTTGGCGATCTCGCGAGGGAGCGACTGTACGAGCGGGTATTGTTGAGGGGGCTGTCCGAAAACGATATCGCTCGCTTCATTGAAATAGCGGCCGGCTTCAGCGCGCCGCCGGAACTTTCCGCCACCGTGTATCGGCACACCGAGGGCAATCCGTTATTTGTCACAGAGGTGGTACGGGAGCTGGTCCAGTCGGGTGAGTTAGCGGAACATCGGTCTGAGGGCGAGTCAACTTGGTCGGTGAGAATCCCTGAAGGCGTGCGTGAGGTAATCGGCCGCCGGTTAGACCGCCTGAGCGAACGTGCAAACGAAATGCTGACTACCGCCGCTGTAGTCGGCAGGGACTTCCGCCTGGACGCGCTGACGGCCCTGGCGGAGGACACAACCGAGAGCCAGCTTTTGGACGTGCTCGACGAAGCGCTCGATGCAAGGATCATCGAGGAGCTGTCGGATGAGGTCGGCCACTACCAGTTCACCCACGCGCTCATGCAGGAGACGCTCACTGGTGAGTTGTCACTCACACGCCGGGTCAGGCTGCACGCAAGTATTGCGGAGGCGTTGGAAAGGTTATACGGGAATGAGGCGTACGAACACTCCGCCGAGTTGGCCCATCACTTCGCAGAAGCCGAAGCGGTCTCCGGCACAGAGAGGTTAATCCGATATTCCGTCGCCGCCGGGGAACAAGCACTCGAGGCCACGGCCCCTGACGCAGCAACGACTCATTTCGAGATCGCGTTGACCGCCGCTGGCGATGGCGAAATCGATGCACTATTGGCGCGCATCCTCCTGGGGCTTGGCCGCGCCAGCATTGCCGTTGCGGTTGCGCGACCGCAAATACATGCCTCTTTCGAGATTCTGTTGAAGGCATTCGACTTTTACTCAAGTGAAGGCGACCCCGCCGTAGGGGCCGAGATCGCTGCTTATCCGGTGGGACAACAAGGAAGTGCGGTGGGGATGGCGGACTTGATGGAACAAGGGCTGAACCTCGCCGAGCCCGATTCGGTCGTTGCCGGAAAGATCTTGGCTGCCCGAGGATCTTCGCTCTACTGGGAGCGAGACGATCTAGACGGAGCGGAGGCGGCGCTGGAACGGGCCATCGAGATCGGCAAATCAACGGGAGAAATCGGGATCGAAGTATCCGCGTTATTGGGAAAGGCGAACCTTCAGCTTGGCCAGTACACGCGGATCGGCAATCTGGAATGTCTTGCGGCGGCGGACACGGCGCTCGGGTTGATTGGAACCAACTCTGACGCGGTGTCGGAGGCCCGGGCAAACACTTACGCGGCGATAGCTGCGGTACGTCTGGGCCACCTGGAGCAAGCTCTGGTATACGCAACGGCCGGAAGCGAGGGCGGGGCGAAAACCAGGGACGGTTACTCCCGGTTCTTCAATCAACTATCCAGAGCCCAGGCCTACTTCGCCTCTGGCCGTTGGGAACAGGCCATCGAAACCGTGGCTCAGATCGCTTTCATTCAACTTGAAGGCACTCCGCGACAACTTGAACTCGCCGTGCGTTTTCAACAGGGTCTCGAGGCTCATCCCGAGGCGATCATCGAATTCCTGAATGCCACCCACGACACCCGTCCCGGACTTGTGGCGAACTGTTCCCTGGTGGCTGCTGAATTCCACTACATCAAACCTAACGATACGGTCGACGCGGCGACTCAGAATGCAATTCAACGCGTGGAAGCTTACGAGACGGCCATCTACGGTGACACGCTCCGGCCAATTCTCAACGCGGCCGCCATTATTTTGGCGGCCACTCGCGGGAACGTAGAGGAATCGCGGCGGCGTTACGAGTTACTGAAACCGTACTGCGGAACGATGATGTACTCGGTGTTCGCCGATCGAATACTCGGGCTTTCCGCATGGACCGCGGGCGATACTGCGGCGGCCGACGGCCACTTCCGGGATGCACTGGTATTTGGACGGGAGAACGGCTGCTTGAAAGACCTCGCCTGGACCTGCTCCGATTACGCCGAGATGTTACTTGAACGTGCAGAAGGTGCTTCGAGTGCCTCAGGGATCGGCGATCGCGAAAAGGCGATCGAACTACAGAACGAGGCTTTGGCGATCACGCAGGAACTGGGAATGCGGCCGCTTACCGAGCGGATCCTGACGCGACGGGAGATCTTGAAGGCATAAAATCCGGGTATCGATGTGGCGCGGTCTTGTACGATCGGGTGTTGAGTTCCCCGAACTTGAGCCCTCAGAGCCCAACTGGCGAGACAGGAGACTGACATGGAGCCGACTTTCAACATTCTGATCCTGGGCGCATCTTATGGCTCGTTGCTGGGGGCCAAGATGGCGCTGGCCGGGCATGACGTGAAGCTGGTGTGCCTGCCTGAAGAAGCCAACCTGATCAACTCAGAGGGCGCGCGTGTGCGACTCGCCGCCAGAGGTGTCGAAGGGCTGGTCGAGCTGGACACTTCAAAAATGCCCGGCACGGTGACCGCCACCGGACCGACCGAAGTCGATCCTTCCGAGTACGACCTGATCGGGCTTGCGATGCAGGAGCCGCAGTACGGTGTGCCGGTGCTCCACGATCTTTTGGACCGAATCGCAGCGGCGAAGGTTCCGTGCATGTCGATCATGAACATGCCGCCCCTGACTTATCTGAAGCGGATCGCAGCGATCGACGCCGAGGCGATCGAGAGCAGCTATACGGACGCATCGGTCTGGGACAACCTTGACCCGGCGTTTATGACGTTGTGCAGTCCAGACCCGCAGGCGTTTCGGCCCCCGACTGAGAAGGTGAACGTGCTACAGGTCGGGTTGCCGACCAACTTCAAGGCGGCCCGGTTCGATTCCGACGCCCACACGGCGATCCTGAACGATCTTGAGGCCGGTATCCAGGCGGTGAGGTTCAACCACGAGGGGCAGGATGTCGAACTCCCGGTCAAGCTCCGGGTGCATGATTCGATTTTTGTCCCGCTCGCCAAGTGGGCGATGCTGATCGCCGGCAACTACCGCTGCGTCCAGAAGGACGAGATGCGGCCGATCAAAGAAGCCGTCCACTCGAATCTTGACGAGTCGAGGGCGGCGTACGACTGGGTCGTAGAGCTCTGCGTCAAGATGGGCGCGGATGCGAACGACCTGGTGCCGTTCGAAAAGTACGCCAACGCCGCGTTGTCGCTGGTGAACCCATCGTCGGCGGCGAGGGCGCTCGCGGGCGGCGCGCCGAACATCGAGCGCGTGGACAGGCTGGTGCAGACGATCGCCGCCGGGAACGGCATGCAGCTGGATTCACTGGATCAGACGGTTGAGCTGGTGGATGGATGGCTGGAGAAGAATCGGGCGTAGGTGTGGCTTTGCCTGCGTTGTCGTAGACAGTGGCCGGTCTTCATGGGTCTCTGAACGAAACCAGAGACGCTCGTGCCGATTGAAAGTGAGGGGGAAGGTGAGAGGTATTATCCGGCCGAACGCGCCCAACAAACTGACGCTGCCGTTATTGATTCTGGTGGCGTCATTCTCTATTCCGCACGTCAGCAGCATCGCACCATTCCTAACCGAGATGTCCGAAGAGTTCGACGTTTCGGATGGCCTTACCGGTCAATTCGGCACGATGTCATTTGTCGGAACTTTTCTGATCGCTGTCGGCCTGACCCCATTCGTCCAGCGCATGTCTCTGCGTCGACTCATGGTGATCGCCGCCTATATCGTCGGCATATCGACGGTTTTGACAGCCGTATTTCCTTCATTCTGGGCGGTGATGGTTACCCGGCTGCTGGCGGGTATCGGCGCCGGGATCATCACGTCTGGGGTTCTCGCCTCCGTCCCCAGGGCGTGGAGCGATCCTGCCGCACGCGCCAAACACGTGGGCCTGATTGTCGCCGCGTTCGCGGGAGGTCCAGGCATCTGGTCTCCGATCATGAAATACATCGGCGACGGCAGCTCGTGGGAAGCCGCCGTCATTGTTTACGGGATCATCTCCGTGATCGTTGGTGTCGTAGCGTTCAGCCTGCTGCCGGCATTACCGGGCGGCGGCGGCGCGACAGCAACTCTCGCCCAGCGCATCAAAACGTCAACCCGACTCATCTGGTACCCGGTCCTCGGACAGGTCTTCCTCAACAGAGCCATCGTGAGAGCGGGACTGGGATCGATAACCACATTCATCGCCGTGTTTACGATTTATTTCTACCCCGGTTCTGATGAGTGGATCGGCTTCATGCTGGCGGCGGTCGGGCTCGGTTTTATAGCGGCAGCAACCATCAGTGGATTCCTGATATCGCGTTTCAAGGGTCCTGCCGGAACCGCCGTTTACTTCGGATTCGGTCTGACGGCGACCACTGCCCTGATTTCCTGGGTAACGCCGGATCCCGCGGTAACTACGGCGCTGTTGTTCCTGTTTGGTGGCTGTGCGGCAATGGTGATGACAGCAACTCAGTTACTGATATTCCAGCATTCCGGAGAACACCAGGCTTCCGCCGTGTTCATGAGCGGCGCAATTGCTCCTCTGGGGAACGTGATTGGAGCAATTATCGCCGGGATCGCAGTCGACGCATCCACGGACCTGACAGCCTTCAGGTGGCTGTTCACGGCCATCGGAGTTGCGGTGGTCATTCCGGCGTTACTTGCGGCCAGGCAGATACGAAACCAGAGGGCCATAGAAACCGGGTGCGGGGCGGACTAGTTACACGAGTCCGCCCCGACCGTGCCCTACTTCAGCGTCAGGGTCGCCACGGCCTTCTCGTTTAGCTCGATGCCCAGCCCGGGCCGGTCGCTCAGGATCATGTGGCCGTCCACCGGGATGACGCCCTCGCCGTAAAGGTTTGCGACATCGTCCAGCGGTCCTGAGAACTCGGTCGAGAACTCGTGCGGGCGGGTGCCGTTCTGGACCGTGGAGAACACGTGCAGGGAGGCCATGCTGTTGATCCCGGCCTGTGGGCTGTGCGGCATGACCGGCTTGTCGAGCGTGGTCGCCATGTCGAAGATGCGTTTCACCTCTGACGGACCGCCTGCGCTCAGGATGTCCGGCTGAAGAATGTCAGGGTCGCCCAGCAGCACAAGGCTCTGGAACCACCACCTGAATGCGTCCTGCTCGCCCGCCGACACGGCGACGTCCAGCGTGTCCGCGATCTGCTTCAATCCCGGCAGATCGTAGTTGGGAATCGGCTCTTCAAAGTGGTCGATGCCAAGCTCCTCGAACCGGCGTCCCTGCTGAATTGCGGTGGATACCGAGTAGCCGTTGTTCGCATCAAAACCGAGGTAGTGACCGCCCGACAGGAACTCACGAACCGCCTTGAAGATCTGGAAGTCCTTCTCAGGATCTGCGTCCTGTCGCCAGCCCTTCCAGTCCATGCGGATCTTGAAGGCCCGGAAGTTCATGTCCCAGCCTTCTTTGATGTGTCCAACCATCTCTTCGGGCTGCATCATCCAGCCCGAGCCGACGGACCAGTAAAGTTCGATATCGGTCCGAGCAGCACCGCCCATGAGCGTGTAGACCGGAAGTCCGGTCTCTTTGCCTAGCAGGTCCCAGAGCGCGACATCAATCACTCCAACGACGTTGGCCGGAAGCTTGAAGAGTTTTTCGTCTTTGCCGAGCGCCAGCGTCTCCCAGTGGCGGTCTATCTGGAGCGGATCCTCGCCGATCAACACCGGCTTGATGATGCTCTCCAGGTACGCTTCGAAAACCGCTCCGTTCCTCCCCGGTACGCCCGGATTACGGCCCGGAGCCTCTGCCCATCCTTCAATCCCGGCGTCTGTCTGGACGCGAAGGAGGCCCTTGCCGGTTTTGAGCGGGGTGACGGTGATGTCGGTGATTTTCATTTGGGATTCCTTGGGATGGTGGTCGCCGGGAACTGTACATCAAACGGGAACGATCGCACGGCCCCAGTGCATCAACTTGTCTCAGCAATCTTCCGGTCGCGTGATCCGGCTCGGGTTATGATCCGCCGCAACGCTGACCATCAAGATGGACGCTGGATCAGACGGTGGAGCTGGTAGATGGCTGGTTGGTGAACGACCGGAAGTGAGGCCGGCCCGGTACATCACGATGAGGATACGACCGCGTAACGGGCGTCTTATGGCCCGCCACCACGGCATGAGGGTGTGGGACACCCGGAGCAATCCATGATCGACATAATCGGAATTCCGGGCAGCCTTCGCGCCGATTCCCTCAATCGCAAACTCCTGGAGCTATCCGATCAGTTGATCGGGGACAGGGCCCGGATCGAAATAGCCGGGTTGCTTCCGTTACCGATGTACAACCCGGATGACGAAGCTCGTGAAACGCCTCGGCCGGTCGTTGAGTTGAAGCAAAAGATCGAAGCGGCTGACGGCTTGTTGATCTCATTACCCGTCTATTACGTCAGCATGCCCGGCGTATTGAAAAACGCTATCGACTGGATTTGCAGGACGCCGGAGCCGGTTCGCGGTACATCGGTTCTTGCGGGAAAACCGATCTCTGTAATCGTCGGCGCCGGCGGTCTGGGCGCGACGGAAACAGGGAATCATCTGATGGGAATACTGTCCGTGCTGGACGCTGATCTGGACAACGAAGCCGCTCTCGAGTTCGTGCGTTTGCCCGAGCGTGTCGATGAGTCCGGACATCTGGCCGTGGAGGAGGACAGGGGTTTGCTAAAGCGATTCATCGAGAGACTTGTGGACCGGATCGACGAGGCAGCCAGCGGTTAGCCATCCGGGCTCTCCGAGTTCGAAACTCCGGAGCGCGGGATCGATATGATTCCGCTGACTCGCCCAGCACCAGCCGAACGGCGACAGCGGTTCGGGGTATCATCCGGCGCGTCGCGACCGGTCGGGCAGAAGTTACACGGTGCGCGAACGCTAGTCCCAGGAGGATACGTTGAAGGTAACCGGATTCGATACCAAGGTCGTTCGTAACGTAGAGCCGTTCATCGGTGGCCGCTGGTGGCTTTTCATAGAGCTGCATACCGACGAGGGGATCACCGGTCTTGGTGAGCGCATCACCGGCGGGGCTTACTCGAACAGCCTCGAAGACATGCAAACGCAGATCCACCTGATCAAGGAGCTGGTGGAGCAGTACGTGATCGGGCAGGACCCGTTTGACGGCGAGCGGATCTGGGACCGGATGTACGCCTCACGCCACGACTTCCGACACCCGAGCCTTTACGCGACCCCGGTAATCAGCGGCATCGACATGGCGCTGTGGGACATCCGCGGCAAAGCGACCAATCAGCCGGTCTATAACCTGCTTGGCGGCAAGTACCACGAGAAGCTCCGAGCCTATGCGTACGTGCCGGGGATGAGAGAGATACAGGCCGACCCCTCGCTGGCCGGCGATGCGGCGGTCAAGCTCGTGGAAGAGGGCAACTCCGCCTGCAAGCTCGACCCCTTCATGCCGATGTACCCGATCCCGCGGGACATCCCGCTGAAGGAGATCAAGAACGCTGAGAAGATCTTCCAGAACATGCGGGATGCCGTCGGCGACGAACTTGAGATCGGGATCGGCACGCACGGGCAACTTTCCACCTTCAGCGCAATCCGCGTGGCGCACATCCTTGAGCCGTATAACCCGTACTGGTTTGAAGAGCCGGTCCCTCCGGAGAACATCGAGGAGATGGCCCGGGTCGCAGCGCACACCAGCATTCCGATCGCGACCGGCGAGAGGTTGGTCACGAAGTACGAGTTCGCCGTGCTGCTGGAGAAGCGCGCCGCCCAGATCATCCAGCTTGACGTCGGCCAGTGCGGCGGCATCACCGAGGCGAAGAAGATCGCGGCGATCGCCGAGGCCTACTACGCGATGATCGCGCCGCATATGTACTGCGGGCCGATCGCGTCATCAGCCGCAATCCAGATCGACACCTGCTCTCCGAACTTCGTCATCCAGGAAGCGAACCAGGGGCCGCTTCACAGGACGATCTTCAAGGAACCGCTCGTGCTGGATCACGGCTTCATCATCCCGCCATCCGGCCCCGGTCTGGGGATCGAGTTCGACGAGGACGTACTGGCGGCACACATAGTCGAATGAGGCCCTGCGGGACGCTGGCACGTCGGCCTATTTTTATGGTCGTACCGCTCGTATCGGCGGCGGCGTGGCGCTTCAGCCCCGGGCGTTCTGGAACGCTCCAAGACAACTGTGCCGATGGCATCACAACTTTGAGGAGATAACTGGATTGCCAGACAAACTGCGCGTCGGGGTCATCGGATGTGGCGATATGACGGTCAACCACGGCATGGGCTACATGAACTCGGGCAAGTACGAGATCGTGGCCATCTCCGACCTCAGCGACCAGGCGATGAAGGACTACGACGAGCATTTCGTCGAGTGGGACGACTACAGGGCGGAACACTTCAGCGAGGCGCGGGAGATGCTCGATAAGTCCGACCTGGATGTCGTTTCTGTCGGTGTCTGGGACATCGGCCACAGCGCCATGACGCGGGCGGCGGCATCATCCGGGATCAAGGGGGTGCTGTGCGAAAAGCCGATGGCGGACACGCTGGGCGCGGCGAACGACATGATGCTGGTGTGCCGGCGGAACGGCGTGAAACTTGCGGTGGGCCATCAGCGCCGGTGGTTGCCCGCGTACACGCTGGCGAAAGACCTGATCGCTGACGGCGAAATCGGCGATGTGAGCCTCATCAAGGTGTACGCCCGGGACGGCCTCCCCAACTACTCGTCCCACCAGGCGGACCTGTTCCGCTACCTGCTCAGCGATGCCGAATGCACGTGGGCGATGGGCAACGTGGAGCGCGAGACAGACCGGTGGGCGCGCGCCATCCCTATCGAGGACAAAGCGCTGGCTGTGTTCGGGTTCGAGACAGGGACGGAGGCGATGATCCTCTCAGGTCTCACACCAAAGCACGGTTGGGGCGCCGAGATATTTGGGACCGAGGGCATGATCGACCTCACGCTGGAAGATCTCAGGATGATGAACTCCCGCACAAATGGCTGGGACCACCGGGCGCCCAACGGCAAGCACGCCACACCCGGGGATGACAACTTCGAGGTGATCGAGGGCAGCATCGAGCAGGCTCATGCCTTCGCGGACTGGGTGAACGGCACATCCGATGAGAAGTACCGGTCTGATGGCGAGAGCGGGTACAAGGCGCTCGAGATGGTGCACGCCATCTACGAGTCGGCCCGAACCCATGTGCAGGTACAACTGCCCGTGAAGACTATGCTCCACCCGCTCGCTGTCATGATCGACGACGGCCATTTGCCGGTGCGCTACCCGGGGCGGTTTGACATACGCAATCGCTCGCTGCGGGGCGACAACGTGACGCTGGATACCGAAAACGTTTAACGGGAAGAGCACATTCTTTCGACGAACGGATTCCCCCTCTCCCAGCGGGAGAGGGCTGGGGTCAGGGAGAAGACCACACCCGCGAAGACATTTGGTTCGCCGGTTGTCCTGTCGGTGAAGGTCCCTCGTCCTTCCGATACCGGAAGGATCGGGATGACGTATAAGCGTTCAAGACATCGTAGGGGCGTATGGCAATACGCCCTCCGTTTCTACTGGAGAAGATTAATTGGCCAACAAGAGAAAAGTCCTCATCACCGGGTTGAGCGGCATTGTCGGCACGGTGATGCGCCCGGCGCTGGAAGAGCGTTACGAGATCAGCTCGCTGTCCCGCCGTGGCGTGCACGGCCTGCCTCCTGAACGTAATTTCATCGGGAATGTATCCGACATGGAGTCACTCTGGCCCGCATTTGATGGCGTCGACACGGTCGTCAACCTGGGCGCATCCGGCGGACAGAGCGACCCGGACGGCATGGACGGCAGCTGGGACACGATGCTGCAGTCCAACATCATCGGCTGTTACAACGTGCTGGAGGTGGCGAGACAGTCAAGGGTGTCGCGTGTGATCCTGGCAAGTTCCGGCGCCACGGCGAACGGGTACGAGTGGGAAGAGCCATACAAAACGCTCGTGTCCAGGGAAGATGTCCCCATGCCGGACTCGTGGGAGATGGTTACCGAGACCTCCGAACCGAAACCGATCCACATCTACGGCGTGACAAAACTCTTCGGCGAAGACCTCGGTCGGCTGTATGCCATTACCACTGATCTCTCCGTAATCAATCTCCGGATCAGCAACACAACCCCGGTAGACGCTCCTCAACCCGGTCGTTCCATGGCGAACTGGCAAAGTCACCGTGACCTGCAACAACTTACGGTCAAGATCATAGAGGCCCCGGCCGACCTGAAGTTCGATATTTTCTGGGCAACCTCGGATAACAAGCGCAAATTTCGGGATAACACCCACGCCAAGGAAGTGCTTGGCTACGCGCCGCAGGACGGAGCAGGCTGGACCCCCGCGGAATGAAGCGTGCCGCAGGGGTGTATGGCGGCACACCCATCTGCGGGCTTCCAGGACCACGGGAACCCGAATCATTTTTGAGTGTCATCCCGATCCTTCCGGTATCGGAAGGACGAGGAAACTGTACCAACAGGCCATCATCCCGAAAAATACAGGTTTCCGACCGGACCTCTGATCTCCCTCACCCCGGCCCTCTCCCACCGGGAGGGGGGGCAACGTTCCACCCCACAGGAGGATCCCTTGAAGCCCAATATCGTGTTTGCGTTTGCCGACGATTGGGGTCGATATGCCAGTGCGTATCGCGGCTTTCCGGGCGAGAGTACTATCCACGAGCTAATCGAGACGCCCAACTTCGATCGGATCGCAAACGAAGGGGTGATTTTCCGTAACGCGCATGTCCCGGCTCCGACCTGCACACCCTGCCGAAGTTCGATCCTCTCGGGCAGCTACTTCTGGCAGACAGGGATGGGCGCGATCCTCCAGGGGGCGCGCTGGGACGAGAGCATCCCGACATACCCGCTGTTACTCGAGGACGCCGACTATCACATCGGCTACACCTACAAGGTGTGGTCCCCGGGAGTTGCGATCAACGCGCCTTACGGCGGCGCTCGCACCGCTTACGAGTCTTCCGGTGTTGCCTTCAACAGCTTCTCGCACGAGGCGACACAGATCGGGGCAGAACGAGGCATCGAAAGCGCTAAAGAATACCTGTACGAAGAAGTCCGTAGTAATTTCGACCGTTTCATGGCCTCGCGTCCCGAAGACTCGCCGTTCTGCTACTGGTGGGGGCCGACCAACACACATCGCACGTGGGAGCGCGGGTCCGGCAAAGCCATCTGGGGACTTGATCCTGACGATCTGAAGGGCCGTATGCCGGCGTTCCTTCCCGATGTCCACGAGGTCCGGGAGGACTTCAACGACTACCTCGGCGAGTGCACGGCGTTCGACGCCGGACTGGGCGTGATCCTGGACCGATTGGAGGCGGCCGGCGAGCTGGACAACACCATCGTCGTCGTCAGCGGAGACCACGGAATCCCCGGCTTTCCGCGGGCCAAGTGCAACCTGTACAACATCGGGACCGAAGTCGCTTTAGCAGCGCGCTGGCCCGGGAAGATCGCGCCCGGCAGGGTCATAGATGACTTTGTAAACCTGATGGACCTCGGACCGACCTTTCTGGACGTGGCCGGAGTCGAGATCCCTGACTCGATGACCGCCACTTCCCTCCTGCCGCTGCTTGAGTCCGAGGTGAGCGGGCAGGTAGAGCCGGAACGCATTTTCGTCGTGACGGGCCGGGAGCGACACGTCGCGTCCGCACGGGAAGGACACCTCCCTTACCCGCAGCGCGCCATACGCACGGCGGACTACCTGTACATCTACAACTTCGAGCCTGATCGATGGCCCGCAGGAGACCCGGGCGGCCTCGACGATCTCTCCGCGAAACCGCCGTCCGAAGAAGTGCTGCTGGCGGCGTACGAAACGGCGTTCTCAGACCTCGATAAGAGTCCGACCAAGGTCTGGATGATCTACAACCGGGCGGAGGAGGAGGTCGAGCCGCTGTTCTGGCTGGGTTTCGGCAAACGCCCGCAGGAGGAGCTGTATGACCTTCGATCCGATCCCGATTACATGACCAACGTTGCAGAAGACTCGAAGTACGGAGAGGTCCGATCAGAGTTGAACTCGCGATTGATGGCGGTTCTTCGCGCCCAGGATGATCCACGCGTTACCGAATCACCGCCCAGGTTTGAGCAAGCGCCCTACGCCGGGCCGGTCCCCGAAGAATGGTTCGACGTGCGTAGCGAAAAACCATCGTGGTCGGCGGGGTAGGCGCCTCACCGGTTGAGTCGACGCCAGCGCCCGGCGCCCCATCATCCCGGACTTTCCAGTTTTCAAGATCGCGCGCTACTCGTTTTCGGGGTGAACCAGCTACTCGATGTGTTCGCCAAGACCGGATGAACACCTTATCGTTACCGGCCGTTTACTGAACGAAACGGGCAGGGCGTCGATCATAGAATTAGGTAGTACCACTAGGTATTTAACCAATCCTATGGGGGATAACTTGGGCATAGCCCGTGATCTGAACGGCATGAGGGTGCGGATCGCATTTCCTCTGCCTCAGAATCGTGATGCCAAAGGGATCGTAGGCACGGCGAGAGAGATCGGCCAGGCCGAATTACCCGTGTTCGCTGTCGATCCGATCGGTCCCATCAAGGATCGTAATATCCGCCAGCGCCAGTTCCAGGAAGCGGAATTGCGCCTACTGCTGTAACCCTCAGACGGTTTCCCTCGTCGGACATCCCCACGATCTTCAAGGCCCCGAATACAGACATTTCGGGGCTTTCTTGTTTACTAGATTACCGGTCCGAATTTCGGTCACATACCCCAGTCCAACGTCCGAATTCCGAGGCCTTGATAAAGTACCGGCGAACGTATCCGGCAACTCCTGCACGCTTCAAGGAGAATCCGATGGGATGGTTACGCCGAGCCGCACGGTGGCTAAGCAACGCGGCCGATGACGTCGCTGAATTCGTTGAGGACGCCGTAAATGCCGTCGTTGAGTTCGTCAGCGATGTGATCGAGACGGTCGGTTCTGCATTCCAGGACGCATTCGGATGGATTGGAGATCAACTCGGCCGGATTCCGGGGGTCGGCGGAGTGCTTGAGGCGATCTTTGACTGGATCGGAGACACCATCTCATGGGTGTTCAGACAGGCGGCCACCGCGATCAAAGCCGTTGGTTCAATCATCGGCGGCGCGCTCGCCGGGGCGATCCGCATCGTCGGCGGGATTCTCAGTCTCGACGGCAGCTTGATACTGGAGGGCATCTGGGACATTTTCTCAGGCGTGCTGGGCGCAATCTTCGTCTTTTTTCCTACGCTGCTCGGTCTCATTCAGACCGCCACTTTTTTCGGCCAGGCCCGCTCGCGGCGTCTCAATCAGCTTGAAATGTGGGCCGTCCGCCGCGTGTACGGTGACTCGATCGCCTTGAACAATGTACGGGTTGTTCACGGATTTGCCGGGTTCCTTTCACTTGACGGAGCGGCGATCACCTTCGGCAATACCATCTATTTCAAGAACCAGAACCCATCGGTAAATATCGCGTTGCTGATCCATGAAATGTGTCACGTCTGGCAGTACCAGCACATGGGATCCCGATACACGAGCGACGCGGTCGCGGCGCAGATCGTTCATCGCGGCTTGACGGAGTACAACTGGGAGACGGAAGTCGCGGGGGCGTCACGAGTTGGAACGACCTTAATCGTGAAGCCCAGGCGGAGCTTTTTTACGATGTCTGGTGGTGGGGTGACCTTCTCACCGATGGCGTTTCTGCCGGTCCAATCGTCGATCGCCGCGGGCCGAATGGTGGGGTCTTCTACGATGCCAACGGCGAGAACTTGATTTCGTTTATTGAGTTCCCGCTGTCCAGCGGAATTGACCAGACTGTTATATGTGATGAGGCCGTCGAGATAGTCCGGCGCGTGCGCAACTGGCGGCTCTCGGCATGGCTGTCGTAACGACCCGGTGCTGAGCACCTTTCGGATGTCTTTCGCCCCGGCGCCGTCGCCGAATCCACGGTGGAGACGGCCGAGGCGAGTCACGAGGGGCTGTTCGGGATGAGCACACACGACCGCCCCGGCTTCAAGCGATTCTCCCTCGTGAGCGCGGCGCTGGTGGCGTCCCCGGAATAAGGGCGCTCTCCCGGCTACCTGAGCGCGGTCGAGCCGTCCGGCCTGATGGCGGTTTCTCCGGCGCTTGCGGCCCGGGGATGCTTCACCATCTCTTCCACCACGATATCTGTGCCGAGACCGGGCGTTTCGGGAATCTGGAAGTAGCCGCCCTTGACCTGCGCGATGTCCGTAACGATCTGTTCCCGGAACGTATCCTCTTCGACGTTGAATTCGTTCACGTCCCAGTTTGGCGTGGCGGCGGCGATGTGCACCAACGCCATCGTCGTGATCGGCCCCAGGAAGTGGTGCGGCGCCATGCGGATGTGGAAGCTCTCGGCCATTGCTGCGATCTTGCGGACGTGCGTGAAGCCGCCGGCGAGTCCCAGGTCCGGTTTCAGGAAAGCCACGCCGGGTTGCTGGCAATACTCCCGGAACTCCCAGAGCGTGTTGTTGCGTTCGCCAACGGCCAGCGGCAGGTTCAACTGGCGGCCGACATCGCCCATGCTCAGCACGCTATCGGGTGCGATAGGATCTTCAAAGAAATAAGGCAAGAATTTCTCGATCTGCCGGGCGAAGACGACGCTTTCGGACGGCGACATGTTGCGGTGGATCTCGATCCCGATGTCGAACTCCCAGCCGACCTCCTCACGCACCGCCTCCACGATCGCCGTGTTGCCCCGGATCAGGTCCGGGTACGTCTTGAGGCCCCAGCCTTTCGGGAATGGCGTCATCTTGAGCGCCGTGTACCCGGCGGTTTTGACCTTCCTCGCGGCGGCAACGAAGGTTGCGGGGTCTTCCAGCGTGCCGAACGCGCCCAGCAGCGGGATTGCCCGTACCCTGTCGCGGTATTTGCCGCCGAGCAGCTCCCAGACCGGCGCCTGCAGCCGCTTGCCGCGGATGTCCCAGAGGGCGACGTCGATGGCGGACATCGCCGCCGTGAGCGCGGGACTTCTGAAACTGTATTTGCGGTAGACCTGGTTCCAGATGCGATCCAGGTCACGCGCGTCTGTGCCGCGCAGGTCTTCTATCACCCGGTGAGCGATCTTCTCGCTGGCTTCCGCGTAGCTCCAGAAATTACCCTCGCCCACGCCATACGTGCCGTCATCGCAGGTGACGCGGACGGTGAGCCAGCGATCAACAAGCCAGGTCTCGATCTTCTCGATTTTCAACGTAGATCCGTTCTGTCCGCGGGTGGGCGCCCCGGTGAACAACAGGCGTCGTTACACGGGAAATCGCGGGCCGTTGGGGCGCGGGTCCATCCGGGCGGTGCGGACGAGGCAGCCGATCATGCCGTAGTAGCCCATCAGGTGGGACATCTCGATCGCGCCCCGGTCGCCCCAGAGCGCCCTTGCCCGTTCAAAGGTGGCGTCGCTGAGATCCCGGTCATACATGAGCTCGTTGCCGAACTCGATGACGAGCTGCTCGGTCTGATCCAGGGCCGAGATGTCCTCGGTGCGACGGCCCACAGCGTCGATCGCTTCATCGCTGACCCCTGCCTCCTGCCCCCACGGTACGTGCTCGGACCAGGTGAACTCGTTATCAGCCGCACGCGCGCCGATGATGACGCATAGCTCCAGGACGTTCTCCGGGAGCGACGAATTGAATCGCAGTTCGTTGCTCAGCTGGGTCGTACGCCACGCCATCTCCGGCGAGTGCAGCATCATCGCCATAGGCCCGCCGGTCAGCTTTTTCCGGGAGCCCATGATCTTGTCAAAGGCGTCCAGGCCTTCCGGGGCGACCTGGTGGCGTTCGTTGAGCGGCTCAATTCTTGGCATATCCAGATTCCTCGCTCGCTACAGGGCTTCGGTACGGCCCCAGACGACGCCGAAAACGGTTGCGCCCAGCGCCGTGCTGACCGTATGCACCGCGCCGTTGGGTCGGTAGCTCATGTTGCCGGGAGTGATCGCACCAGACTCGTCCGCGCTCGCACCCTCGATCACGAAGATGAGTTCGTCGCCGATGTGCCGGTGCGTCGGGATGCCCGCGCCCGTCGGGAATCGGTTGATCGCCGCAGTCATGTTGGCGGCCTCGTTGGCGACCAGCGGCTTCGTGTAGGTACCGCGGGGCGTCGGCTGCCACGGAAGGTTTTCCGGCACGTAGATCTGGGATCCGGGCGCATCGCCGATTTCTGTGGCGGATTCATTGCCGCCGGTGATGATGGCAAGCGCGATCGCGCCGTTGGGACTGGAGTTTGAGTGGACGCAGCCATCTGGCCGGTAAGCGACATTGCCCGGTCTGAGCGTCCCGGACTCGTCAACGAGCGAGCCCTCGATCAGGTAGATGAGCTCGTGACCGACGTGCCGGTGCAGGGCCATTCCCGCTCCCGGCTCGAACTCGACGATGTGCGCCTTGCGATCGGTCGCCTCGTCCTCCCAGAGCGGGCGGGTCCGCATGCCCGGGCCGCCCTCTACCCAGGGGATCTGGTTGACCTGTATAGGGCGGGATCGGATCGGATCTTGAGATGTCGCCACGGTCGAGACTCCCCTTTGGGCCTGTGCTTGATTGGTCAGCCTGCGGGCCGCAAGGTATCACAGGGTTACCGGGGAGAGGGTCACAACGCCGGGCTGTCGTAAGTGTGATTGTCTTCGGCCCGGTCCTGCGGAACAAAGCCGATCACGTCCCTGGCATGGTCGATATCAACCCAGCGGTAGTCGTTGTCGGACATCCCGTAGAACACGTCAAATCTGACATCGTCCGGGGCGTTGATTGATCTCTCAATCACCTGGACGATGTCGCGCTGGCTGACGTAAATATCGGCTCCCTGAGATGGTCGTGGCCGGTCACGCTCGACCTGGCCAATTCGAATGCAAATGCACGACATTTCATGTGAATGGGAATATACGCGGGCCAGTGATTCAGACCACACCTTGCTCGCGCCGTAGATACCGGTCGGGCGCGGAGGTATGTCCGGAGAGATCATCTGAAACTCGCTCGGGATGTCATCGAGCCGACGTTCGGTCATCGCCCTGTACGGCTCTAATTCTCTATGGCCTTGCGAGACCATGATGCTGCTAGCGGCGACAACCCTGTTCACGCCCGCCTGACGGGCCGACTCAAAAACGTTGTAAGTGCCGACGATATTGTTTTGTAGAACGCTCTCCCACACGTTACCGTCCGGATCTGCTCCAAGATGAGCAACCACGTCCATCGTGTCCACAGCGGCCCGAACCGCCGCAAAGTCGGACAGGTCACAGACCGAGAACCTGTCTTCTGGGAGTTCCAACCGCCACGATCCCGGCACCCGCTCCGACGGCGCCTGTTTCCGGTCGAGACCATAAACTTCGTACCTGTCGGGTTGCTCAAGTAACCGCTTGAAGGTCATGTAGCCGATCTGGCCACTTGCCCCGGTTACAAGGACTCGTTTTGCTGGCATTCAATCTCTCAGGAATCGGGTTTCAGGCGTGAGGGGCTAGCCTACACATTGTCCTGTGTCGAACCACGGCTGATTCGATACCGGTAAGGGTCTCCCCGAAGGCTGAAAGAATGGACGACTTGCGAGCAGGGATCGCAGGAGGCGAAGGCTGCATCCGCACCGTACCCGGGGAAGGCCTCGGCCCGGAGTTCGAAGCCGACGCTCTCACGCTGCCGTTGGAAGCGGAAACCGAGTTCATGCTGGCGTATGCGGTCAGCAACGATGATTCTCGGATTCCCGATCTGCATGACACACAGCCCGGTTTTTGCCCGGCAGACAACTCCTCCGACTACTGGACGGGCACAGGCTGGCCGCCGGCCGGGCCGCTACTACCTGTCAACGGATTCCCAGCCATAAGCGCTGCAACTCCACAGAGCGGCGGCAGGATCATGTAAGCGATCAGGCCGGGCGTATAGGAGCCGGTGATGTCCAGCGCCAGTGCCAGCGGCAGGGGGCCGAAGGCGGCAGCGGTCATCATGCCGAAGTTGGTCACTCCACGGATGCTGCCGAGGTTGCGTCTGCCGAAATACACGGGCCAGATCACCTGGTTGGTGTTCATCAGGAAGCCCATCGTGACGCCGAGTACCGCACCGTACAGGTAGGCCTGCCACAACTCGGAGGCGCTGAGCAGCAGGATCATGGCGACGACGATCCCGCCCTGCCCGGCCGCCAGCAGGTAACGAGACCTGACCTTGCTGGCCAGGTATCCCGAAAGGAACTGGCCGCTGATCGCGGTCGGCGCAAACACGGCGAACACGCCTGCGGCCACGGACGTGGAAAGCCCTTTTGAGGTCATGATCGAGACCTGCTGGAACATGACGCCGGTCCCGACGAGCGATTGCGCCGATCCGGCAAATATCAGGAGCCAGAGCGCGCGCGTTCGCATCGCCTGGCCAACGGTCCAGGTGCGCTCGTAGCCGGGATGCGTTGCGCTTTCGTCCCCATCGCCGTCATCCCCGGCCACGGCATCACCATCGGGGAGGAGACCGATCGATTCCGGGCTGGACCGCACGAAAATGATCGCCGGAATGATCAGGAGCCCCCACGTCGTGATCGCTATCGCAATCCAGGCCGAGCGCCAGCCAACGCCATCGATGAGCGCGTCTGCGTAGAGCGGAAAAGTTCCCCCGGCAAGTGATCCACCGAGGGCCATCAACGCCAGCGCCATGGCACGTTTGCGCACGAACCAGATCGAGACGACGGTCGAGGGAATCAGTTGCAGCGCGCCCTGGCCGAAGGACCGCATGATTGCGAAGCCCACGTAAAGCTGCCACGCTCCATCGACCCGGGAGAGCCAGATCGCGCCGAGTCCGAGCGTAAGTGCTGCGACGACAAGCATGATTCGCGGGCCAAACCTGTCGAGACCACGACCGATGAAGATCACCGAACCGGCGGCGGTCAGGGACCCGAGCAGGTAGAGGGCGGAGATCGTCGTGGAGCTCACGCCGAGGCCCTCGATAAACGAGTCCTGGAATACGGAGAATGTGTAGGTCTGCCCGGGAGCCGAGGCGAAACTGGCGAGTGCGGCGATAACCAGGATGATCCAGCCGTAGTAAAACGGCGTGCGCGCAACGCGTGGCAGGCTTTCCGGGTGAGGTCGAGGGTCTGAAATCACGACCCCGAATTGTACTTACCGCCGCGTCCAGTGACCCGTGTTGCGGCCGTCGAGATCAGTCCAGTATCCGTACCACTCCGGAATCGCCGTCGACCCGTACCCTCTGGCCGTCCTTGATTCATGACGTGCCAACGCCGGAACCGGCCACAGCAGGTACGTCGTACTCGCGGGCTACGACGGCGCAGTGGCGCAGGACTCCGCCGGGAACCGGATCAACCGGGCGACGGTTATCTCTATCCCACTCGTTCAGGCCGGAAGAGGCTCTTTACGGCCCCATTCCACGGTGAGCACCGTCGCCCCGGTACGGGTCTCGAAGGTGTGCTCGGTACCGTGGGGCATGTAACTCATGTTGCCGGGGGTGGTGGTGCCGGAGTCGTCCATGCTTTCCCCCTCGATCACGAAAAGGAGTTCGTCGCCGTCGTGGCGATGTCGTGGAGCGGCGACGCCTTCTGGATATCGCCTGATCCCCACGGTCCAGTTCGCGTTCTCGTCTGCGACGATCTGCTTGGAGCGAATTCCGGAGGGGGCTTCGATCCAGGCCTGATCTTCTGGAACGTAGAACTCTGGCTGAGGAGAGTCGCCGATCTCTTCAGCCGGTTCGTTACCCCCGCTGATAACGGCGAGGACTATCGCCCCGTTCGGGCTGGTGGCTGCGTGGACGCAACCGTTCGGTCGGTACGAGATGTTGCCCGGCCTGAGGGTTCCGAACTGATCCGTTAACGACCCCTCGATCACGTACATGAGTTCGAACCCGACGTGTCTGTGGAGCGGCATGCCGCTGCCGGGCAAAAACTCGATGATCTGCGCGTTACGGTTGGTTTTTTCGTCCGACCACAGCGGCCGTCTGCGGATCCCTGAAGTGCTTCCCGTCCAGGGCATCCCGCAAACCTGGATGGGTCGAGAGCGAATCGGTTCTTGAGAGGTCGCCAGGATCAACACTCCCGGTTGGCCCATAAGGACATGGGCTAATAACGAGCCAGCTAAATCAGTAAGTGAAAGATATCACTCATCATTGGCCCATGCTATTAAATGGGCGTGAAATTCTGATTATTCCAGTATCCGTAGAACCCCCGCGTCGCCATCGACCCGTAACCGCTGGCCGTCCTGGACGCGTTTCGTACCCACGCCGGTGCCGACAATCGCCGGGATGCCGTACTCCCGGGCGACGATAGCGCAGTGGCTGAGGACGCCACCCGCGTCGGTAACCACCGCTGAAGCTATACGAAACAGGGGCGTCCACGGGGGTGATGTGGTCGGCGCAACCATGATGTCTCCCGGTGAGAGTTTGCCAGCGTCTTCGAGCGTGTTGATGATCCTCGCGACCCCTTCAGCGACGCCCGGCGATGCGGGGGTGCCGTGAACCGTCGATGGATTGTCATCCTGCTCGACCGGCGTCCCGAAAAATCGGGCCTGCCCGCGCTACGAGGCGGTATCTGGACGCCCTCCCGCGGGGCGCATGCCGATTTCCGCCGGGGCATCGATCTGCGTCCAGTACGCCAGGTCCGCCGCGCGCTCTTCCACCAGGGCCGTCAGGTCAAAACTTTCATCTGCCGCCAACCGGTCAAGGGCTTCCAGGACCTCTTCCAGGCCGAGGTGGTTCACATCTGCTGGCGTCGGAATCACGCCCGCGCTCGCCAGCCTCCGGCCGGCTTCCATCGCCACGTAATGAGTCCGGGCATTGGTCTGCTGGTCGATCCAGAAAGCGTGGTCTTCCTGCATTCGAGTACCCTGCTGGGCCAGAAGCAAGGCCCTGTCGAACTGCTTCGTCACCGATTCCGGGTAGCCGGAAAGACGATCTCGGGCCGCATCGATCAGCCGGTCGCGTTCGGCGAGACGATGCCCATGATCGATCCCGGGATCAGGATCGTCGGCCTTTGCGTAGGCGCGCACTGTGGCAAGGACGGGCGAGGGGTCTTCGAACCAGGTGAGCCCGGCCAGGCCGCTTGCATCGCCACTCCTGTGACCGTAGATAGCGAGGTATCGGTCCAGCCGCTCCCCGAGCGCCGTTCGCAGGTCATCATCGGAACCGGACTCTATGAGGCGATCTCCATTGTCCAGACCCCTTAAATACTGGCTGAGGACCCAGAGCTCTCTGTCCGTCTCCAGGCTCTTGTTGTCCTCCGTCAGTGTGAGGCCGTGAGACTCAAGGCCGCGGTCCTCGCCGAAAAGATCTGTGTAGAGGTCACGGAACATGCTGCTCGGGCCGGTGATTATCGGCGCCAGCGTGAAGTGGATGATCCAGCATCTCACCGATGTTTCGAACGATTCTGCGAGATGGCTGCGGAGTGATGGAACGCTGGCGCCCGGGAGATTAAACCGGTCCCACCAGTCAAGAAGCCCCTTGACCTCCGGCAGCCACTCGGTCTCCCACCGTTCCCAGATTTCCGGCGTCGCGTTCAGAGTGTTCTGTTCACCCTGGCGGCTGGCCGCGGGCATATCGGCCGGAGGCACGACCATCCGAACGGTCGCAAAGGTGTAGCAGTTGAAGCGGCGACGTTCCATTCGGATGGGACGTCCGTAATACTCGTGCGCCTTGTTCATGCCGGCGCCGGTCGTACGTTCCATGAAATCGCCGGCCAGTACGGGCACCGGAAATGGCTGGTGCATCCGGTCCCGGGTCCAGAAGCGGTCCGCGTCTTCCGGAGAGTTCCATTCCACCGGAAAATCCGCCGGAAGCGTTATCCGTTGTGGGTCGGCGTCAGCCATCAACCGCCTCCCGATGGCGATTCCACCCAGACGCGGGACGTCGTCACCATGCCAGATGGACCGGTTATTCGACCTCCCGGAAGGCGCACGATAACACCGTTTTAGCTACACCGGGCGGCCTCGTGTAGGTATGGTGTACGCCATCACGGGGTTATATTCCCTGCGACACCACACGGATACGCCGACCACAGGTAGCAGATACGCCCGATGACTCTGTCCAAACTTCTTGTAGCAAATCGCGGAGAGATCGCGGTCCGCATCATTCGCGCCGCCGCCGATATGGGGATTTCGACCGTCTCGATTTTCCCGTCCGACGATGCCAACTCCCTGCACGTCCACGAGGCGGATGAGTCGGTTCAACTAGATGGGCGCGGGGTCGCTCCCTACCTTGACATCAAACAGGTCGTGAACGCGGCCCGCTCTTCCGGGTGCGACTCGGTCCATCCCGGCTACGGCTTCCTTGCGGAGAACGCCGGGTTTGCGAAGGCCTGCCACGATGCGGGGCTGAATTTTGTGGGCCCACTCGTAGAAACGCTGGAGTTGTTCGGCGATAAAGTTCGGGCGCGAGACGCAGCCGGCGAGAACGATGTCCCGGTATTGACGGGTTCCGGCGAACTTGGCTCGGTCGATGAGGCCGCGGCGTTTTTTGAGACGCTCGGCGGCGGCAGCACGATGATCTTGAAGGCGGTCGCGGGCGGCGGCGGGCGCGGCGCCCGGGCCGTAAGCGACCTGTCTGAACTGAAAACCCTGTACTCGGAAGCCACCGCCGAGGCTATGAACGCGTTCGGCGACGGAACTCTATTCGCGGAGCGACTGATCACCCGTGCGCGCCATATCGAGGTCCAGATCCTCGGCGATGGTTCCGGAGCGGTTTCTAACTTTGGCGAACGTGAGTGCAGTGTCCAGCGTCGTTACCAGAAAGTGATGGAGGTCGCGCCCGCGCCCAGCCTGCCGGACGGACTGCGAAAACGGATCATCGATTCCGCACAGCGCCTCGCGGCGGCGGTCCACTACCGGAGCCTGGGGACCTTTGAGTTCCTGGTGGACGCGACCGATCTCACGAACGAATCCGGGTTCTACTTCATCGAGGCCAACGCCCGGTTACAGGTGGAGCACACGGTGACGGAGGCGGTGACGGGAATCGACCTCGTGGAAGCGCAGTTGAACGTCGCCGCCGGTTCTACTCTGGCCGAACTGGGGCTCGAGCAGGCAGACATCCCGGCCCCGCGGGGCTACGCAATCCAGGCCCGGGTGAACATGGAGACGGTCATGGCGGACGGGCGGACGCTGCCGTCCGTGGGTACGCTGACGGCGTTCGATCCACCGGCGGGACCGGGGGTCCGAACGGACACGTTTGGCTACGCCGGATACGCCACCAGCCCTTCGTTTGATTCGCTGATCGCCAAGGTGATCGGCCACTCCCGTTCGAGCGACTTCGGGGACGCTATTCGCCGGACCTACAGGGCCTTGAGCGAGTTCCGGATCGAGGGCGTCACGACCAACCTGGAGTTTTTGCAAAACCTCTTGCATCACCCGGATTTCGGCGAGATGGATATCCATACGCGCTTTGTGGATGAGCAGATCGCAACGCTGGCCGCATCAAGCAACGGCTCGCATCCAAAGCGCTTCGCAGAGGTGGATGGTGCTTTGGGAGCCTCAGCAAGCGGCGCGGACGGCGCTTCGAGTGCCTCAGCACGCGGTCCGAGGGCAGAGATTGAGGGGCCGGAAGGCACGGTCGGCGTGCCGTCGCCGACGCAGGGGATCCTTGCCGAACTGAACGTGGCGGAGGGCGATTCGGTGCGCGTAGGCGGCCGCATCGCCGTCGTGGAGGCGATGAAATTCTTCCACTCGGTCGCCGCGGAACGGAGCGGCGTAGTCCGCATGGTCGCAGCGGAACAGGGCGACACCGTTTATGAAGGCCAGGCCGTCGTGTTCATAGAGGAGATGGACGAGGCGGACCTGGGAGAAGGGTCCGGTTCCGAGCACCCGGCCGAGAAACGCAACATCGGCTGGGACGCCGAGCTGGCAGAGCTGGAGCTGCGGACCAGCCTCGCCCATCAGATGGGCGGCGAGGACAACGTAGCCTTCCACAAGGGGCGCGGCAAGCTGACAGTGCGTGAACGGATCGACGCGCTGGTCGATCCCGGCAGCTTTGAAGAGATCGGCACGCTCGCCGGTTCCGCCACGTACGACGCCGACGGGGTCCTGACAGGGTTTACGCCCGCGAACACGGTCATCGGCGTGTCGAAGATCAACGGCCGGAGGGTGATGGTTAACGGCGGCGATTTCACGATCCGCGGCGGCGCATCGGACGCCAACGTGGGCAACAAAACGGCCTACTCAGAGCGCATGGCGATCGAGTGGCGGTTGCCTTTCATCCGGCTGCTGGACGCCGCCGGCGGAAGCGTCCGCACTTTTGAGCAGATCGGCCACACCTACCTGCCAAACGGCCCGGGACGGGACGTGTCGCCGCACCTGCTGCCGGTAGTTCCGTCGGTTGCGGCGGTACTGGGTTCGGTCGCCGGATTGCCCGCCGTGCAGGCCGCGCTGGCGCACTTCAGCGTGATGGTGAAAGACACGTCGGTGTTGTTTGCCGGGGGTCCTCCGGTGGTCAAGGTGGCGTTCGGGATAGACATCACCAAGGAGGAACTCGGCGACGCCAGCGTGCAGGTGTTCCAGAGCGGGGTCGTGAACAACCTGGCGGAGACGGAGGAAGAGGCGTTCGACATGATCCGCCAGTTCCTCAGTTACCTCCCGGACAGCGTCTACGAGATGCCGCCTTACGAAGAACCGGCCGACGATCGGAACCGCCGTGACGAGCGGCTCAAGAACATCATCCCCCGGGACAACCAGACGGTGTTCGACCCCCGGCCGATACTTGAATCCATTCTCGACAAGGACTCGATCTTCGAGATCGCCCCGGACTTCGGCGCGGGCCGCATCACCGTCCTGGCACGCGTAAACGGCTACCCGGTCGGTGTGATGATCAACGACTCCCGAGTCGATGGCGGCGCGACGGACATCAAGGCGGCCGAGAAGATCATCCGTTTCATCGAGATGTGTGAGACCTTCCATCTGCCGATCATTAACCTCGCAGACGACCCGGGTTTCATGATCGGCCTGGAGTCGGAGAGTTCCGGGATGCTCCGGGTCGGCGCACGGTTGCACGCCGTGATGGCCGATACAGAAACGCCCTGGTTGACCTTCGTGATACGCCAGATCTTCGGCGTCGCCGGAGGCTGTCACGTTCGTCTCAGCGGCATGCACCGGCGTTACGCGTGGCCGTCCGGGAACTGGGGCTCGATGCACATCGAGGGCGGCGTGGACGCGGCGTACAGGCGAGAGATCGCCGACTCCGATGACCCGGAGGCCAAGCGTGAGGAGATCCAGAATCGTTTGAAGCAACTCGCCTCACCGTTCCGCACGGCGCAGACTTTCCTGGTCGAAGAGATCATCGATCCTCGCGACACGAGACCGCTGCTTTGTGATTTCGTTGAATCCGCGCAGGCGGTGATCAGGACACAGCTCGGCCCGGGCAAGGCGGCGCGATGGCGGCCGTGAGCGGCACAGTGGCAGGCGCACTCTCAGAACTAACGGTCCTTGACCTCTCGCACCACGTCGCAGGGGCCTACACCGGCAAGCTGCTGGCGTCGTTCGGCGCGGATGTCATCAAGGTTGAAGCGCCGGGAGTCGGTGACGGAGCGCGAAAGGTTGGTCCTTTTCCTGACGACATACACAACCCGGAAACGAGCGCCCTCTACCTGTACCTGAACACAGGCAAGAAGGGCCTGACCCTCGACCTGGCGTCGGATGAGGGCGCGGCCGTGCTGAAGGAACTGGCCGCGCAGGCCGATGTGCTTATCGAGAACTTCCAGCCGGGCGTGATGGAGTCGGTGGGACTGGATTACGCAACCCTGAGCGCCATCAACCCGCGGCTCGTGATGGCATCGATATCCAACTTCGGCCAGGACGGTCCGTACCGGGACTACCGCGCCGACACGATGGTCGCGATGGCTCTCAGCGGGCAGATGTACGTCAACGGCCACCCGGATCGTGAGCCGCTGAGCAGCTCCGGATACCAGCCGTCGTACCAGGCGGCGCTATACACCTACAGCGGCATCATGGCGGCGTTGCTGGCGCGTGATCGTGACGGTACGGGCCAGTACATCGACATCTCTATTCAGGAAGCGATGGCCTCGGAGCACCAGTTCACGCTGAACGGTTTCACCGCCAGCGGCAAGATCAGGATGCGGGCCGGTAATCGTTACGGGTCCGTGCACCCAACCACGATCCTCCCCTGCAAGGCCAACGATGGAAAACCAGGTCTCGTGGCGCTCGGTATCAGCGACCCGACCCAGTACGTCCTGCTACTTCAACTGCTCGACATGCCCGAGCTGCTGGATGACCCGCGCTTCGCCAACCCAACGTTGTGTGCGAACCATCATGAGGAGTTCAACGCGCTGGTCCGCCCGTGGTTTATGGAGCACACGGCGGATGAGATCGTCCACGCGTTGCAGGACAACCGCATCCCGGCGGCGTTCGTGAACGAGGTGGACGATGTCCTGGAGGACCCCCAGTACGAGTACAGGGGCTTCTGGAAGAAGATCGACCATCCGATAGCGGGTACGTATCGCTACGCCGGTCTGCCTTACCACATGGCCGAGGCGCCCCCGGTATTCGGCCGGGCCAACCTGCTCGGCGAGCATACGGACGAGGTGCTCGCCGGTAAATTGGGCTACGGCCCGGACCGACTGGAGAAGTTGCGGGAAGGTGATGTCATCTGATGACGGGCTCAGGCTCAAATGGCGCTAGAGGCCCGCTGGACGGCGTTCGCGTCCTCGATCTGTCTCGGGTCTGGGCCGGTCCGCACTGCACTCGGATACTGGCTGATCTCGGCGCCGAGGTGATCCATATCTCAGGCCGTCGTCTTGTTGGCCGGAGAACGGTCACACGAGAGACGGCAGAGGCCATCGGCATCTATCCGGACAACGAGCCGGGAGAGAGGCACTGGAATCGGCACGTCCTGAACAACGACATGCTCCGAAACAAGTTCGACATCACGCTCGAACTCGACACCGAGCGCGGGGTTGAGCTGTTCAAGCGGCTGGTGAAGATCAGCGACATCGTGATCGAAAACTACAGCCCGCGAGTGATGCCCAAGCTGGGGATCGACTACCCCGTCCTGAAGGAGATAAACCCGGCGATCATCTTCTGCTCTATGCCGGGTTACGGCCCGGAAGGCCCGTTCCAGCATTTTGTCTCTTACGGAACGACCATCGACCCGCACTCGGGGTTGGCGAGCCGGATGGGCTATCCGGACGGGGAGCCGTACATGAGCGGCAACGCCTACCCGGACCCGGCATCCGGGATGTTTGCCACTGGAGCGATCATGACGGCGCTGTTCAACAAGGCTCGAACGGGTAAAGGGCAACACATCTCCCTGGCGCAGGCGGAATCTGGAGCGGCGCTCACCGGCGAGGCATCGCTCGGCTACCAGCTGACCGGCGATGTCCCGCCGCGTATCGGGAACGGCCACGTCCGAAAGGCTCCACACGGCGCCTATCCATGTGAGGGCGAGGACAAGTGGGTGGCGATCTCTGTTGGGTCTGAGATGCAGTGGGTGGATTTCCGTGAGGTGATCGGTTCGCCGGACTGGACGGATGACGTGCGCTTTGCCACGTTGGAAGATCGGCTCCGCAACCAGGGCGAGTTGGACCGGCATGTGGCCGAATGGACGAGTAACCGAAACGCATACGATATGATGCGCTTGCTCCAGGATGCAGGCGTCGCCGCCGGTGTCGTGGTCAACGCCGACGAGCTGATTAACGACGAGCACCTGAACGAACGCGGCTTCTACTGGAAGTTCGATCACCCGGAGGCAGGATTCCACACCCACGCCGGACAGCCGATTCGACTCTCAAAAACCCCTGCTCGCCACTATCGTCCGGCCCCGACGCTCGGCCAGCACCACCCGTACGTGCTCGGCGAGCTGCTGGGGCTATCGGACGAGGAAATTGCTGATCTCGAAGAGACCGGGATCATCGGCTACGAACCGCTGGTACGAGAACGTTAGCCGAACCAGTGGATAAACCATCCGGAGGCCGCAGTGAGCGATCCCGCAACTGAAGCGATCGAGGCGTTCCACCGCTGGAATAATGCGTTCAACGCACGTGATGCGGAAACCCAGGTCTCGCTCATGCACTTCCCGCATTTGCGGCTGGCCGAGAACCGGTTCCAGAGATGGGAGACGGCCGACGACTTTCGCGCCGGCCAGGATGATCTCACGGCACGATTACGGGCCGAGAGCTGGGACCACACCGATACTCTCGCCATCGAGGCAGTGCAGGCCGACAACGATAAGGTCCATCTCGTGATTCGACAGTCGCGCCGGAGCGCCGACGGCGCCGAATACAACGGCTTCGACACGCTCTGGATCTTCACGAAGATCGACGGGGAATGGGGCGTGCAGTTCAGGTCTTCGTTCCTGGCCAGCGCCGCGAGCGGCCGCGGTTCTCGCCCGGGCTAGGGGAGTTTCACCGGCTGGCCTATCGTGACGCGTCTTGAGATTCCCTCGCCCGGGCCAAACGGTGTTCCCGGTCAAGTTCCATCGCCCGGGAGCTTCGCAAGATCGGGAACACCACCGCCGATGCCAGTACCGTGAACAGGCCGATTCCGGCCGTGATCAGTATGGCCGTGCGGGGGTCTATCAAGTCGGCAAGTACGCCGATGATGATCTGACCGATCGGGCCAAGTCCGATAAACATCGCTACCGAGCCCATCACCCGTGCCCTCATCGAGGGCGATGCGGCGTAGATCATGATGGCGCTCTGCATGGCGGCGAACGAGGCCATCCCAAACCCGCCCAGGAAGACGGTCCCGAAGCTGAACCAGTACCAGTCGGACCGGGAATACACGACAGCCGCCACGAGGAAGAGGAGAGAGCCGTACAGGTAGATCCGGGTGTAGTGTCCGGGCCGGGCGAACACCACGATCAGCGTCGCACCGATGAACGCGCCCAGGCCTTCGATCGATTGAAGCGCGCCGACGAGGACGTCATTGACCATCAGGTGTTCGCGGGCGACGACCGGCTGCTGGCTCACGTACGGGAAGCCGAAGATGTTCATGAGCAGGGTCACCACCAGCGTGCTGACCATCAGCCTGCTGCCGTTGATGTAGCTGACGCCTTCGCGAATCTGCTGGAACGGGCCTGTGCTTACCACCTCCCGCTCCGGCGGTCGATAAGGCATCGAGAGCGCTGTCAGGAACCCGAGCCCGTACAACACGACGCCGAGCATGAAGCCACCCCCGGGTCCGACCGTGGCGAAAAAGGCGCCGCCGATTATCGGCCCGAGTATCCGGGACCCGGCGCTCGTCCCGGACTCAAGCGCCACAGCCCGTCCGACCTGGTCAGGTTCAACTACCTCGCCGATCATGGTGCGCCGCACCGGGAACTCACTCGCCATCACCGTACCGGTGATGAAGGCTCCGACGGCGAGGTGCCAGTACTCGATGGCATCTGTGAGCACGAGCGACGCCAGAACGGCCGCAACCACAACCTGTACGGCCAACCCGAATGCCATCATGTATTTGCGGTTTACCCGGTCGGCGATCACGCCGATGCCCATTCCAAAAAGCATCGGGGTGAAACGCAGGAAGAAGGTCAGGGATACGAGGAAGGGCGAGCCTGTCAGGTCCAGGGTCAGCAGGGCGATTACGAGCATGTCCAGCCACATCATCGTGCTGGTAAACCCGCCGATGGCCCACAACCTGACGAACTGCGGGTTTTTCACGATGGACACCGGCCGCGGCGGTCCGATACCCGGGCTGGACTCACCCATTTGCGGCGGACCGGAGATCATGTGTGGGCGGGCCTCATCACGAAAGTTCTAGCTCGACGCGCGCCAGTGTCGGCGACTCGAAACCTCTTAGCTACGGGCAGGCGATGCTATTCCAGGGTTCCTGCACCGGGGAGTCTTCAGCGTCACGTTGCCCGCTGAACCCATCACGACTACCTCACGAAGTTCGTCTTAGGATTCCGTCGGAAAAGTTGGCGGCGTAGAGTGGTCACAAATCCTGAGCACACACTCTCGCACTTACCCGGATATGTACACGCAGGGAGGATCTCATGGCTGACCAGAAGAAGTTCCTACTGAACGAAACCGATATTCCGACCAGCTGGTACAACATCCAGGCCGACCTGGATGTCCCGATCGCGCCGGCCCTGCATCCCGGCACCGGTCAACCGGCCGGGCCGGACGATTTCGCCCCGCTGTTCCCGATGGACCTGATCATGCAGGAGGTCAGCCAGGACCGTTGGATAGACATCCCGGAGCCGGTGCGCGACGTGTACAAGATCTGGCGGCCGACGCCGCTGTTCCGCGCCACCGGGCTCGAAAAGGCTCTCGGGACGCCGGCGAAAATTTTCTACAAGTACGAGGGCGTCAGCCCGGCCGGAAGCCACAAGCCGAACACGGCGGTGGCACAGGCGTACTACAACAGCATCTCAGGCACGAAGCGCATTTCCACCGAGACGGGCGCAGGCCAGTGGGGCAGCGCCCTGGCGTTCGCCTGCCAGCAGTTCGGCATCGAGGCGAAGGTCTTCATGGTGCGGGCCAGCTTCGATCAGAAGCCGTACCGGAAGTCGATGATGCAGATCTGGGGCGGTGACGTAACGGCGAGCCCGAGCAGTGAGACGAACGCCGGCCGTACGATTCTTGAGGGGGACGCCGATTCTCCCGGTTCGCTCGGCATCGCAATTTCCGAGGCCGTGGAGGTTGCTGCGGGTGATGAGAACACCAAGTACTCGCTGGGATCGGTCCTGAACCACGTGTTGATGCACCAGACGGTTATCGGACAGGAGGCGATCAAGCAGATGGACCTGGCGGGCGGCCAGCCCGACATGGTGATCGGCTGCGCCGGCGGTGGGTCAAACCTGGCGGGAATTGCGTTCCCGTTCGTGCCGCAGAAGCTTGCGGGTGGAGACATCCGCTTCATCGCCGTGGAACCTGCGGCCGCTCCATCCCTGACGAAGGGCCGGTTCGCTTACGACTTCGGTGATGCCATCGGCATGACGCCTTTGCTCAAGATGCACACACTGGGACACACGTTTGTCCCGAATCCGATCCATGCCGGCGGACTCCGCTATCACGGCATGGCGCCGCTGATCAGCGCCATGGCGGACGCCGGGCTGATCGAGGCGCGGGCGTACAACCAGACGGAATGTTTCGAGGCCGCCGTTCTGTTCGCCAGCACCGAGGGCATCATCCCTGCGCCGGAGCCGTCTCACGCCGTCAAAGCGGCTATCGACGAGGCCCTGATGTGCAAAGAGACAGGCGAGGAGAAGTCGATCCTGTTCCACCTGTGCGGACACGGCCACCTGGACATGTCTGCCTACGACAACTACTTCTCCGGAAATATGGTTGATTACGCCCTGCCGGAAGAAGAGATAGCCGCGGCGATGGAGTCCGTGCCGCAGATGTAGAGCCGTAACCGGCATTCTCCAGACCCGGGAGAGATCGTCGTGACTCCGGGGTCTGGAATCGTTTTTCGCTTGCCAGCCGGACTCCCGGCGATATGATCGCGCTCAGCGGATACCGGCCAACGTGTCACGAAGCGTTGGTCGGTATTTATTTCGACTTCAATCCGCATCGTCGGTCGGTCCAGACCGACGCCGGTGAGACACTCAGGAAACATGGCACCCACCGGGCCGCTGCGTCCCGGCGACACCCTGTCGCCGGACGACGGGTCAGAAAGAACCTCGTTCCGTGATTCGGATGGGACAGCCGCTGTAACGGCCGCGCCTTCGGTCGCACGCCGCGGCGCCATGTTTGGCCGTGCCGTCGAATCGCTCGGGAATCGTCACTACAGGTTCCTCTGGCTAGGCGTAATGACGGGCATGAGCGGCACACAGATGCAGTTCCTTGCGCGCGGCATCCTCGCTTACGACATCACAGACTCGTTCTTCATCACCGGCCTGATCGCTGTGGGCTTCGCCCCGGCGTCTTTCTTCGGTTCGTTTGTCGGCGGCACCGTTGCCGAACGCGTGGAGCGTCGCACCCTGATCCAGATACTCCAGGTGGGGCAGGTTGCCATCGCGCTGGCCGTGGCGATCACGATCATCGCCGATGTGCTGACCTGGGAGTACCTGCTGATCGCCTCGATGATCCAGGGCCTCTATTTTGCGTTCATGATGCCGGCCCGGCAGATGATGATCCAGAGAATCGTCAGCAAAGATTTGATGTCTAACGCCGTGTCGCTCAACTCGGCGGCGATGAGCATCACGACGATGGTAGCCCCGGCCATCGGCGGCGTGCTGTACGGTGTTATCGGGCCGGAGGGCGTGTACCTGGTGGTGGCGAGTCTGAACTGCGTCGCCATCCTGTTCATGACCCGGTTGCCACGGTTTGATCCAGACCCGAACGCCCCGAGGCGATCCGTGGCGTCAAACGTGGTTGACGGTTTCAAGTACGTCCGCCAGTACAGAGAGTTGCTGTCCGTTCTGGTGTTCGCGGGAGTTGTGATGATCCTGACGATGCCGTTCCGGATGCTGCTTCCGGCATTTGCGAAAGACGTGTACGGGGCTAGTCCGTTCCAGGTGGGGGCGTTGACGGCTATGACCGGAATCGGCTCACTGCTGGGCGCGCTGGGCATGGCAGCGTTGCGGCGGGGACAACGCAGGGGCGCCGTATTGATGGGCTCTGCCTTCCTGTCGGCGATCGCCATGGCGGCCGTTACCGGGTTGCCGTTCTACTGGATCGGCCTGTTCCTGATGCTGTTTGTCGGCATCGGGGAGGCGGGTCGGTTTGCGCTGGGGCAGGCGCTGGCGATGGAGCTTTCCGACGACGAACATCGCGCCCGTGTGGCCAGCATGTTCGAGATGATCTTCGGCTTCATGCCGTTCGGCATCCTGACGGTTGCGACGGCGATGGAGCTGTTCGGCCCGACGGCGGCGATCCTTGGCATGTCGATGGTCCTGCTGGCCGTCACCGCCATCTTCGCCATCAGGTTCGGCAAGTTGAGAAATCTGGGATGACGCCGGGGCGGACGTCCGGTCATCGGCAATTGCCGGACGGATTCTGAAGTAGTATCCCCCCTGTGCCCGTAAATAACCCCGCTGCTGTTGGCTGCCGCCGATGAGCGCATCCCGGACGGATGACGCCCCTTCGTTAAGAAGCGGCCGTCAACCTGGCGACGCCTACAAATGGAAGGCGTTCGCCGTCATCGCCATCGCTTTCACCACCATGGTGATGAGCATGCAGATGGCGTTCGTCGCCCTGTCCGCCATCGCAGAGGACTACGGCATCACGCTCCGGGCCGTTACCTGGGTCGTGATCGCCCAGGCGCTCACCATCAGTGCTTTGATGCTGCCGATGGGGCGTCTTGCCGACATCATCGGGCGGAAAAAAGTCCACCTTATCGGGCTGGTGCTATTTGCCGCCGGGGCCGCTGGATCCGCGTTCTCCCCCACTTTCGGCATCTTGATCATCTTCCGTGTAGTGATGGCCGTCGGCAATGCAATGGGCCAGTCGGTCGGAATGGCGATGGTGATCTCTGTATTCCCGGCCCAGGAGCGGGGCATGGCGATCGGCAGCCAGACCACGGCGGTGGCTTTCGGCGGCACTCTCGGCCCCATCGTTGCGGGGCTGGTCCTCCAGTGGTTTCCGTGGGAGACGTTGTTCCTGATGCTGCTGGTCCCGATCTCCATCGCCTTCGTCGCCGGGTTCTTCGTGCTGGACGAAGAGAGGGTGAGCCGGGGCCGCAGCAAAGACAGTCCTCCATTCGACTGGATCGGTGCTTTCCTCTCCGCCGCCGCTATCACATTGCTGGTTTTGACCATCAACAACCCGCTCGGCGTGAGCTGGGTTTCTCCCATCATCCTCGGCAGCGTCGCCGGGGTACTTGTTCTGCTGGCCGGGTTCGTGACGTGGGAGCTTCGATCAAGCGCCCCTATGCTCGAGCTCAGGATGTTCAGCAATTTCATGTTTAGCCTGGGCATAACGACCCGTGTCCTGGGATTCATGGGAACGACGGCGACGCGGTTCTTGCTGCCGATATTCCTGATCAGTTTCCGCGGGCTGACCGAGGGCGCCGCCGGCCTCGTCCTGTTTCTCACTTCGCTCGGGATGGGCATGGCGGCGCAAACCAGTGGGCGGCTCTCAGACCGGTTCGGTGAGCGGCCATTTCTGATAATGGGCTTCCTCATCCTCATCGGCACCGCTCTGGCGTTCTCGTTTGTCGATGGCGAGACTCCGATGGGGCTGGTAATGGTGGTGGTGTTCATCAACGGCCTCGCCATGGGGATGTGGAACGTGCCCAACAGCAGCATGATCATGGGATCTGTGCCGCCATCCCGGTTTGGCGTGGTGGGAGCGCTGACCAACCTGTCTCGTAACTTTGGTAACGTGACCGGACAGGCCATCGCCTCTACGGTCGTGGTGGGCGTTATGGTGTCCCGCGGATTCGACATTCAGCTTGACGAGATAGCCGAAACCCCGGGAGCCGGCGACGCGTTCGCCGATGGCTGGCGCGCGGCCTACGTGCTGGTCACGGCCTTCTCCGCGGTCGGACTGTTACTGGCGTTCTTCTCGAAGTCACGCCGCACGGTATGGGACGATTAGATCAGGAGCCGAACGCGGCGTTACGCAGGTACGCGTTGTGCAACGAACTCCGTGATGCTGTTTCGTATGCCGGCTTCGTCCAGTCCGTGCGCTGCAAAGTGCTCGTCAGCGGTTCCGTAGTGCCGGTTTTCCTTCTGTGAAGTGCCCAGCGACAGGATCCGGTGCGGCGTGGTCTGCAGGAGTTGCGAGACTTCGGCCGACGATGTGCCTTCGAGGTATGGCTCCACCAGCACGACCTCGGGTTTCCGCAACACCGAGCGCAGGGTCTCGCCGTCGAACGGCCGGATGGTGTTTGCGTAGAGGAGCGTGACGTCAAGATCAGCAGTTGCTTTGATCACCACATCCAGCATCGGTCCGACAGCGACCACTGTGGGGGCATCGCCCGAGCCGGTCCGGACTGTTGAGAAACCCGGACCGCTGGCCAGGTAGGCGCGATCGTTGGTCTGCGTGGAAAGCCGGATGTAGACGTTGATGTCGTCCGTGACGGCCGCACGTAGCTGAGCTTCGACTTCGTCGGGGTGACCGGGTACGTGGATGCGCCAGTCTGGAAGCATCGCCAGAAGTTGAACGTCTTCCGGCGCCTGGTGCGTGCGACCCCAGTCAGCCTCGTCGTATGTTGCGCCGATCGACACCAGGATCCCGGAGACGCCCTGGTGCCCGAAATCGAGTCGAATCTGCTCCCACGGCCGCTGAACGAGAAATGGTGCGTAGGTGTGGGCTATCGGCCGGAATCCCTCTTTCGCCATTCCGGCGGCAAACCCCATTTGCAGTTGTTCCCGGATTCCGACGTTTATGACCCGGTCCGGGTGCCGGTCAATAACTCCAGTGTCCTTGAATTGAGCGATGCCGATCGCGGCGAGGATCAGCGCGACACGGGGATCGCTATCAAGCAGCTCAGACGTGACGGCGGTAAAGCGTTCTCGCATGGTTGGCATGGGATCAGGCCTTCGGTTCGACCAGCGCCACCACAACGTGGGGCCGGTCACTGTGCGGGGTCACAAGCGCCTCGTGGATCGCGCCGTGGTCTCGCCCGTCTACGTCGGCTGTTGACCAGCCCTCAACGGCAAATCGGGAAGCTATGCCGCCCGGCCATCCGGTTGCGTCCGACTTATTGTCGATCACGATCGCCGTCAGATTGCTCAGATTGAGCCGCCCGGCCATCGCTATCGCCTCGTACCCGCTGCCCTCGTTGGATTCGGCATCGCCGACCATGCAGAAGACCCGTGAACCGGACCCTCTGGCCTTGAGGCCGTTCGCCATCCCGGCCGCTATCGGCAACCCGTGTCCGAGAGAGCCGGACCCGATCTCCACGCCCGGGATGAGCATGGAGTCCGGGTGTTTGCCGAGAATCGAATCGTACTGTGCAAAGGTCGGCAGGGTCTCGACCGGGATGAAGCCCTTCGCTGCGAGCACGGCGTAGTACGCCATCGGCCCGTGGCCTTTTGACAGCAGGAAGCGGTCGCGCCCGGGGTCTTCTGGATTGTCCGGGTCGATGTTGAGCACCCGGTTGTAGAGCACCCACAGCACGTCGAGCGTGGAGGTGGCGCTGAACGAGTGCTTCTCGTCGCCGGTCATGAGTGTCATCAGCCGGGGCAGGTCGGAATAGCCGAGGCCGGTGTTGGAGGAAGTAGTTGCGTTTGCCATGCGGCAAATCTACACCCGGGGTCAAGCGAATGGGCGAGTGATCTGGATGCTCTCCCGGAATGGACCATGCCCGTCGCTAATACCAACGTTCCTTGTCGACGATGTTGATGAATTCACGACCGTCCAGGAGCCTGCGTGCATTCTCGGAAAGGATCTCGAAACGCCGTTCCGATATGTTCTCGGCGTGCGCGGTTGCAACGTGCGGCGTGATGATCACGTTGTCCATGGACCACAGCGGATGATCGGACGGCAATGGCTCGATCTCGAACACGTCCAGGCCCGCCCCAGCGATCTCACCGGATCTGATCGCGTCGGTGAGATCGTCGAGCTTCGCCGTCATGCCGCGGCCGATGTTGATGAAGTAGGCCGTGTTCTTCATCAGCTTGAAGCGGTCGGCGTTCCACATGAACTCGGTTTCCGGCGTGTGCGGCACAGTCGTGACGACGAAGTCGGCCCGAGGCAGCAACGCATCAAGCTCTGAGGGATCATGCAATTCGGCCGGGGAGTTGATCTCGGACCGTGGTTCGATGCCGATCACCCGCGCGCCGAACTCGCTGCACAGCCGTGCCGTCTCGGCGCCGATGCCGCCCACGCCGTTGACCAGCACCGTCGAGCCCGGCAGGCTGACGTGTTTGTGTTGAGGCGCGCCCGGATTCCACTTTGACTGGCTCTGCGCGTCAACGTATTCCGGCAGCCCACGGGACAGCGCCAGCATGAACATCATGATGTGGTGGCTTATATGGTCGAAGTAGATGCCACGCGGGTTTGAGATCGTGACCGGGTGATCGATCAGCTCCTGGTAGTAGTAGCCGTGGAAGGGTCCGGCATCAGGGTTCTGGAGGAGCCGCAATCTGGCGGCTCCCTTTAACGCCTCGGGCGGCACCCAGCCGTATGCGCCATCGGCGTCCTTGATCTCCTCGATCACTTCGTCGTCCGTCTCCGGGGCGACCACATCGAACTCCGGCATCGTATCGGCCATCCGGCGAGCGAACTCGCGGCGAAGATCGTCGAGCGGCGGCAGTATCACGTATTTGGGCAAGGAGTCCTCCGATTATTCTGAGATCACTCTTCAAGAGATCATATGCGCCTGGCGCCACGTGGGTTTCCGGGGGTCCAAGCTACCCACATGGTTGCCCACGCTCGCCGTGTCGCCGGGGATGTCATAACTCCGGGATCGCGCTATTTCCAGCCCAGCGCCGTGCCGTGAGTGATCGAAAAGAAAGCGTCGCGGGCCTGGCCCCAATCGTGCATGGCCGCGCCGATCAGCGCTAGCTCTCCGGGCGTTGAGATTCCGGTCTCGACCGCGACCGTGCCGATGTGAGATTCCTGGATGCGCGACCTCCACAGATCGCCCCACTGTTCGGTGGATGCGGCGTCGCCGAACGACCACACGATAGCGCCGATCTCCACCCGCTCCAGCCCCAGCGGCTCCAGCAGCGATCGCAATTTCCGGCCCATATCCGGGTCTCCGCCGTTGTGGAGGGCTACGGCGTCATAGATCTCGAGAAAGCGGTCTGTATCCGGTGAGCGCGGCCAGAAGATCGCTGTGTCCCAGTCGACCTCGGTGATGCCCATGACACCGCCGGGCCGCAACACCCGCAGGGCCTCCCGAACGGCTCGTTCCGGGTCGGACAGGTGCTGCAAGACCTGGTGCATGTGCGTCGCGTCAATCGATCCGTCAGAAAACGGGAGATCGTAAGCGTCGGCGATCCGATATTCCACGTTCTCAAGGCCGGCCGAATCGGCATCGGCCCTCGCCCGTTCCAGTGCATCCTCGGACGTATCCACTCCAATCGTGGATCCCGGTGCGACGGCCTTCGCGAGCCCGGCGGTTATGCTGCCGGGTCCGCAGCCGATATCGAGCAGCGACATCCCGGGGCTGAGGTGTGAAAGGAGGTGTGCGGCGTTCCGCTCGGCGCTGCGCCGGGCGTGCTCATCCACCACGACCGGATGGTGGCCGTGAAGGTAGGTCTCCCGCCTGTTGTCGCCTGTGTCGGTCATAATCTCCTGGTTGCGGGCACCGTCCGATTCCCTCGGAAAGTGGCAGAGAACCGGAACGGAAAGTCTACTCAACGGGCGACGACCGATGTCGAGTAGAGGGCCGGGAGTCTGTGCTGAGCGTGTGGAAGTATGAGGGTGAACGAGGGTCTGGCGGAGATGATGTCTACTCGCCGACTCGCGTGTTGGTGAAGGTCCCTCGTCCTTCCGATACCGGAAGGATCGGGATGGCCGGTACCGGGGTGCTGTCAATGACATGACGTGGTTGATGGAACCGGCCCTTCGAGAGCCTCAGGGTGCGGAGAGCCTTCGCGCGATGGCGTTCCGCGCGTCCGCCGCTTCCGGTGGGAGAGGGCCGGGAACCTGTGCTAAGCCCGTCGAAGTACGAGGGAGGACCGGGTCCCGGCGGGGACGATGTCTGTTCGCCGAATCGCGTATTGGTGAAGGTCCCTCGGCTACGCCCGGGATGACCGGGCATCAAACCCGGGGATTATCTATTTCCGTTCAGTACGTTTCATCAGCGTCGAACCCGGGGACGGAAGTTGCCACCCGTTGCGTAATGTTCCGGTTCGGGCAGGGGCACGACCGGCCCATCGCCCGTTTCGGCTCGCCACGCATCGAGCCGTGCGCTTAATCCGGCGATAACTTTCGCGTTGGCCGGGTTTGCCGCGACGTTCGTTAGCTCCGCCGGGTCGGCCTCAAGGTCGTACAGCTCGTCGAGTTCTTCCGGCGGCGCGAGCGGATCGTGGACGTACTTCCAGCGGGACGTGCGGACCATGCGCCGGTCCCCCTCCGCCTCCCTCCACTGAAGGCTGCCGATCAGCGTCTCGTAGCCGTAAGGCTCCGGCATGGCTTCGAGGTCCCCCATCGTGAACGGCGGCCCGCCGCTACCGTACTCGGAGAACACGGCGTCGCGCGGTTCGGCGTCCGTGACAGTGGGAAGGGGTTCGCCCCAAAACTCCGAAGGAACGTCGATGCCCTGTAACTGGAGGAGCGTAGGCACGATGTCGATAGTACTGACCATGCTCTCGTCCCGGGCGTCCTGCGGCACATGGCCCGGCCACGAAACGATGAGCGGCACCCGCACCAGGCAGTCGTAGAACACGCCGCCCTTCACGATCATGTCGTGCTCGCCCATGAAGTCGCCGTGGTCCGCCGTGAACACGACGATGGTCTCGTCCCGAAGCCCGGTGCGCTCCAGCGTGTCGAGGATGCGACCGATCCCGTCGTCGACGAAGCGGGTCATTGCGTAGTAGACGCTTATGGCTCGCCGGATATCGTCCTCGCTATCACCGGACAGCCCGAGAATCCGGTGCAGGATGCGGTTGCGCTCCGGCGATGATTCGTCGAACTCGCCGTCCCGGGAAGGCGGCAGATCGATGGATTCCGGCGGGAACATCTCGGCGTACCGGCGCGGAGCTTCGTAGGGTTCGTGTGGATCGGGATACGAGACCCAGAGCGCAAAGGGGTTGTCGACCCGGTTGTCCTGGGCCGCGTGATCTTCTAAATAGCGTTCGGTCTGCGCCGTTATGACGGCCGTCCCGTAATCCTCCTCCGGGAAGTCGGTGATGGCGTGTGCGATACGCGGGCTCTGACGTTTGATGTCGGCACGCCCGACCTCGGCCGCTTTCACCTTCTCTACCAACCGCACCCACTCCATGCCCTTCAGGGTGGATTCGTCCATCAAGCCCCGGTGCCACAACTCTCCTCGAACATCTATCAGGTCGATGTCTTCCTGCCGGTCAAAACAGTGGTTCTTGCCAATCAATCCGGTCGTGTACCCGGCCGATTTCCAGATGCCATAAACGTGCGTCACGCCCTCCGGCATCAAGGTCTCGTTGCGGCGTGTTCCGAGCTGGTGCGGATAACGTGACGCCATGATTGCCGTGCGCGCCGGGACACAGAGCGGGTGTGGCGTGATGGCGCTCTCAAAAGTCACACCCGGTTGCCGTACACGCTCAGGGTCGTTGCCTTGAGCTGGTCGCACATGATGAACAGGACGTTTGGGCGGGGCATGCGTTCGCTTTCTCGTTGAATGATGTCGCCGCACTCTAACGGACGGGGCGACGGACGATACAATCCACACCCATGAACCACCAGGCCACTCAGGAGTCCAACTTGGCCGACCGACCGAACATCGTCTTCCTCTTTCCGGACCAGCTTCGGCGTGACTTCCTGTCGTGCTACGGCGCTGACTTTATCGACACGCCGAATATCGATTCCATAGCGGCCAACGGCACCCGCTACGCCGAGGCGTACTCGCAGTCGCCGATCTGCGTCCCGGCCCGGAACGCCCTGCTGTCCGGGATGAACGCCATCCGTAACGGCATCACGGATAACAACCACGGCATCCGGCTCGACTACGAAGCCGCGGGTATAGAGACATGGCCGGAGTTAATGACGGAGGCCGGGTACTACACTTCGGCCATCGGCAAGATGCATTTTTACCCGTGGGACGCCCGGTTCGGGTTCCAGCACCGGGTGATCTGCGAGGACAAGCGCTGGCTGAACGTCAGGGACGACTACTTCCACTACCTGCGTGAGCGCGAGCTGCGGAAACTCCACGGCAACGAGCACGAGGGCTATTTCGAGAACCAGGGCGCAATCGTCCACCAGCTTCCGTGGGAGCACTCGTGGGATCGGTTCGTGGGGCGGGAAGCGGTCAGGTTCCTGGACGAATACGGGTCCGACGGCCCCTTCGCCATGATGGTCGGGTTCCCGGGCCCGCACTGTCCATACGATCCGGCAGCGGACTTCGAGGACGCGTGGAAGTTCGACCCCGAAGACATGCCCGCACCCGCACCGGACGCAGGGGACACGCCGAAGCTCCGGCAGGGCAATATCGACGGCAACAAGAACGACTGGAACGGCGTCGATATCAGCGACTTCACGGACGCCCAGAAGGCCAGGGTTCGGGCGCACTACGCCGGGCTTGTGAAGCAGGTCGATCACGAGGTCGGCGAGGTGCTGGACGCGCTTCGGCGCAACGGGTTGCTGGATAACACCGTCGTCATCCTTGCGACGGATCACGGCGACTATCTCGGCGATCACGGGCTGATCGGCAAGGCGTCGTTCTACGAGGCGGCGATCCACATCCCGATGGTGATCCAGGGACCCGGTCTGCCCATCGGCAATGTCTCGGACGAACTTGTGGAAGTGCGGGATATCACGACGACGATGCTCGCCGCCGCCGGTGTACCGATTCCGCAGCACATGGATTCACGTCCGCTGCCGGGACTCGGACTCACGGACGAGCCGCCCCGTGAGCGCATCTACGGCATGCTCTCGGACGGCTGGATGATCTACGACCGTGAGTGGCGGCTGTCCCGCTACTCGACCGGCGAGGTGACCTTCTACAACGTGAAGGACGATCCGCAGGAGCAGGTGAACCTGGCGGACGACCCGGCGCACCGGGCCACGTTTGATCGGCTCAGCGCAGAACTGGACACAGAAATCATGAACTCCATCCGGTTATCGATGCACGATCGGCTGGCAGACCTGGGAGGTATGGCCATGCAGACAGACTTTGGATACGAGGGCCGCTCAAGGCCTTACCCCTTCCCCGTGACAGACGTTAAGGCATGAGCGCTTCGCATACGGGCGCGTGCTGTGCGGCGTCACGGGACGCAATGCCCGGGGAGGAACCGGAACGGCAGACCGGCAATCTGACCGCGCCCGGACGATCTGATCTCGAAGGGGGCGCTACCGCCGCTATCACCGGATCGCGCCTTCCGGTCGGCGCACCCGGAGCGCCGTTCGATGACTCGATGATCAAGATCGTCGGCGGGGAGTTTTTGATGGGCAGCGATTACCCGCGCGGCTTTCCACTGGATGGAGAAGGGCCGGTGCGTGAAGTAGGCGTGGACCCGTTCTACATCGACGCCACGGCCGTTACGAACGCCCGATTCGCCGAGTTCATAGACGCCACGGGTTTTCAGACCGAGGCCGAGCGCTTTGGGTGGACGTTTGTGTTCCACGACTTCATCTCGGAAGAAACGGCAAAGACCGTGACGCAAGCGGTCGCCGGATCCGAGTGGTGGCGACGTGTTGATGGCGGCGACTGGCGGCATCCGGACGGCCCCGACTCGTCGCTAGAAGGCCGGATGGATCACCCGGTTACGCAGGTGTCGTGGACCGACGCGCTCGCCTACTGCGAATGGGCCGGAAAGCGTCTCCCGACCGAGGCGGAGTGGGAGATGGCGGCCCGCGGTGGAGTTTCGCAGGCGATGTACCCGTGGGGCGACGAGCTGGTGCCGGACGGGGTACACATGAGCAACGTCTTCCAGGGTCGATTCCCGACCGAGAACCGTGCATCTGACGGATACGCGGGAACCGCGCCGGTTACATCGTACGAACCGAACGGATTCGGGCTTTACTGCGTCTCCGGGAACGTGTGGGAGTGGTGCGCGGATAACTGGAGCCCGACCTTTCACCAGCACCCGAACGCGCCGCGGGATAATCCGAAAGGCCCGCCAGGGGGCGCATCGCGCGTCATGAAGGGCGGCTCGTACCTGTGCCATTCTTCGTACTGCAATCGGTATCGGAATGGCGCACGCACAAGCAACACGCCGGACAGCTCAACGGGCAACCTGGGCTTCCGCTGCGCACGCGACGCGTGACACGCAATGCGTGGATTATCTGGGCGTGCATTTTGATCACCCCGGTCGGCGTCTGAATTGGGTGATGACCGGTGGACGAGACATTGCCCTCAACCCGTCATGCTGAACTTAATTCAGGGTCCGCCGGGTCTGCAATGCGCCGGCGTGTGCAGAAGCGATTGATTCACTCGCGATGGGTGGGGATGCCCCGGATAGCGTTTCGCCGTTCGTCAAATGTTCCGGGACTCAACCGGTTCCTGAAATAAGTTCAGGATGACATCGGGCGGGTTCAGGATGGCGTCGGGCAATCGATGTTGGTCGGTTATTTCGATCGCCGATGGTGGCGGATGTTCTGGTCACTGGATTCGCATGGAACAATCCCGGGCCCTCCGTCGTCTATATATCGGTAACACCAGAAATCAGCATGGTCGTGGAGGCCTCAACAATGAACCTCGGTAGTCGACGATTGCTACTTCCAGTACTGGCGGGTTTCGCCGTTGTCGCAGCTGCCTGTAGCGGCAGTAACGGTGCTGAACTATCGCCCGGGTCCATCATCGATCCCGACGCGGCTACGGCGGTCGCCGCCGGAGCATCAAAGGCGCCGTTCGTACCGATCAGGGCGGACATGGACAACGAACCGGCGGAGTTCCTCGACGCCATTCCGGAGGCCGAAAACAAGTGCCTGGAGGAGATATGGGGCGTGGATCGGTACACGGCGATCCGTTCCGGCGAGGAGCGCCTCGACGACGAGAGCCTCGATATCTTTGAGTGCATGTCCGGGGACACGTGGTCGCGCATCATGGCGGGCGGGTTGTTCAACGAGGTCGGCGAGTTGAGCCTGGCCACCCAGGCATGTGTGGCCGAGAAGCTAGCGGTAGGCAATGTTGCCGCCGTGGCCAACAGGATCAACGATCTGGACGGAGAGCCGACGCTGGAAGATTTCGCATCAATCTCGATCGACATGATCTCCGAAGTGATCCCGGTCTCGTTCTGCTTGAACGAGGATGAGCGGGCGGTCATGGACGGGCAAAGCCAGTTCGGCGCGTCGATAGCAACCCTGGAATGCCTGTATCACGGTGCGCAGTCGGTTGGACTGGACTTCAGTTCCGTGTTCCAGATCGCCCCGGCCGGCTACGAGCCGCCCGCCGAGTACCTGCAGGTGGCCGAAGACTGTGGTTATCCGATCACGGTGATACCGACCCCATCAGGAACCGACGGCCGTGATCGTGGCGACACTTCGAATACTCCGGCGAGCCCGTCCCGGGATCTCGGCACTCCCGATCCGGAACCAGTTCTGATCCCGGGCCCGTAAAGGATCCGATTCCCGGACCGGAACCGCGCGTGGACCGATTGACGCACCCGCACGCACGCTCGGCGTTAGTCGGCCGCGATCACGCTTTTCGCCAGAAGGGCTCACGCTGCCGCGTAACGCCGAGTACGGATTCGTCCCACGGCGGCATCACGTTACCTTCCGGTTGCGGTGACCGGCCGTGCCAGTTCATCCGCCGGTGCACTGCGGGCTGCATGTAGTAGATCGTGTAGACGACGTCCAGCCACAAATTGAAGTCGTCCGGGTGCGATGACTCCAGCGCCCGGATGGCACCGTCCTGTCCCTCGCCGTCGAGCGCTGTGAAGGCGTTCGGCGAGGGCAACGCGTTAACCACGGTGTCCAGCGCGTCACTGAAACGAAAATCGGCGCGGGACCGTGCGATCACTTCCTCCGCCAGTCCCATCGCCCCAGCGCCGGGCAGGTCATCTACCGGCGGAATTATGCGGTCCAGGGCGGCCGCCAGGAGACCTGTATCGATGTCGAGCGTCATCGGGTTTTCAGGTCCTTCCGCTCGCGTGTGATGTAGTCGGCCGTGCGAAGCGCGATCGCCTGTATGGTCGGGGTCGGGTTCACGGCGCCCCCGGTCACGAACACACTGCCGTCCACGATGAACAGGTTGTCAATGTCGTGAGACTGGCCGTTCCTGTCGACCACGGATCGCTCCGGGTCGTCGCCCATGCGCGCCGTCCCCATCAAGTGCCATCCGGCCTCTCTTGAGTGAGGATTGATCATGATCTCTGACGCGCCCGCCTCCTCCAGTACCTTTTGACCCTGTACGAGAGCGTGATCCAGGATCGCGCGCGAGTTATCGCTGACCCTGTAAGTGATCTTCGGCGCAGGGAGACCGGAGCCGTCGGTCAAATATTCATCCAGCGTGACGGAATTGTGTTCCTCCGGCAGATCGTCGCCGATGATCCCAAGACTCACCGTGTTCCCAAACCGTCGTTGCATCTGTACATGATGGTCGGCGCCCCAGGGCACGCGCCTGGAGCCGCCTCGCGCCGTCGCGCCCGGGCCCTGTCCCCGGCCAGTCTGGTACGAATAGCCGCGCACAAAACCCCGGCCGGGGTCTGTCTCATAGAACTCCTGCGAAAGAATCATGTTGGCCGCCGGACCCACCCAGCGGTCCTCATTGTCCGGAAAGATGCCGGTCACCCCGGCGTATACGTGGAACATCAAGTTTTTCCCGACCAGCCCTGACGAGTTGGCCAGGCCGTTCGGGTGCTTTTCGGAGTTGGAAAGCAGCAACAGGCGGGGTGTGCCGATGCCATTTGCCGCCACGACCACGGCCCTCGCTGCCCGATGCCGGTCATTGCCCCCGGGGTCCAGGTAACTCACACCGGTTGCGCTGCCCGCAAGGTCGGTCGTTATTTCTCTGACGCGGGCGCCGGTCACGAGTTCGGTTCCCTGGTCGATAGCGCGCGGCCAGTAGTTCAGATCGGTCGAGGACTTGGCGCGCTGGTAGCAACCCATCATGTTGTGGCCGCAAAAGTTGCACGCGTCCCGGCCTTCCCCGTACCGGGTCGAATTGACGTAGTTGTCGGACGGCCACCAGTGCCAGCCGAGTCGATCGAACGCCCCGGCCAGCATCTCCCCGTCCCTGCCAATCGGGATCGGCGGCATCGGGCGTTCTGACCGGGGCGGGTTTGCTGGATCTCCGGCGATACCGGCACAGCCCATGACCTGGTCGTTCAGGTCGTACCACGGCTCCAGGTCTTCGTACGAGATCGGCCAGTCCTCGGCGACGCCGTCCAGGGTTTTGACCCGAAAATCGGACGGGTGCAGGCGCGGCGTGTGCGCGGCCCACAGGATGGTGCTTCCACCGACGCCGTTGAACATCACCGGTTCGATCGCCGAATCATCGACGTTTACCGGGTAATCCTCGGGGAGGCGGCGCTTGTTCGGGTTGATCGACCAGGAACTCATCGCCCTGAGCTCGTAATCGGGTTCTATCGTGGGGTACTTGAACGAGTCTTGCCAGTGGCCCTGTTCGATGCAGACTACGTCGAACCCGGCCTCGGACAGTGATGCGGCGACAGCGGCGCCGGAAGCGCCGGCTCCGACGATCAGGACATCCGCCGTGCGGTCAGGATTATGGATTGGTGAGGTCATAGCGCGGGCTAGGGTATCAGTGCCGCGGACACTTACCCCGCATATCGGATCCTCGGAGGCGGTGGACGGCCCCGCCCGGGGCTACCTCGTACCCCGGGCGCGATGTGTGCCCTGCAGGCAACCCGGGGCTTTCGAGTCATGCGCGCCGTCAAAACACCCTAACGGCGTCCCCGCACCAGCCGGGTCGCCGTTCGTTTGCTCGCCGTTAACCGACCTCCCGGCACCGGAAACCCGAGCCGCCGGCCAGCGTTTACGGCCAGTCGTTCCAGCTTCGTGAACCGGCGGTCAAAGAACTCCGTAAACGAAGGGCAGAAGTAAGGCAGCGTGCCGTCAGACGACCCGGACGCGGTGATCCTGTAACGCGGGCACTCGCCGTAGCACAGCGTCTTCCAGCTGCATGACTGGCACCGGGCATTCAGTTTGCTTTTCTGGCCGCTGAACTCCCTGAACCTGTCGGAATTGATCATCTCCGAAAGCGATGTTTCATGGACGTTGCCGAGCAGCCAGCCGGTCTCGACAAAAAAGTCGCACGGGTAGCAGTCACCATTGTGTTCGAGCACCACATACCCGCAGGACGTGGCCATCTCGCACATCTCGGCGGGCTGCCCCCACAACATCTGAATCAGGTTGTCGAACCAGCGAATCCTGATCCTGTCGATGCCGATATCCACCCAGGCATCGAACAGCCCCCTGAGGAACGCGCCATACTGCTCCGGCGTGATCGATCCGGGGCTGATCGCGCCGGTCTCGGCGACGTTCAGGTGCGGGGGATCGGGTTCGGCGCAGGGGATGAACTGGAGATTATCGAAGCCCTGCTCGAATAGCCAGTTCAGCACCTCCCGGGGGTGCTCAACGTTGGCGCTGTTGACCACGACGAGCACGTTGAACGGTACGTCGCGGCTGCGGAGGTGCTCCACGCCGTCCATTACCCGCTGGTGGGTGGGTCGGCCCTTCCAGTCAACGCGATGGAAATCGTGCAATTCAGGTGGCCCGTCCAGGCTTACGCCGACCAGGAAATCGGAGTCCTTCAGGAAGCGGCCCCAGTCGTCATTAATCATCGTGGCGTTCGTCTGGATCGCATTGGACATCGAGAACCGCGGGTGGAGCTTGTTCTCCTCCGCCACGCGCCGCTGTAGCTCAACGGCCGACCGGTAAAAATCCAGCCCCATGATCGTCGGTTCGCCGCCCTGCCATGCGAAGTTATAGAGCGGGGCGAAACCGTCCACGTACTGGCGCAGAAACGACTCGTAAGTGTCGAGCGTGAGCCTGGGGTGATCGCCCCACGGGTAAAGTTCCGCTTTTCGCAGGTAAAAGCAGTATCCGCAGTTGAGGTTGCACCGGCTCGAGGTCGGTTTCACCAACACGCTGAGCGGATGTTTCACGCGCCGACCTCTTCCCGCCGGGGCAGGACGTTGATTCCGGGATCAGTGCGGCAGCCGTGCGCAAGTTTAGTGGGGCGGCGCGTCGAACGCACGCTCGGGAGGCCGGTGCGAACACGAAATTCCCTTCTCCGGCCGGGAGAAAGCGCAGGATGAAGAACCGGTGTCATATCGATGTTGGTGCGGGACGATAACCACCCCCGAACCCCTCCTAATGTAGGAGGGGGCTGTTGTTGCCTCCTCCCTGTGAGGGAGGAGGTCTGGAGGTGGATCGCGTTTAGCGGTCACGGTATCGATACGCGTTAACACTTGTGCCGAGATTCGCTACCGGAGAACGACGCCAGGATTGCGACCCCCGCCGCTGGCGTCGAACGCGCAGCCCGGCTAGCATCCGGCCCTGAGACGGTTTGACGGCCAACCTCCAGGAGGATTTATGCGACTCGATGGCAAGGTCGTGCTCATCACCGGCGCGGGCAGCGGCATCGGCGCGGCGAGCGCGAGATACATGGCGGAGCTCGGCGCATCGGTGACGCTGGCCGGGATCCCGATCGAGGGCGTTGAGGAGGTTGCGGCTGAGCTTGCGGGCCGCGGCGCCAGGACCCTGGCGATCCCCGTCGACGTGACCGTCGAGAGCCAGGTGAAAGCCGCCGTTGAGCGCACAGTCGAGGTATTCGGCAGGCTGGACGTTGTCGTCGCCAACGCCGGAATCCAGCGCCACAACAGGGACGTCAACCTGTTCGAGATGGAAGAGGAAGAGTGGGAGCGCACGCAGGACGTGAACCTGCGCGGGGTCGTCCGGACCTGCAAGCACGGGCTGGCGCAGATGATCCGGCAGGGGGACGGCGGTTCGGTGGTGATCGTTAGCTCCATCACTGCGCTCACCGGCAGGACGCCGAATGTCTCATACATGACCGCCAAGACCGGCTTGCTTGGCCTGAACCGGCACATCGCCGTCCACTACGGCGATAAGGGGATTCGGTCGAACGCCGTATGCCCGGGCGCCCTGGAACGCACGCCGGACTGGGACGAGCATCCCGATCCGGACGGGCGACGCGAGGCGATGCTGTCGGCGACCCCGCTGGGACGGCTCGGAACGCCGGAGGACATAGCGCCCTGGATAGCGTTTCTGGCCTCGGACGACGCCGGATTCGCCACCGGCGGTCACTACGTCGTAGATGGCGGTATTACTATCGCCTGAGATTCGGAAGTCGTAACGTTCCTTGTCCACTGGATTTATCATGACCAACCTCCACGGCGACGACCCACATCCCGCATTTGTCGGGCTGCCGACATATCTGCATCTACCTTTCGCCCGGGATGCCGAAGAGTTGAAGTCGTCTGAAGCTGATATCTCGATACTGGGAGCGCCCGTCGATATGGGCGTCGTCTACCGGCCGGGCACGCGATTCGGCCCGCGGGCGATCCGGGAGGCGTCCTACTTCACGGCGTCCCGGACGCTGTATCACCTCGGGCTGGACATCGACCCGCTCGAATTCCTGAAGGTGATCGACTTCGGCGACGCAAACTGTCCCCCGTCCGATCTCCAGTTGAGCCACGACGCGGTGAAAGTCAAGGTCGCCGAGGCGCTGGACGCGGAAACGCTGCCGATAGTGCTCGGCGGCGATCACTCGATCACCCTGCCCTCCGCCACGGCCGTCGCCGACAGGTACGGCCACGGGAACGTCGGCATCCTCCACTTCGATGCCCACGCGGATACCGGTGAGTCCGGGTACGGCGGCGTCCTGATCGCCCACGGTAACCCGATGCGGCGGCTCATCGAATCCGGCGCTGTCCCGGGTAAGAACTTTGTCCAGGTTGGGCTTCGCGGCTACTGGCCGCCGAAAGACACCTTCGACTGGATGCAGGAACAGGGCATGCAGTGGCACCTGATGTCCGAGATCGAAACCCGCGGCTTCGACGAGGTGATTGCGGAAGCCATTTCACAGGCATTGGACGGCGCGGAGCACCTGTACCTGTCGGTCGATATCGATGTCGCAGATCCGGGATTCGCTCCTGGCACGGGCACGCCTGAGCCCGGCGGCCTTTCCGGACGTGAACTGTTGCGCGCCGTGCGCCGTATCGTCGGATCGGACGTACACCTGGTCGCGATGGATGTCGTCGAAGTGTCGCCACCGTACGATTCCGCGGACATCACGGCGCAACTGGCCCACCGCGTCGTACTCGAGGCGATCAGCGCGCTCGCGACAAAAAGGCGGGACGCCGGGTAACTATCCGGCCCATCACCTGTCTTCCGGTCATCCTGACCTTGATCATGTGACCTCGGTAGTCATGAGTTCCCGTGTGATGTATGGGCGTATTGCCATACGCCCCTACCCTGTGCGCACACCACATCCGCCCCCCTGAGGCTCTCGAAGGGTGAGCGGGCCACGCAGGCGCCTCCTGACTCCGACATCGAGATGGCATCAACGCCCGCTCAGGCGTATCTTTGGCCTCCGCGAGCGAATCTCCAAACTACCCACCCGGGAAACGCACACGTGCGCAGGAGGCCTTATGGCGGGCGAAGAGAACCTCAAGGAACGAATCAGGCGCGGTGAGACCACGATCGGCGTGGCCGTTCCGTACAACGCTACGAAATCCCAGATTGAAGACATATACGGCAAGGACGACGCGTACAACTACATCTCGGTCGACAGCCAGCACAACCCGCTGAACGAGACGGACCTGGTCGCCGTCTGCCTGGCCGCTCAAGACCTGAGCATCCCGGTCCACTTCCGGATCAAGCACACGAATTACACGTGGCAGATCGGCAACTGGCTTGACCTCGGACCGAGCATTATCGAGGTGCCGCAGACCGAAACCGAGGCGACAGCGCAGGAAGCGGTTGACTACTTCTACTACCGGCAGTTCGGCAAACGCAGCGCCGGCGGAGCGCCCCGGGTTGGACTCGCCGAGAACAACGGCCGGCTGGAGTATGCGGAGTTCTGGAACAACTACGGTGTGCTGTTTCTGCAGGTCGAGTCGATCCAGGCGATATGCAACATCCCGAGGCTGATTCGCCCGGGTGTGGACGTCATCTCGTGGGGTCCGGCTGACCTGACCTTTGACCGTGAGGCGAATCCGAATCACCCGCTCTCGGTGTCCGACGACGCATGCGTCGAGTACGCGGCGAAGGTACTCGAAGGGACGGACACGAAGCTCATGATCCGCAACTACGACTGGAATCTGCGGGACAAGTACATCGGGATGGGCGCAACAGTCCTTCTCGAAAGCCCGAAGCCTTAGTCGCCATATGAACTCCTGGTCCGATCGCAACGCGGCGCTCGATCGTGAGCGGTCGGGCCGGGAGATCGCCGTCCTCTGGGACGCTGATCCAGGATCCGTCCGGCTGGTGAACGACGGGATCAACATCGTCTACCGGTTTGAGTCGCGTGGTCGTGGCATGTTCCTGAAGGCCTGTCATGCGCGTAATCGCTCGATGCTCGAGCACCGGGCGGCTGCGGAGTACCTGGAGCACCTGGCATCCAGCGGCGCAGATGTTTGCGCGCCCGTCCGGTCGGTTGCCGATGAGTTGATCGAGGAGTTTCGGCAAGGCGACGATGTCTTTCTGTGCTGGGTGACGGAGGAAGCCCCGGGCCGGGCGATTTCGCTGGAGTCTCCGACGGTCGAGGAGTTCCGTGCATGGGGCGTCGCGCTCGGGAAGATGCACCGTGCAGCGGAGTCGTATCAGCCGTCCTCGGATCTCACATATCTGACGTGGAAGGACTTGTGGCGACAGACCGACGAGGGGCTGGGACCGGAGGATACGGAACCCGTTCGGGAGGAGTACGAAAAGCTTGATCCGTGGCTAAGAGCCTTGCCCGAGGATGCCGAATCGTACGGAATGACGCACACAGACATCCGCACCGAGAACGCGATGTGGGACGGCGAACGGGTGAGGATCATCGATTTCGACGAGCCGGTCTATCACTGGTACGCGTCGGACGTGATGCGGCCGTTCCTGGAATTCGCTCGATTGCCAGCGGATCAGTTCAATTCGTTGTTCAACGCGTTTCTGTTGGGCTACCGGGAGGTGCGTGATCTATCAGACCGGTGGGTTGGTGAACTTCCGCGCTTCGCCCGCATGAAGAACCTCGGTTTTTACTGGTGGGACATGGTCAACAGTTCCGCCGACCGGCTGGACTTCGATGATTGGATAGCGGGGATCAGGGCACGGTATGACGCGCCGGGGCTATGGCTTGGGCCGGATGAGGCCCCAATTCAGTGACGGCCGGCAAAACTCGGGGACACTTATACGTCATCCCGATCCTTCCGGGCCCGGAAGGACGAGGGACCTTTACCGGCACAGTGTTTAACCGAGAAATAACGATCAAGCGAGGACCTGAACCTCCCTCACCTCAGCCCTCTCCCACCGGGAGAGGGGGAGACCCTGTAGTGTCCTGAGGCTCTCGAAGGACCGGATGGTGTGAGGGCGTTAGATAGCTCGGACTTCTCCCTCACCCTTCGAGCGGGTGGAAGGGCAGGCCCCCAGCCCTCTCCCGCCGGAAGAGGGGATTACGCGATCACCTTGAAGTCGTAGGACGTGGTGTTTGTCTCGCCGCGCCTGAACCGATCCATTTTCAACGTCGAGATGTCTACCGTCTTCGCCTCGCCGTCCAGCATCAGCTCGGCCATCACCGTTCCGACGGCCGGGGCGAGCTTGAAGCCGTGCCCGCTGAAGCCGGTGCAAATGTAGAGGCCTTCGATTCCGTCCACCCTGTCGATCACCGGGTGCAGGTCCGGTGTCGACGTGTACAGCCCGGCGTAGCCGGTAAAGAACTCTGCTCCTGCGATTCCCGGCAAGCGTTTCGACAGGCGCAGCCATACGTCTTCCAGGTAATCCATGCTCGGGCGCGGGTTGTAGGTGTTCGGGTCAGCGCTCTGTTCCCGGTTGCCGTTGCCGACCAGGGTTAGATCGGCGGCTTCCGGCCGGAAGTAGGTCATGTTCGCCATGTCTGCGCCGCCCGGGTGAAACGGCAACTCTCCGAGATCGCGTTTGAGCAGGAACACCTCGTGGCGGGTGGCTTCGAGCGGTAGATCGATTCCGATGCCTTCGAGGAAGGGTTTCGACCACGGACCGGTAGCAACGACCGCGGTGTCGGTCGCGTAGCGCTCCCCGGCGGTGGTGACGGCCACCACACGGTCGTTTTCTATCTCGACAGACGTCGCTGGCGTCTCGAGCAGCACCGTTGCGCCGAGCTCCCGGGCTCGCGTTGCGTAAGCCATGCCGGTGCCTGATGGATCGGCGTGGCCCGAGAGCGGCTCCCATGCGAAAGCTTCGCCATCGTATTGCTCGAAGGCGGGAGCAAGCTCACGCGCCTCTTCGCGCGACACGATCTGCGTGTCGATGCCTACATCCTGTTGCAGAGCGATATTGTGGTTCAGGCCATCGATGGCGTCTTCCGGCACGAACACCATGAAACCGGTCTGGACGAAGCCGACATCTCCGCCCACTACCTCGTCGAAGTTCGCGTAAGTCTCGAAAGACTCCCACGAGAGGGCGGCGTTCACCACGGTGGAGTAGTGCATCCGGATCAGTCCAGACGAACGACCGGTAGAGCCAGCGCCGAGGGTGGTTCGTTCCAGCAACACCGGTTTCTGGACCCCGCGAGAGACCAGGTTGTAAAGGACGCTCGTACCCATGACGCCGCCGCCTATGACTACGGCATCCGTTGTTACGGTCAAGGGTGGCCTGGCTCCTTTTCGGTCTGCGCGTATTCCGGTGATCCGGGGTTTCCGGGCCGGCGCAACGTAACACCACGGCGAATCACCGTCGAGGCGTCCGGCTTGTTTATCCGGCTCCCGGGAGATCCGTCAACCGGACCTCGGTGTCTGGTCTGAACGCCGCCCATGCGAACCAGAAGTGCGCGGCATGTGTGACGGGTCGGAGTTGCGTTCCAACGAGTTCGCCATCGGTTGCGGCGCCAAACTTGTTCCAGAAAGAACCCGTCTCCAGGTCGGTGATCACGCCTTCGACAAGTTCAAAAGTCAGAACCCGGCCCTCGACCGTTCGCTCGAACATCGTCGTCGAGCCGGACCTGGAGAAGTTACCGCTCCGTGCCGTGAATGCTGAATCCGTGCCGTTGTCGAAGAATACGCTCACCGACATGCCCTCGATCACGTCGTTGATGACCGGATGTTCGGCAAGGAATGAGTAAGGGTAGGCGACATCGACTTCGCCGGTCGAGACGCTTGCGACGCGTTCCATCGGGAGGAGACGGCCGTCGAACGGTCCGTCGTACAGGAACGGCGAACTGTTGATGTCGTCGTACCCCGGGTACGGCGGCCGGGAGTAGTCACGCGCCAGCGGTTGTTCCGTTATCGAGTGTCGTTCGTCGCCCGTCGGCCGGAGCAGGATCTGCCCGTCCGGGAAGGAAGCGCTGTAGTCCGCCCAGGACCCGACAGCCACCGGGAGGAACTCGAGCTGCGTACCAGCGTGGGTTCCGATAAGTCCGGTTCCGGTGATCTGCTGCCAGAGAGAGTCGGTCTGGCGGTCGTACATGATCAGGTCGCTGTTCTGGAGGAAGCCGGACACGCCGAAGTCGAGGATCGTGCCGTCCGGCAGGGTGCGCGGGAATGCAAGCGAGGTGTTGCAGAGGGGGCAGAAGGTCACGATGACAGGTTCACCGCCAACGACATCGTTAATGATCTCGTGGAAGGTCATGATGCCCAGCGGATACCCGCGGATGTCACCGTTCAGCTTCAGGACGATAACGGGCTCTTCGTCACGCATGTAGTCCGGCGGGTCCGACACGGGAGCGAAGCGGGGATCGTCTATCGAAGCGATGCCGTCGCGCGGGACTCCACCGGAGCGGATGTTGCCGACGTCCAGGCCTTCGGCGAACCGTGTGAAGTCGGTCTCCCAACCTTGCCCCGCCAGGGCGCTGGCAAAGGCGCGTTCATCCGGACCGATCTCCGCAAGCAGCCCACTGTCGTCATCGTTGTCCGGCCCCGGAATCGTTGCCGGCGGAGTCGGTGACTCGGGCGGGACAGCGGTGGCTGACACGGCTGCGGGAGCGATGGTGCGAGTTGGCTGAGCCCTGTCAGGGGCGTCGTCCGCTCCTCCGTTACAGGCGATCGCAAGTACCGGAATGGCGGCGGCCAGCCCGAAAATCATTCGCCGGGATGAAAAACGGGAGATATGTTGTTCCAGGAACGAGTTGTACAAGTAATAATCCGCAGGGTCTGACAATTCTCGGTAGAACCCATGACCCGGTTTGAATATCGGGTTCACATATCGGGTTGGATGCGGGACCCGTCAGATAAGCGCGCAAAATGAATCCAGACGGCCCCGGCCGACCGCTGCGCAGCAGAATCGTAGAGTTCACGGAGGAGAAATGGCCACGACAACGGCGATCCACGCAAGCCATGTGATCGGTTTCGATGGCGTGCAACATCGGCATATCGAAGACGGCGTTGTCGCCTACGAGGGCGATGCGATCACCTGGGTTGGGCCGTACTCCGCATGGACGCCGCCCGCGGGGACCACCGTCACAGAGGCTCCCGGACGCCTGCTGACCCCGGGTCTGATCAACCTTCACGCGCACATCGGCGGATCGCCGCTCGACAAGTCGTTTATCGAAGACGTTGGCCGCCGGCAGTTCGGCATGTCGGGCCTGTTCGAGATGCTCCCGGCAAGGTCCGGCGCGCAGGACGACGACGGGACACGCACCTGCCTGGACTTTTCCTCGGCAGAACTGGTGATGAGCGGCACCACGACCGTTTTCTCGATGGACCCGATGCCCGAGTACAACATGGAGCGGGCGGCAGAGATCGGGCTGCGGATGTACGTGGCGCCCACGTTCCGGTCGGGCCGCTGGTACACGCCGGACGGTCGAGGGGTCCAGTACGACTGGGATGAGCAGGCGGGGCTGGACGGCCTTGCGCGCGCCATAGAGTTCATCGAAAAGTACGACGGAGCGCACGATGGCCTGATCCGCGGCATGCTCTGCCCGATGCAGATCGACACCTGCACGGAGGACCTGTTCCGTCGTGCGCTCGACGCGGCGCGAGACCTTGACGTGCCCATCCAGACCCATGCCTCGCAATCAGTGGTCGAGTTCCGCAAGATGGAGCAGCGACACGGCCGGACGCCGATCGAGTGGCTGCTGGATATCGGGTTCCTGGGACCGGGAGGCCCGAAGGCGATAGTCGGGCACGGCATCTTCCCGAACTCGCACTCGTGGATCAACCAGCTCGGCAACGACATCGAGATCCTCGGGGACTCGGGAGCGACCGTGGCGCACGCGCCGTGGGTATTCGCACGGCGGGGTATCGCCCTTGAGAGTTTCGCCGACTACCTAGATGCCGGGGTCAACATGGCTATCGGCACGGATACGGCCCCGCAGACGATGCTGGAGGCGATGCGCTGGGCGGCGGTGCTGGGCAAGGTGACCGGGCGTGACGCGCAGCGCTCGACCGCGACGCAGGTGTTCAACGCGGCGACTATCGGCGGGGCGGCGGCGCTGGGGCGGGACGATCTTGGACGGCTGGCGCCCGGGGCGAAGGCGGACATACTTTCCTGGGAGACCGGCGGAACGTGGATGGCGCCGTTCCGTGACCCGCTCAAAAACCTTGTCTATTCGGCCCGGGAGGAAGACCTCAAGAAGGTCGTGATCAACGGGCGGACCGTGATGGATGAACGGACCATCCCGGGGGTCGACATCGGTCAGTTATCGGCGGAGTTACAGGCGTCCGGTCAGCGACTCTGGGATCGGATACCGCAGGCGGACTGGGGAGAGCGCGAGGTCGATGAGCTGTCGCCCCCGTCGCTTGCTCGCTGGGGCGATTAAAGTCAATCCTCGGACACGCTGAAACCAGCACGTTAACCGCTCTGCCCGAGACTGATCTCCAGCTCGAAGGCGAGTAGCTTGCGCTTTATGTCAATTCCGCCGCCGTACCCGGTCAGCGCGCCGTGAGCGCCTATGACTCGGTGGCAGGGCAGGATGATCGATATCGGGTTTCGGCCGTTTGCCGCGCCGATCGCCCGGACAGCTCTAGGCCTGCCGATTCGCGCCGCCTGGCGTCCATAGCTGGTGGTGGTTCCGTACGGGATCGACGCCAACGCGCGCCAGGCCGCCTGCTGAAACTCGGTGCCACGCAGATCGAGTGGCAGGTCAAACTCGGTGCGCTGTCCGTCAAAGTACTCTTCAAGCTGTAGTCGGGCGGACTCCAGGATCGGGTGGGCCGGGCAGGTGATCATTTCTTCAGGCAAAGACAACCGCCCGGCACTTTCACACGGCCATTTCAGCGCCCGCAGGCCGTGATCCGTTGCGACCAGCGTCAACTCGCCGAGTTGGCTCTCTATGGTCGTCACGTAATGACGATCTATAACCATGACATGGGTCTTCTGCTCTTTATATCGCTGGACCATATATTCCGACTGGCCGGTGGTCGGTTCAACCTGTGCATACGCATCATCGTCGGGGAGTCACGTAGTGTGACAAGGTACCCGCCCGCCAGGGTTATCGGTAGCCCGATCAGTTCCAACGGGGTCAACTTCTCGCCGAGGAGTACGACGCCAAATACGACGGCCAGGACCGGGATGAAGTAAGCATGAACTGCGCCACGAACCGCCCCGACCCTGCCGGTCAGCAAAGCAGCCAACGATCTTGCAAGGCCCGTCGCGATCACACCGAGGATCACGATCGCCACGATCGATCTGGCGTTCATTGTCAAGTTGTGTGATCCAGTGAGGCCCAGCGGCAGCAGCCCGACAGAGCCAACCACGAGCGCCCAGAAGATCACTGCCGTTGACCCGTACTTGCGCTGAAGCGGTGCGATCACGTTCTGTGTGATGGCGTATCCGAGGGTAGCCAGCGCCAACAGACCGATTCCGGCGGGTGAGGCTTCTGATCCGGCAAGGTTCGGGGCCGCCATGAGAGCGACGCCGGCCAACCCGATAATCAGCCCGAGTACCTGGATCGACGCGGGGAGCGTCCGGTTCAACAATAGCCATATGAAGAGGCTCGCCAGCGGCACAGCGCTGACGGACATGCCGGCCACGGCCGAGTCCACCGTTTCGATAGCGTTCGCGAAAAGCAGCGCTGGCCCGGCGTTGCCCGCAAAGGCCACAACCAGCAGTTTGGGCCAGTCTTCACGATCTATGCGTCGTCGTGCCGATGGGATCAGGGCCAATCCGGCCGCTCCCAACGATATTCTCAGGAAGGCGACGGCCTCCGCTGAAAAACCTTCAAGGGCGATCGCCGTCCATAAAAACGCGGAACCCCAGATGAGAGAAATGATTGCGAGTAGCGACCAATCGGTGGTCGCAAACAGTGCTTTATCGGCGCTCGTTGCAGCACCGGCGCCGGTCGTTTCCATGTGACCAACGTTAGGCCCGGATGAGCAACATGATTGGACATATTCGGACAGGCTCGCGGTAAGCTAAAAAAACGTGTCCGAATATGTCTGATTCATACGCCAAAGCAACGGCAAGATGTTTCCATGGCCTCTGTACAGATTGATGAACGACAGGTAACCGGGGTGTCCACGACCGGTATCTACTGCCGGGCGGGTTGTGGAGGACGGCCCAAGCCGTCGAATACGGCTCTTTACCAGTCGGCCCTGGCGGCGCAGGCGGCCGGTTTCAGGCCGTGCCTGAGATGCCGCCCCGACCGGCGCGCCGACCCCCTCATTGATGGTTCCACGCACGAGGTTGTTCGGCAGGCGCTGATGCTTATCGGCGACGGGTTCATGGACCGGAACACGACGGCCGTTCTTGGCAAACGCCTGGGGATCAGTTCGCGCCATCTCAACCGGCTGTTTGAAGACCACATCGGGACGACGCCGGCCGTGCTGGCGCAGTCTCAGCGCGCCCATTTCGCACGAAGACTCCTGGACGAAACGGACCTTTCGATCACCAACATCTCTTCCGCGTCCGGATTCAGGAGCGTTCGGCAGATGAACCGGGTGATGAACCAGATTTTCCGGTTCACTCCGCGCGAGTTAAGGAGTAAGCGTCGGAAAGCCGACCGCCTTGTCGTTGACGGTGGTCTGAAGCTGCGAGTCCCTTGTCCGCCGGGATTCGATTTTGCGGCCGTGCTCGAGTTCCTGGCGCCGAGGGCGATTCCCGGGGTCGAGACTGCCGTCGATGGCGTGTACAGGCGTGTCACAAATACCTGCGGCTATCCGGGGGTCATTGAAGTATCCGCCGGCGCCGATGGATCCAATCTCGAGATAGTCGCGCATTTGCCATCATTCGACGGACTACTGGGGGATGTGGCCCGCTGCAAAAGCCTGTTCGGCATGGATGTCGATTTCTCGCAGGCACGGCAAGAGCTATCGGGTGACCCGCTTCTCGCTCCCCTCATATCTTCGAGGCCCGGCCTCACGATTCCGGGATCATGGGACCGGTTTGAGACGGCGATCCGGATAATCCTCGGGCAGCAAGTGACCGTCAGGGGCGCGAGCACTATCGCCGGGCGGATGGCCAGTGAGCTGGGAGTTCCCGTGCCGGGCCTCGGTGAGATCGGTCTCGGCTTCCTGTTTCCGTCGGCCAGTCGGCTGGCCGAGTCTGATCTGACTGAGATAGGGATTCCGAGAGCGAGGGCGCTCGCGATCAGGTCGTTCGCCGAGGCCGTGTCCGATGGCTCACTTGACCTTTACGATCACAGCGAACTCCCCGCGCTGCTGTCGCTCTTACAGGGGTACCCCGGTGTCGGTCCCTGGACGGCCAACATGCTCGCCATGCGGGTGTTCGGGCACATGGACGCTTTTCCGCTGGGCGACATGGGTCTCAGGAAAGCATTCGCCGGCCTGTCGTCAACTGGATCCGCAGCGGGCGAACTTATTGAAGAAACGGCCCAAAACTGGAGGCCGTGGCGTTCACTGGCCTTCAACTACCTGCTCCGCTCCCATATTCCCGCTGCCACGGTCCGGTAACCTCTCCGGGCCGGTAGGCTTGAGACGCCGGAAACGGTCATCCCGCCCCCGAAATCGCGGGAAGCGCCGACAGGGCTATCAAGTCTGGCATCGACGGGGTACATCAAAAAAAACGACAGGTGGATACATGCTGCTCGAAGGGAAGAAGGCGCTCGTGACGGGCGCCCGCAAGGGGATCGGCCGCGGCGTCGCCGTGAAGCTCGCTGTGGAGGGCGCTGATGTCGGGATCGCCGACATCCTGCTGGACGAAGAGGCAGAGCGGACGGCGGAGCTGGTTCGCGAGCAGGGGCGAACGGCTTCACTACACCAGGTGAATGCCACGGAACTTCTCGACCTGAACAGGATGTATGACGAATTCCTGGCCGCCCATGGCAGGATCGATGTCCTCGTCAATAACGCGATCATGCAGCCCCAGAACAGGCCGCTGTTCGAGATCGACGAGGCGTTCTGGGATCACATGATGGACCTGTCCCTGAAGGGCTACTTCTTCGCCGCACAACGCGCCGCCAAGGAGATGATCGCGCAGGGGGATGGCGGCGCGATCGTGAGCATGGCGAGCGTGCACGCGTACCGGGCGTTCCAGGGCTGGACGCCGTACGGGATCGCGAAGGCGGGATTGCGGCGGATGGCTATGGGGCTGGCGACGGACCTGTCCGGGACGGGTGTTCGTGTCAACTGCGTCGCGCCTGGCTACATCGACGCATCGTTTACCGACGACGGGCTGGACCCGGAGCGGTTGACGGTGGATGACCGGCCCGGCTTCGAGACACGTATCCCGATGCAGGTCGGCGGCGTGCCATCGGATATCGCCGGAGCCGTGGTGTTCCTGTGCTCGGACATGGGTGGCTACGTGAACGGCGAGACGCTGCTCGTGGACGGCGGAATGATCGCCTCAGGCGGCTCCATGTAACCCCTTGCAGGGGGGCTTGTTTGGATTGAGTTGCTGCTGGATTGGCGTTCGTTCACGCGATCACGCATAGACTCGTCCTGGATCCGTAGGAGCGTATGGCAATACGCTGACGGCGCTTCATGAGCCTCGGGAGGGCAAGCACCGCCCCTGCGTCTGCTTTGCCGCAATTATTTTGTCGGCTACTTCTGCGATGTTGCTTGCGACTATGTCCGGCGGGTTGAGGTAAGGACTGGTTACCTGGCCGGGCCGGGTTATGAGTGCGCCGCCGCACCCAGCCGTCATCGCCGTGTTGACCACCTGCGTGAACCAGAGGGGGCGTAGAGCGGTGTTGCCGAGATGGCGCTCGAACAGCTCGTCGAGCACGCCGAGATCGAGCAGGGTCTCGTTGACCTCGAAGACGATGATTCGTGGCATTGCGGTACCTGAATCCAGACATAGGGGTGTTGTGTGTGAGGGTCGCGATCTTCGACGGTGCCTGGCGCTGAATTGGTGTGTGTGAATTAACCGAACATCGTTTGGGGCTATTATCCGTGCCCTTACGACAAGTAGGTGGATGCATTGGTGCAGTGATCAGTCAGGAAAGAACATGTGATGCCGGATACAGAACCCGATGGACTTAAATGGCAGACCGAGGTCTGGAAACGGATGTCGAGTCTTTACGCAGATGAATGGGACGAAAGGTTTGCGCCGATTGTTCGGGCGATCATTGATCGTGGGAAGCTGGCCCACGGCGATAGTGTTCTCGACCTTGGATCTGGAACCGGATCTGTTGCGATGCGGGCGTTGGACGCTGTCGGTCCGAGAGGGTCCGTCGTTGGCGTCGACCTAAGCGAAGAGATGGTTGCCGTGGCGCGTGAGCGGGTGGCCGACAGGGGTCTGGACAATCTGACATTCCGGCAGGGACGCGGGGAGAGTATTCCGGCTTCTGATCAGTCGTTTGACGTAGTACTGAGTTCGCTCACTCTCATGTATGTGATCGACCGAGCCGCGGCGGCGAAAGAGATCGCCCGTGTGTTGCGACCGGGCGGACGGCTTATCGCTGCCGTGTGGGCGGGTCCGGGCGAGTGCGACATCGTCCGGTTTCAACAGGCCGCCGGGTCGTTCGGCGATAGCCCTCCGGTGCCGGGAGTTGGTCCGGGCGCGCTCGCTGATCCGACGCCGTTGATCAAACAACTTGCCGATGCTGGTATCGGCGCCAGCTTCGAATCTGAGGTTTTTGAGTTCGAGTTTTCCGATTTCCGGTCGGCGTGGGACGCGATGGCCGGCGTGACCACCAGCGAACTGAGCGCAGATCGACAGCGAGAAGCCCAATCAGCTGTCCTGGAGCTGATGTATGAAGACGGGGATAGGGCCCGTCGATTCCGCAACCTGACTCATTTCATATCGGCCCAAACTTGAGCCCCGGCCTCGGCATGACCACTGGTCATGCGCGATCTTTGGGGCGAAACTGCGACCGGGATTGCCAGACCAGGTGATCAATTCAATTAATGGGAGGCTGCATGACTTCTGGAACACCGCTCAACCCGGCAGAGGTATACGACCAGTATTTCGGACCTTCGATGTTTACGTCATCGGCAAAGCCGCTCTTGGAACACGCGGGCCTGACACCGGGGCAGAAGGTCCTTGATCTCGCGTGTGGTTCGGGGGTCGTCACGGAGATGATCGCGGGAGTCGTAGGCTCCGGCGGAGGTGTCGTCGGCCTCGACTTCAGCCCGCCCATGCTGGGCGTCGCCCGCGGCAAGAGCATTTCAGGCGCGCCCGTCGAGTGGGTGGAAGCCGATGCCGCCCGGATCCCATTTCCGGATGACACTTTCGACGCAGTGATCTGTCAGCACGGCTTCCAGTTCTTCCCGGACCCATCGGCCTGTGCCGCTGAAGTGAAAAGAGTCCTGAAGCCCGGAGGGAGGTTAACGTTCACTGTGTGGGCTGATGTTGCTGAACATCCTCTTTTTGAGGCGGTTTTTCGGTCCGTCGCCGCGAAGATCAACGCCCCGTACGATGCGGTCACGAAGCCGTTCAAGTTCGGCGACCTGGACGCCTTATCTTCCTTGCTTGGCGAATCCGGGTACAGAGAAGTCCGCGAGACGACACAGAGCTTCGACGTGAGTTTCCCGTCGCCCGCGCGATGGACGCATCTTTCGGTTATGGGAGCGGCGGCGGCGATCCCGGAGTTTGGCGCCCTGTCGAATGAGGAGCGCAGCGCACTCGCCACCGAAGTTGGCAGCGAGGTGAGTGAACTGCTCCAGAGCCACGTCCAGGGTGACGCGGTCGTCATTCCGATGAAATCGCACTACGCCACCGGGGTCGTCTGAACAGATTGATCACGCACGGCCGGAGAGAGTAAACAGCCATGGCGGACATTCGGGACATTTACGAACACATCGAGGCTCATCTGGACGAGTCGATGGCGCTGCTGGCCGACCTGGTCCGGCAGCCCAGCGTCTCGGCACAGGATATGGGCTTCGATAAGGCTCCCGGGCTGGTCAAAGACGCGCTTGATTCGGTCGGGCTGAACGCCGAGATAGTGCCGGTGCCCAACGACGGCCATCCATCTGTGTTCGGTTCAACGTCGGGCGAAGGCGAGCACACGCTGCTTTTCTATACCCATTACGACGTGCAACCAGCAGAGCCACTGGAGTTGTGGGATTCGGAACCGTTTGAACCCTCACGGCGGGACGGCCGGATTTACGGTCGTGGCACGTCCGACGACAAGGGCAACATAGTCGCCCGGCTTGCCGCCATTCGTGCCTTCAACGAGGTGCGCGGCGGACTGCCCTGCAACCTGAAGTTCTTCGTCGAGGGCGAGGAGGAGATCGGCAGCCGCAACCTGCGCGGGTTGATCGAAACCCGGGGCGAGGAGTTCAAGGCGGACGCATGTATCTGGGAGGGCGGTGGCCGGAACGCGTCGGATGATCCCTTCATCTACCTCGGGCTGAAGGGTGTCCTGACGATCGGGATGTCGGTCAAGAAGCTGCACGGCGACGCCCACTCTTCGTACGCGCCCATTCTGCCGTCTGCGTCGTGGCGATTGCTCCAGGCGCTTAACAGCATCAAGGACCCGTCGGACGACCGTTGCCTGATCCCGGGTTTTTATGACGATATCAGGCCGGCGACCGATGCCGAGAATACCGCCCTCGCAACGCTGCCGGATGAGGCTATCGAGTGGAAAGAGGTCTTCGGGGTGGAGTCGTTTGTTGGCGGTGTCGGCGGCGAGGATCTGCGACGCAAGCTGCTGTTCGAGCCAAGCGCCAACATCAACGGGTTTGAGAGCGGATACAACGGCCCCGGGATGAAGACTGTGCTGCCGGCGGAGGCGAAGGCCAAGATGGACTTCAGGCTGGTGCCGGACATGCGGCCCGAGGATATTTTTCAGAAGTTGCGTGCTCACCTGGACCGGCAGGGTTTCGAGGACATCGAACTGGAGTACACCGCCGGAGTGAATCCTGCTCGGACGCCTATCGAATCGCCATGGACGCGCCTCGTCGCCGAGACGGCGGAGGAGATATACGGCCGGAAACCGGTTATAGCGCCGACCATGGCCGGCACGGGGCCGATGTACGAGTTCGGCGTACTGCTGGGCATGCCGATCGCAACGTCCGGCGTCGACCACCCGTCACACAAGATCCACGCGCCCAACGAGAACATCACGGAAGAGGATTTCCTGTACGGGGCGAAGCACGCGGCGCTGATCATGCAGCGCTTCGGGGAGCGCGGTCTGGACGAGTGAGCGCGGTTGCTGAGAACCCGTCCTTCGAGAGCCTCAGGACTCGCGTCAGGCGGTAGTCCCGCTGGCTGTTATGCCCTCGATGACAAATGCGGCGTTCCAGTGCGCGGTCAGCCATCAAGTGTCAGGCGCGTGGGCGTACTGCCATACGCCCCTACAGCAGTTCTTCGAGAGCCTCAGGAACGATTCAGAACACCGCTATCGGGTTTGCCGGGGAGCCTGTTCCGCCGATCACGTTTAACGGGTTGATGGTGAGCATGAACTCGTAACGGTCTTCTTCCGCACACGCGTCCGCGAGTGGTTCCAGCAGCGAGTTGTCCACCAGCGACACGCCGTACGAGAAGATCACGCCGTGCATCGTCCACGGGATGTTGTACTCGTTCGGGGCCGCATCCATCATGTCCCACGCGACCAGCGAGACATCGTTGTCCCGGACGAAGGGCAGGCAGGATGCGTGCAGGCCGGGCCGCTCCGCACCTCGCGTCCACACACCGCCGTTCGTAGCTGCAAACTTCTCACGGCCGCTGTAAACGCACAGCGCGTCGCCGGGCCGGATCTCGACGCCCTGCTCCGACGCGATCTCCTCCAGCTCCCAGCCGTGCACCGGCGTGTCCAGCGTCACGTGCGCCCCGCCACGGTGCTTAACAACGTCCAGCAGCACTCCGCGCGTCAGGATTCCGTCAGACCACTCATCGATCGTGCCGTACCGCACGCCATCGAACTGGATGTTGTCGTCCGGATCCTTGCCATCCCATCCGCCGTTCTCGTCCCATACGTGGCACAGGGCGTCGATGTGGGTGGTCGAAGTGCCGTGATATGCGATGCCGTAGTAGTCGGTCGCGGCGCCGCCGCCCGGGGGCCGGTCGCCCTTCATCAGGAACTGGACCGCGGGCCGCGGGTTCTCGGCAGAAGGCGTCACCGGAAACGGCCGACTGAGCGAGACGGTGCGGCCCTTTTTCACGAGCGAAACGGCCTCAAGCCGCTTGGCGTCGTCGATCAGGTTCATCGCCCCGGCGGCGCCTTTATCACCCCAGCGGCCCCAGTTGCGCCGATCCTTGAGGAAGGAATCGATTTCTGCGCGTGTCGGGATAGCGTGTTCTGGCATGAAGTGGTCTCCTGGGAATCGGACTGAGGCATTGGCTGGCGTCGACGTGTGGCGTATCGTACACGCGTGCGTGATCCATTTGGGATTGAACGAGGTTAAAGTAGCCTGCCGTGGTTTACATAAGGTCACTCGCCCCCCGGTTGCTTGCTCGATCGCTGATGACGGTCTTCGTTCTCGCCGTGGCGGCGTTGCTGCTCGCGGCATGCTCGGAAGACGCCGTGGATGAGGTCGACGACGGCCTGCTGTGGACGATCGATTACGCCGTTAGCGTCGGTTTCGAGAAGACGGAGCAGCTGAAGCCCGATCGTGCGAAGGTCCTCGACGCGTGGGCCGGGACCTATAACGGGGCGATCGTTGAACTGTACCGCCACCGGGTCACCGAACAGGGGGTTGACGTGCCCGCCGATCCGACCTGGCTGCACAACCGGACGCTGGCCGATGAATGCTGCAACTTCTGGCAACGGAACCGGCTCACGGCGATCTGCGCGCTTGAAGAGCAGGCGTGCAAGGAGCTGCGTGAAGCGCTGGAAGATGCGGTTCCGTTTTAGGGGTCTCGGCGCGCTGAGGATGTTACCGCAACCCCGCTCTTCGAGAACTTCAGTGTGGGTACTTCGCCTCGGTGTAGGTGTGCGCCTCGTTGTGGGTGTTTCGCCTTGAATGGATGTTTCGCTTGAGGGCGGTGGCCGCTGCGCTCAGGATGGCATCGCTAACGCAGCCCGTGTCCCCGGGCCTCCGAAGCCTGTACTGAGCCCGTCGAACATAGATCGGGAGTGGGTACCGATCCACCCCTGCGGCGGTCTGAATTCGTGCCATTTGGCCTTGACGCGGATGCTCTTTGGTCACCATAATCAGAACAAATGTTCTAATAAATAATGGGACAGCGCAGGTGAAGGAGACGTCGATGGGTGAAGCTGGTTCGGGGAGTGGCGGGACAGAGATTCAAAATTTGCCTTCGATAGCGTGCATGAGATGCGGCGGCGAGGACACGGTGAGGCTCGAGAAGGCGCGTATCGACGCGAACACCTGCTTTCGCTGCCGTGGTTGCGGGCACATCTTCAGTCCCGTTGGTCGCATTGGCGACTAGGCGATCTGAAGCGGTCCCCAACTCCGTTCAGAGGCGTGACTCGAACTGGGCGCTCGACCCGGCTGGTTTCGTAAGAGACCGCCTGGGCGCTCGACTCTGGGACGCGCAGGTCGAGATCCTTGAGGCCGTGCGGGATCACGTCAGGGTCGCGGTGCGTTCATGCAACGGGTCGGGCAAGACATACGTTGCGGCGCACGTCGTGCTCTGGTGGCTGATGGCCTTCCCGGAATCGATGGTGATAACGACAGCGCCGACCGAGCGGCAGGTCCGTGAGGTGCTGTGGCGGGAGATCCGGCGCGCCTATCGCGGCAACGAGAAGTTGATCGACGGCAAGCTGACGCGCACCACACTGGAGCTTGGCGACAAGCACTACGCGCACGGCATATCCACGAACGAACCGGAGCGGTTCCAGGGTTTCCACGAGGGCAACATCCTGTTCGTCGTGGACGAAGCGTCCGGGATGCGTGAGGACATTTTCGAGGCCATAGAAGGCTCGATGACCTCTGCCGGCGCGCGCTTGCTGCTCCTCGGGAACCCGACGGCGCTTGGCGGGACCTTTTACGAGGCGTTTCATCGGCGCCGAGACCTGTGGCACACGTTGCATATATCGGCCTTCGACACGCCGAACGTTAAGTCGGGCGAGATCGAAGTCCCCGGCCTGGTCAGCCCGGGCTGGGTGGAAGACGCCGCGCTGAACTGGGGCGAGGAAAGCCCGATGTACCAGGTGCGTGTCCTCGGAGAGTTCCCGTCCGAGGGCGAGGATTCGCTAATAGCGCTGCGCTTGATAGAGGCCGCGGTTGATACCGGAAAACCCACACCTAGCGACAATCCCACCCTGAGGCTCTCGAAGGGCGGGGATGGCAACAACGCTAGAGATCCGGTCCACGTTCGACGGGCTCAGTACAGGCTTCGAGAGCCTCAGGACGCGTTAGAGACTCGGCTCGCTCCCATCGAACTTGGCGTAGACGTGGCCCGCTTCGGCAACGACCGGACCGTAATTTGTGCTCGCCAGGGGGAGCGTGTCCTGTCGCTAGAGGCGTTCAGCAGGCAGGACACGATGGCGACAGTCGGTCGTGTGGTGGAGGCAGTGAGGCGGTACGGGCCTGGGGCGGTGGAGGCGGTGCGGGTGGACACGATCGGCATAGGCGCGGGGGTCGTTGACCGCCTGCGAGAGCTCGGGGTTGCGGGCGTGGCTGCGGTGAACGTCTCGGAGCGCGCACGTAACCCCGAGCAGTTCGTGAACCTCCGGGCGGAACTGTTCGACGGCCTGAGACAGCGATTCCAGGAGGGTCGGATCCAGATACCGGACCACCCTGATCTGATCGCAGAGTTGTCCACGCTTCGCTACTCGTTTTCGAGCAGTGGACAGATACGGCTTGAGAGTAAAGATGCGCTGCGCTCGCAGGGAATCGCCAGTCCGGACCATGCCGATGCCTTGATGCTGGCTTTTGCCGCGGCGCGAACGCCCGGATTCAAAGCGTGGACGTAGAAGTAAGGAGCGACGATGGCAAACAGGCGGCTTGTTTGTGGGTTGTGCGACTCGGTGACCGATTTCGCGGTGCCGCAACGATGCGCACACATCGTGGTGCTCCACGCCGTTCTCGACCACACCGTGGAGTTGCGCCCGCTTGAGTGCTCCGTCAGGCGTGTATCGCCGTCGGGTCGGGCGAGCTGGTGGCTTCCCGACGGACGGGAGTGGTTGATCGAGTGGGCTAACGAGGGATTTCGACTCTGATCGCGTGTGTCACGCGACGTGTCTATGTGGGATTTGAGCGAGGGGTGGAGCAATGAGGGCGACTGCGACGTTGCTTGGACTGATGCGGGCGGGCGCACGCGTGGCGGGCCGGGTGCTTCTTGCCCGCGTCGGTCCGGGCGCCGAAAACACTATTGAACGGTCGAACCGGGCGGCCCGGGTACTCGTAGACCAGATCGGTGACGAGTTTGCCGGGACCGGTGTCTCGCAGGCCGCGGGCCGGTACGGCGACTTCTACTCGACATCTGCGGCGGTACATGCGGCCGTCCGAGTCCGCGCCAGTGCGGTGGCCCGGCCACCTCTGCAGGCGCAGGAGTTGGGTCCAGACGGCGGCGCGCTTCCGGCCGGACCCGGCCATCCGCTGCAGGCGCTACTTGATCACCCGAACCCGTTCTGGACGCCTGCCGAGCTATGGCACGCCACCGAGACCTACCTCTCGCTCTGGGGCGCGGCGTTCTGGGGGTTGGAGCGTGACGAATCCGGCGTTGTGAAGGAGATCTGGCCGCTCCGGACTGATCGGGTTCGGGTGTTGCCGGATGAGAAATCGTATGTGCGCGGCTTCGTGTACGAGAACGCCGGCAAGCGTGTGGCCTACCTGCCGGAAGAGGTCGTCTGGTTCAGGCATTTCAACCCCGTGGACGAGTTTGCGGGCGCGTCTTCCATTGCCCCGTCACGCGCCGCGGTGGAGATGGCGTCGTCTGCGCTGCTCTTCAACAGGTCGTTTTTCAGCAACTCCGCGACGCCGTCCGACCTGGCGATCACGACGGACGAGACGCCGACGGATGAGCAGGTCGCCGAGTTTTACGATCGCTGGGAGGCTCGGTTCTCCGGCGCTGGACGGGCGCACCGGCCGCTGGTGCTCGGGTCCGGCATGGACGCCAAACGACTCGGGCTGTCGCATCGGTGACCTGCCCCCTGAAGCGATACCAGGGATTATGTTAGTCCTGCGACCTCTGGGACGGTCGGCATGAATGTCTCTGG
>JASLLE010000029.1 GCA_030747175.1 Dehalococcoidia bacterium | reverse complement strand
GAGATCTTTTACACGCTGAAGGAGGTGCAGATACTGACGGAGATGTGGCGCAGGGAGTACAACACGATCCGACCTCACAGCTCACTGAGCTACAGGCCGCCGGCGCCAGAGACATTCATGCCGACCGTCCCAGAGGTCGCCGGACTAACATAATCCCTGGTATCGCTTCAGGGGGCAGGTCAACAGGACGAGCCTCTGGACACGTTCGGCGACGGCAGCACTGAGATCGATGGCATGGGTGTCGGTACCTCCACGGCTCAAGTGCGTGCGGAGCGCTCCGGGTCCAAAAAGGTCCCTGGCGATGGCCGTGTGTACGAGATCGGGTTCCTGGCTGATGACGGTTACGGCGGCACCTGCTCCGGCAGCGTGACCGTTGGAGTGCCGCACGATCAGGGCAAAAAGGGATCGGTCGTCGTGGACAGCTTCGTCCGTTACGACTCGACAGGCCTGTAAACCTGGGTCGTAGAAGAGCGGATAAATGAAGAGGGGCCGGTCAATACGACCGGCCCCTCTTCGCGTTCGCCGGGTAAATACGCTAGCGGTCACGCGCGCCGACGTGAGAAGCTATCCGACGCAATGACCAACGAACCCCGTTCCAACGGACCGGCCAATCCCGCTGCAAGCGCAAGAGGTGCTGAGCTGGCGTCCGATTACACTGTCTCGCTGCACTACGATCAGCGCCTGTACAGGCAGGACATCGCTGGATCGATCGCGCACGCCCGGATGCTGGGCAGGCAGGGCATCATCGGCGAGACGGAAGTCGGGCAGATCGTTGACGGGCTTGAGAAGGTCCGCGCCGAGATCGAGTCCGGTAGTTTCCCGTGGAAGCCCGAGCTCGAGGACATCCACATGAACGTGGAGTCTCGCCTTTTTGAGTTGATCGGCGATGTCGCAGGAAGGCTCCACACCGCCCGGTCCCGGAACGACCAGGTCTCCACGGACACACGCCTCTACATGAAGCAGGCCAGCGGGGACACCATCAGCGCGTTGAGAACCCTCCAGGAGGCCCTCCTGGGCGCCGCAGAGGCCAATCTCGATACGGTGCTGCCCGGATACACCCACCTCCAGCGTGCGCAGCCGGTACTGCTTGCGCACCACCTGCTCGCGTACTTCGAGATGTTCGATCGCGACGCAACCCGTTTCGCCGCAGCGCAAGCGTCTGCCGATGTGCTGACGCTCGGCAACGGAGCGATGGCCGGCGTCCCCTACCCGATCGACCGGGAGTTCGTCGCCGGCGAACTGGGGTTTTCACGCGTCACGGCCAACTCCATGGACGGCGTGTCCGATAGAGACTTCGCGCTTGAGTACTTGAGTGCGGCAGCAATAAGCGCTATGCACCTGTCACGGCTCGCAGAGGAGTTTGTGATCTGGTCGTCCGAAGAGTTCGCCTTCCTGGCTCTGCCGGAAAGCTACACGACCGGCTCCAGCATCATGCCGCAGAAACGCAATCCGGATTTTGCGGAGCTGGCACGCGGCAAGACGGGAAGGGTGTACGGCAACCTGTTCGCCATGCTGACCACGCTCAAGGGCCTTCCGTTGACCTACAACCGTGACCTTCAGGAAGACAAAGAGGGCCTGTTCGACAGCGTCGATACGCTGCTGGCGACGCTGAGCGTCGCCACAGGGATGTTAGAAGGGGCGCGCTTCAACGCCGACCGGATGCGGAACGCCGCGGAGTCCAGCTACGTACTTGCGACCGACATCGCAGACTATCTCGTCGGCAAGGGCATGCCGTTTCGCGAGGCGCACGTCATCGTGTCGGCACTTTCAGATAAATTGATCGACAGCGGCAGGTACTTCAAAGACCTGTCGTTTGACGAATACTCGGCAGCCTCCCCGCTCTTTGAGGATGACGTAATGGATATCGGGATCGACTCTTCGATTGCGTCGCGTGACGTCCACGGCGGTACCGCCCCAGACAGGGTAAAGGCCGCTCTGGCCGAGGCCAGGAAGCGACTCGGGGAGGCCGGTTAATGACTTCGGAATCCGGTAAGCCGAAAGTGCGGATTGCGGCATCGCTTCTCGCTGCGGACTTCTCACAACTCGGCCGGGACATCAAGTCCCTGGGCGATGGCGGCTGCGACGAGATACATTTCGACGTCATGGACGGCAACTTCGTGCCGAACATCACCTTTGGCGCACCGGTGCTGGAGTGGATCCGCCCCCTGACGAACCTCCCGATAGACATCCACATGATGGTCCGGGAGCCGGGACGGTTTGTGGACGATTTCGCCCGCGCCGGAGCTGACTACTTCACGGTCCACGCAGAGGCGTGCGCACACCTGCACGCAACGGTGCAGTCGATCAAGGAAGCCGGCATGAAGGCCGGCGTGGCGCTGAACCCCGGAACGCCGATATCGGTGCTGGAAGAGATCTTGCCGGATGTCGACCGCGTGCTCGTTATGACCGTGAACCCGGGATACGGCGGCCAGCAGTTCATCAGCGGACAGCTCACCAAGATCGCAGCCCTCGCTGAAAAACTGCCGTGGCGGGCCGACGGCGCTGACCTCGCGGTCGACGGTGGGGTCAAGACGGACACGGCGCCCGGGTGCGCTGAGGCGGGCGCATCAGTGCTCATCTCCGGGACCGGCATATTCAACCACCCGGACGGCGTCATCTCCGGGATCGCCGCGCTCCGAGAGGCGATCGACGGCCGATAAGAGCCCGATCCACCCGGGCGGGACGCGAAAACGCACGCCTGAACTGGCGCGCGTATTGCCTGTCAGGAACCGGCCGGGCGTCTAGCGCTTCGCCTTCAGCTCCGTCCGGAGGCAGCGAGTGCAAACGTACTCGTGGGTCTTGGGACCATCCGGCGTCTTCCGGCGTACCAGGTTCGGCTTGAACATCCGGTTCGTCGCCCGCATAGAGTGGCTGCGGTTGTGCCCGAACTGCGGACCCTTGCCGCAGGTGTTGCACTTTGCCATGTCTCAGATACCCCAATGTTGTCGAGCGCAGATGACGCCACGTATTTGGACGCGCGCATTTTGTTGATTAAGAAAAAAACGAGGATTGGCTTGCGCCAGACCTACAAGTTACCATCCGCTGACGGTCCACGACAACATTTACGAACGAATCCCGGCCGGGATCGTCGCCGTTTCCACGGGAGGCCGGATCGCCTGATCCGGCGAATCGCAAAAGGCCTGTTAATTGACCCGATCTGAATCGGAGCGCGACAACAATGAGTTGATTGACGGCATGGTGCTGTGTGCGCTGGTCGCCGCCGGCAGCCGCGCGGTTGAAACAAACCGTGACCAGATCAACGCCCTGAACGTATTCCCGGTACCGGACGGCGACACCGGGACCAACATGAGTCTCACGTTGCGGGCCATCGTAGAAGAGTCGGCGGTGCAGCCCACGATCCATGCCGGGGACGCGGCGCAGAGGATGGCGAGAAGCGCCTTGCTCGCGGCCCGTGGCAACAGCGGTCTCATCTCGGCCCAGCTCTTTCGCGGCATAGCGGAAGTCTCAGTGGGACGGGAGCGCATCTCGCCCGAGGAGTTCGCCTCGGGCATGCGCGCCGGCGCCGTCGCCGCATACGACTCCGTGCCCAACCCGCGCGAGGGCACCATGCTCACGGTGATGCGCGTCACGGCCGATACCGCCACCGAGAGCGCCGCAAAAGGCATGGGCATCGATGGTGTCCTTGAGGCTGCGGTTCAGACCTCCATCGACGCCGTCGCATTAACCCCCACACAGCTCGATGTCCTGATGGACGCGGGTGTAGTCGACTCGGGAGGATACGGGCTGTCCGTATTCCTCTCCGGCGCGCTCGAAATGGCACAGGGCCGGGGGGATGGCTCGACTCTGTTCCCGTCGCCGGATCCGATCGGCGTCGAGAGCGACGCCCGGTCCGATACCGGCGTGCGGATCGATTTCGTCGAGGCGGTGCAGGAGGAGATCTTCGGCTACTGCACCGTATTCCTGATCGAGGGCGAAGGGCTGGACGTTGCCGAGATCCGGGAAAAAGCGACGACCTTCGGGGAGTCCGCCGTGGTCGCCGGAGACTCCACCGCTGTGAAGATCCACCTGCACCCGCTCGACCCCGGACCCGTGATGTCCTACGGCGCAGCCCTCGGAACGCTCGCCGGGATAACGATCCTCAATATGGACGAGCAGACCTCTGAATGGGCAGCCGACCGGCAGTCGGGTGACACGGGCTCGCCAGCGCCCGCTATTCCCGCGCCCGACGCGCCCCGCCTGGAGACCGCCATCGTGGCCGTGTGTGACGGGGATGGGCTCAGAGCCGTGTTCGCACAGGCAGGGATGGGCGCGTGCAGCCCGGTCACGGGCGGCGACACGATGAATCCGAGCGTCCAGGATCTGCTCAGCGCAGTAGAAGCCGCGCCATCGGACCAGGTTCTTCTGCTCCCAAACAACGGGAACATAGTTGCGGCTGCACTGCAGGTTCCCGATCTCACGGACAAGACCGTCCAGGTGGTCCAGACCAGGTCGGTCCAGGCGGGAATCGCCGCCGTCTTCGCCTTCTCCGCAACCGCGGACCTCGACGCCAACGCCGCCGCAATGACCGATGCCGCTGCCGACGTGAAAGCAGGCTCGGTTACGCGTGCCGTGCGTGATGCCGTTATGTCCGGACAGGAGATCACGAACGGGGACGCCATGGCGCTGGTCGACGGTGACCTCGTAGCGATGGCGCCCGATCCGTTATCGGCCCTCGTGGAGATGATTCGGCTGTCCACAGGGGACGCGGAGCTGATCACCATTTACAGCGGCGCTGACTTCAACGAGACGGAGGCAGATGGAGCGCTGGACGCAGCCCGGGAAGCAGCGGGAGACGATGCCGAAGTAGAACTCGTCGGCGGAGGCCAGCCGCATTACGATTTTCTCGTCGCGTTTGAATAACTCGGACCCCGAGGTGACCGGACAGCCGGTCGTTCTGGCCCCGAGCTCGGGACACACGGGTCGCCCCTTCCCCCGGGGCGCGATAGTCTGTGCGGGTTCCCGCTGGCTGACACCGGCCTTGCCGTTCCAGTTGGCGAACCTGGTTGGTCGAATGGACCGATCGCTGAATCCGGCCACGGCTGTCCGCTGGCTGAATAGAGGTTTGTATGAGCATCGCTATCGTCACGGACAGCACGGCAGATCTTCCGAAGGACATCGCAGAACAACACGGAATCACGGTGGTCCCGCTGAACGTCCGGTTCGGAATGGAGGAGTTCAAGGACGGCGTTGATATAGACAACGACGAGTTTTACCGGCGTCTCCAGGCCGAATCAGAACTTCCGACAACCTCGCAGCCCTCGCCGGGAGACTTCGCCGAGGCGTACCGGCAGCTCCTTGGCGACCATGACGGCATCGTCTCCGTCCACATCTCCGGCAAGTTGAGCCAGACCATAAACTCCGCCGTGCAGGGCGCGCGTGAAGTGGACGGGGATGGTACGAAGATCAAGGCGATAGATACCGGGCAGGCCACCATTCCCCTCGGCCTGATCGTGATCGAGGCGGCGAAATCTGCCGCATCCGCGGCCGATCTTGATGGGGTGGTCGATGCCGTCGAAGACGCCATGAGCCGGGCACGTTTTTACGGCATGGTCGACACGCTTGAATACCTCATCAAGGGCGGCCGGATCGGGCGCGCCAAGGGCTTTATCGGCGGCCTGCTCAAGGTCACACCGATCATCACCCTTGAAGAGGGAGAGTCATCACCCGTGGCAAGTCCGCGCACGCGTCGCAAGGGACTTGAGAAACTGAAGCAGCTTGTCGAAGAGGCCGCCCCGTTCGATCAGCTCGCCATGCACCATTCGACCGAGCCCGAAGAAATAGAGAAACTGGCGGCTGACCTTGCGCATCTCGCTCCGGAAGGCGGGATGATGATGTCGCAGATCGGCGCAGTCGTTGGAACCTACGCCGGTCCCGGTTCGCTTGGCGTGGGATTCATCCGCAAGAAATCCGGCTAATCACCGTGCCTCGCCGAATCCGACCCCCACGGCGCAGCGCGCGGGAATCCTTGCTGCGCATCCTGGATCTTGAGGCCAAACGCGGCTTCGAAGACGCCGCAGTCGCGGGGGGGCTGGACCTGTTCCTTGACGCCAACCGGGACGACCTCACACCCCTGGACATCCCGAAGTCCTACGCTTCACTGACCGTGAAGAAGCGGGAGGAGTGGGCGAGGGCGGTACGCGCGTCCGTTGCGGGCACCTCGGCGATGGCGTCGCCTGGTGCGTCATCTCCAGCGCCACGGGAAACGCAGGCAAAGCCGGCCTCCCCGAAGCGCAAAGCCAGAGCAAAGAAACCGGCAGCCAGACCCCGCAAGAAGGCCACCCCGAAAAAGGAACCATCCGGCCCGCTCACACTTGAAACTGCCATCGAGGAACTGCCCTTCATCCAGAAGGCCCAGCACTCACGCTTCAAGCGCCTGGGCGTGGAAGACCTGCGCGGCCTGCTGCGGATGTACCCGACCCGGCACCTGGACTACTCCAACATCGGCAGCGTGATCGATCTTGTATACGGCGAGGAGATGAGTGTCGTCGTGACGGTCACATCGTCAACGACAGCCAATATCGGCAGGCGTGGGGCGGCGCGCGTGACCGCGCGTGACGAAACCGGATTCGTCGGCATCACCTGGTTCGGCCAGCCCTACCTTGCACAGCAACTGAGGCCCGGCACGCGAATCGTGGTCAGCGGCAAGATGGAGGCGTACCGGGATCAGGCGCAGTTCCAGAACCCGGAGTACGAGGTGGTCCGGGGCGACAACCTGACGCACGCCGGCAACCTCCTCCCGATCTACCCGTCCACCGACGGGATGTACCAGCGAACCCTGCGAACCGCCGCCCGCAACGCGCTGGACACCGGGCTCCCGTTGCTCGAGGAGTACCTTCCCGCGGAAGTACGGGAACGCAACGTCCTGCCGGGATTACAGGACGCCGTTGGGTGGATGCATCATCCAGAGGATATGGAGCAATGGCACGAGGCCAGGCGGCGGATGGCGTTCGACGAACTGTTCATCAACCAGCTCGCCGTGCAACGCCGTAAGCGCGAGTGGCGTGAACGGGCGGGCGGCGTCTCCATCAAGCCAGACCACGACCTCCTCAGGTCGTTCTTGCAAACACTTGAGTTCGGACTCACATCGGACCAGGACGATGCGCTCAACACCGTGCTATCCGACATCTCATCCGAGGTGCCGATGGGCCGTCTACTGCAGGGCGAGGTAGGGAGCGGAAAGACGATCGTCGCCGTTACCGCGCTGCTCGCCGCAGTGTCTTGCGGCTATCAGACCGCACTGCTGGCCCCGACCGAGGTACTGGCGGAGCAGCATTACCTGTCACTCCGCACCCTGTTTAACGCGGTCCCAATCACCGGCGAACAGGTCTCGATGCTTGAACCCGAGGGGCCGGACGCCGATGCCACAATACAGCGCCACGGCGGTGATCCCGTCGTGCAGGCGAGCGTGCCCGGGCTGGACTCACCGATCCGGATAGGCCTGTTGATAGGCAGCCATACCGCGCGCGTGAAACGTGAGCTTCAAGCGAGCATCGCGGCCGGTGAAGTGGACATCGTCGTCGGCACCCACGCCGTGATCCAGGAGTCCGTCCAGTTTGAGACATTGGGACTGGCGGTTGTTGACGAGCAGCATCGGTTCGGCGTCGAACAACGCGCCGTCCTCGGCGACCAGCGGCCGCGCCCTCACCTGCTCGGAATGTCCGCAACGCCGATACCGCGCACGCTCGCCCTGACGGTTTACGGCGACCTGGACCTGACAACACTCCGCCAGCTTCCGGGCGGCCGAAAACCGATCTCGACGTCCTGGGCGCGCACGGCGGAACAACGATCCGATGCCCATCAACTCGTGCTGGATGAGGTAGCAGCGGGTCGGCAGGCCTTCGTCGTCTGCCCGCTGATCAACGAGTCGGAAGAGATACGTACGCGATCGGCGGTCGAGGAGTTCGAATACCTTTCGACCGGCCCGTTCGCGTCCCTGAACGTGGGCCTGTTGCACGGACGGCTCCCGCTGGCAGAGAAACAACGGGTTATGGACCTGTTCCGGGACCGTGAGATAGACGTGTTGGTCGCCACCCCGGTCATTGAGGTCGGCATCGACATCCCGAACGCAACGGTGATGTTGATCGAGGGCGCAGAGCGATTCGGCCTCTCACAGCTCCACCAGTTGCGTGGACGTATCGGCCGCGGCGAACACGCCAGCCGCTGCATCCTGTTATCGGATGAACCGAGCGCTGACGCCCGGGAGCGCATGGGCATTATCGAGCGGACGTCAGACGGCTTTGATCTCGCCGAAGAAGACCTGAGATTGCGCGGGCCGGGTGACTACATCGGAACCCGCCAGAGCGGTTTCGCAGACCTCGTCATAGCCAGCCTGACCGATGCCGATCTGCTGGCGATGGCACGAGCAGAGGCGGTCGATCTGATAGCGGCAGACCCGGGTCTTGAGGATCCCGGGCATGAGCCGCTCGGGGTAGAGCTGGACCGCATTCTGAGGGGGCGCGTAGCCGAGTTCTCTTAATCCGGCGCCACGTTTCGCACCGGCCTATCAGTTAATCGACAATCAACGCACACACCACGCGGACAGGAGTAACAATTGGCAGGCAGGCTTACCGGAAAGACCGCCCTTATAACAGCAGCCGGACAGGGCATCGGCCGGGCCACCGCGCTCGCATACGCAGATGAAGGCGCTGCCGTCTGGGCGACGGACATCAATCCCGTAACGCTCGGCTCGCTTGACGGCACGCCGGGCATCACGACGCGGGTCCTCGACGTGACGGACACCGAGTCAATCCGGGCCGCGGTTGAAGAAACCGGGACGCCGGACATCCTCTTCAACTGTGCCGGGTTTGTCGCGGGCGGTGACATCCTGGAGTGTTCAGAAGAAGACTGGGACTTCTCGTTCAACCTGAACGTGAGGGCCATGTTCCACATGATGCAGGCGGTACTGCCCGGCATGGTCGCGAACGGGCGCGGAAGCATCATCAACATGTCCTCCGTCGCATCCAGCCTTCAGGGCGTCGTCAACCGCTTCGTGTACAGCGCAAGCAAGGCGGCGGTCCTTGGCATGACCAAGTCGGTGGCGGCCGATTTTGTGGGGCAGGGCATCCGGGTCAACGCCATCGCGCCCGCCACCGTCCAGACGCCATCACTTGACGACCGCATCAACGCCTCTCCGGACCCGGTGCAGGCGAGGAAAGACTTCATCGCCCGTCAGCCAATGGGCCGCCTCGGCAACCCCGAGGAGATCGCGTCCCTCGCCGTATACCTCGGGTCGGACGAGACCGAGTACGTAACCGGCACCGTGCAGGTGATCGACGGCGGCATGACCCTCTGAGCAAGGCCCCGTTCCGGCCCACACCGGAATACTCCAATATTCTCCAGATTACCGAGTTTTTGCCGAACGGGATTAGGATGCTGGCCGCACATGGGGGTGGGCGTTGGTGCGAAACGCCCATCGCCAATGGTCATCGTCGCCCTCCGATCAAAATCCGGACGACGCTCAGCTAGCAAGGACAGCGAAATTAGCCAGCTCTTTACGTCATACAAGTTGCGCGACATCGAGTTCCCGAACAGGGTTTTCGTCTCCCCCGTGAGCCAGTACTCGTCCGACGATGGCGTACCGGGGAAGTGGCACCTCGTACACCTGGGTTCCCGGGCCGTGGGCGGCGCCGGGATGGTGATGACCGAAGCTACCGCCATCAACGCGAGAGGCCGTATCACTACCGTCTGCGCTGGCATCTGGAATGATGAGCAAGCAGAGGCATGGAAACCGATCACCTCGTTCATCACCGAAAACGGTTCTGTGCCCTGCGTTCAGCTTGCGCATGCAGGGCGCAAGGGGTCACAGGAACGGCCCTGGCTGGGCGGAGGATTTATTCGTCCCGAGGACGGAGGATGGCAGACCGTCGGCGCTTCGGCCGAACCATACGACGAAGGTTGGGGCACACCCGACGAACTGACCGAATCAGATATCGATGCTCTTGTCGATGACTGGCGAGCCGCAGCGTTGCGAAGTCTGGAAGCCGGATTCAAGGTCGTCGAGATCCACTTGGCACATGGCTTCCTTGGGCACTCGTTTCTGTCACCACTATCTAACCATCGGGAAGATTCATATGGCGGCAATGCGGACAACCGTATGCGTTTCCCGCTCCGGATCGTTGATAGCGTCCGAGAGGCCTGGCCGGAGAAACTTCCGTTGTTGGTCCGTATCTCAGCAACGGACTGGGTTGAAGGAAGTGGTTGGGACCTGCCGGACGCCGTGAAATTCTCGAAGGTGTTGAAAGAGCATGGCGTCGACCTGGTCGACTGTTCCTCAGGCGGCGTTTCGCCGCGTCAACAGATCGCCATGGAGCCGGGCTACCAGGTCCCTTTTGCTGACTCAGTACGTTCCGAGGCAGATGTCCCAACCGCAGCCGTGGGATTGATAACGGAAGCAAGACATGCGGAAGATGTGCTCGAATCTGGCAAGGCGGATGTGATCTTCCTTGGCCGGGAACTCCTGAGAAACCCTTACTGGCCCCTTCATGCCGCGATCGGACTCGGAGATGACACTCCGTGGCCGCACCAGTACATTCGCTCTAAGCCGGTCTCATAGACGGGGTCGAACACAAACGGCTACCAGATCACGGATTGACCTGAACCAAACCGAATCACGAAGGACAGAACAATCAGCCAGCTATTTTCCTCATACAAACTGCGCGACGTAAAGTTCCCGAACCGGGTCTTTGTCGCACCCATGTGTCAGTATTCCGCCGAGGACGGGATGCCCAACGAATGGCACCTGGTACATCTCGGGACCCGGGCGGTCGGCGGATCCGGCATGGTGATGACAGAGGCCGCCGCGGTGAACCCCGCGGGACGCATCAGCCCCGGCGATGTTGGCATCTGGAACGATGAACAGGTCGAGGCATGGAAGCCGATCACCAGCTTCATCACGGAGAACGGATCGGTCCCGTGTATTCAACTGGCGCACGCCGGCCGCAAGGCGTCGCGGAACCGGCCATGGCTCGGCAGCGGTTTCGTCGGACCCGACGATGGCGGCTGGCAGCCGGTCGGCGTATCGGCCGTGCCGTTTGACGATGGCTGGGCGACGCCGGACGAGTTGAGCGAATCGGATATCGATGCGCTGGTGGATGACTGGCGTGCGGCCGCAAAGCGCAGCCTTGACGCCGGGTTCAAAGTGGTCGAGTTGCACTTCGCACATGGCTACCTCGGGCACACCTTCCTGTCGCCTATCTCGAACCACCGTGAAGACGCTTACGGCGGCAGCGCCGACAACCGGGCGCGCCTCCCCCTCAGGGTCGTGGACGCCGTGCGCGAGGTGTGGCCCGAGAACCTTCCGCTCATGGTCCGCATCTCAACCACTGACTGGGTGGAGGGCAGTGGATGGGACGTCCCGGACGCCGTCGAGTTCTCGAAATCGCTGAAGGCGCATGGAGTTGACCTTGTCGACTGCTCGTCCGGCGGCGTTTCGCCTCACCAGCAGATGAAGCTCAGACCGGGCTACCAGGTACCGTTCGCCGATGCGGTTCGGTCCGGGGCGGATGTCCCAACCGGCGCTGTCGGCCTGATCACGGAAGCGAAACAGGCGGAGGAAGTTCTCGCCGCCGGGAAGGCGGATGTGATCTTCCTGGGCCGCGAAGTGCTGCGCAACCCGTACTGGCCGCTGCACGCCGCCATCGAGCTGGGTGACGACGTGGAATGGCCGCCGCAGTATGTCCGCTCAAAGCCCGGGTATTAACCGGCGAAGACGACGCACCGAGAGGTCAACTGGATGACCAAATTGATACAGGGCGACAAACTGCCGGAGATCACGTTTGACCTGATCGATGGCGGAACCCTCACGCTGCCGAATGAGATGCCCGGCAGGTACGTGGCGCTCCTCTTCTACCGCGGTAACTGGTGACCGTACTGCCGCCGGCAGTTGGCCAGCTACGAAGCGAAAAAAGATGAACTGACCGCGCTTGGCGTCGCGGTAATCGGCGCAACGACCGGTGATAAGGAATCGACCGCCGAGATGGCCGGGGAATACGGGCTCACAATGCCCATCGCGTACGGCGTGACGGACGAGCAGGTGGAGGGATTTGATCCCTGGTACGGGGATGATCATCACGGGCATTACCACCAGCCGATGGAGTTCCTGATCAGCCGGGGAGGAAACATCTTCGGAGCGATGTATGCCACCGGGCCGATTGGCCGGATGGGCGTGGACGAGGTAATCAACTCGGTCACGGGTCGAGAGGCCAGAAGGCTCAACCCACCAGAGTAGTCATCCAGGTGTTTGAGCGCGTCACTAAAAAAGGGGAGTGCGATGCGCTCCCCTTTTCAGTTACTGACGAAAATCAGAGAGGGTTCTTCCGAGGACGGCCCGGCCGTCGTCTCTCTTCCTTGAGCGCAAACAGTACCTTGTCGCCGGAGATCGCCGCCTGGAGTTTCTTCCCGGCTGCCTTCCCTGCATACATTACGCGGGCTCGGACTTTCTGCGGCGTCTGCCCCGGCTCAACCACTACCGCCTTCGCAGCGCCCGGAACCAGCGAATCAATCGCCTCGATCAATTCTTGCGTCTCGGGCGAGCGAACTCGACCGCGACGTTGAGCCGTCTTCAGCGTATTCAGATCTGCTTCTTCGATTCGCATTCATTGCTCCGTCAATTAAGACAATTTCATCGCCATCGATTCATGACGATGCCGGTCGATTATCGCATCTCACCATTTATAGTCAAATGAATCAGCCGTAATTGTTGACGATTTGTTACCGGAGCAACGCGGGCCTACGACGACTTGTCGTCCGACGCGGGGACCAGACACCCCTGCACGTTTCGTCGAAGACTCGTCGATCCGGAGATGCCATTCACTCCGAGGCTACTCCGTTGTGCAGAACAACTGTAAAAAAGAGACATTTGAAGATTGCATAAACCATTGGGAAACAACCGGTGAAATACATGACGAAAATGCGTTCTACAGTCTTCAATAATATGACTGATACTTACAACATATATTGAGGAAACATCGGAATTCCTGGGCTAGCGACATGCCCTGCGGAAAAAGTTCTGGCTACCCCCGGGTCTTGATGCAGTGGGGACGGAGGTTCGGCCGCCCCGAGCAACCCGGCGCCGATCACCCCGGGTCAGGATCGGCATGACCGGGACGACCCCGGCAAACCGGCGCCTGAAGCCCTGATCAGGAGGACGCGGTGTTTGCCTCCTCGGCGGCGGCCCTCTCGGCCACCTTTTTTCGGGAGAGGTAGCTGAGCAGCGCGCCGAGCGTTACGCCAAACCACGTGTACGGAACGATCACGATAGCCATGACGATCAGGAAAAACCGGAAAAACCCGCCGATGTCGAACAGGTAGAGCGCCCCGAGCGCCGCCGCCAGGGGAACGATCATCATCCCGGCGACCAGGAGCCCAAATTTTACGATCTTGTCCTCGTCCGCCCTGGCAACTCCGCCGCCAAAGTACCCGGCGAGGAAGGGGCCGAACCAGATCGACACCCAGTGAAATCCCGGTATCGCGATCGAGCCGATCATGATCCCGAACGCGATTAGAGCTCCCTTTAGCATTCCCTCTCCCGGGTTGTCCGTTTACACCCGCGGCCGGTCTATTGCGGGCCGGTATTTCTCAAGTCTATGTCGCCCCGATGCGCCCGGGGCAATCGCGCATACCGCGACTTCGCCGGTGGCCCTAGTAACCCTTCACCGGGTTGACCGGATTGATCAGATCCTCGCCGGCCAGGTAATGGCGGATGTTTTCGATCACTATCTGTCGTCGCCCTTCGTACATCTCCGGCGTGAGTGCAGACGAATGAGACGAGATCAGCGCATTCGGGTGGTTCCAGAACGGGCTATCTGCGACCGGCGGTTCCGGGTCGGTCGCATCCAGCGCCACGCCGGCGATGCTGCCGGCGGTCAGCGCGTCGCCCAGCGCCACCTCGTCAACGATACCGCCGCGCGAGATAACGATCAGCGACCCCGTTGGCTTCAATAGCCCGATGCGACGGGCATCGACAGACATGCGGGTTTCGTCGGTGAGTGGACAGGCCACTACCAGCCAGTCAGCCGAACGGAACAGTTCGTCCAGCCTGTCTATCCCGCGGACATCCACGCCGGGAACTGCATCGTCCGGCCCGGGGTCCACGGCGATGACTTTCATGCCAAACCCCAGCGCTCTCCGGGCGATCGCGCGGCCGATCATTCCAAAGCCGTACAGCCCCATGGTGCTGCCGGCCACCTCGACGTGGTCAAACCCGAGCGCGTCCCAGACGCCCCGGGATTGATCATCCAGCATCTTCTTCGCGTTATGGGCGAGGGACAGCAAGAAAAGCATCGTTTGATCGGCCATAGGCTCGGTATGCGGGCCGCGGGCGTTCGTGATCGGAATCCCGGCCGACGCGATGTCGCTCAAGGACTCTACGTTGTCCACGCCGGTCCCGATGCAGTGCACCCACTTCAACCCGGCCCCGGATCGAAACACCTCCCTGGTGGGCCAGCCGAGGAATACCTCCGCGTCCGCCGCCTCCCGGACCATGTCATCGTGCGAAAGAGCCAGCGCGAACTCCGTGTCCGGGAACGTGTCACGCAGCCGTTCAACAAAATCCGTTCCGAGGTGATCACTTCCGAGGACTACCTTCACAACTTGCTCCCTGGTGCGCCTGGTATGGAATCAATCAGAACCGGACAGAATCTCCTCCAGCCGGTCAGCGATTATGCGCTCTTCGCCCGATTGTACGTTGACCATGACCACATTGATCTCGTCTCCGTAACCACCGGCGCCGACATGGATCGCCGGGTCGCCCGCCCGTAGCGCGGAGCGCACGGCGTCCGGATCTGGCCCGTCCCATCCACGCTCAAAATAGATCACGGCCTGCGGACCCTGCCGGTTCGGATCGCCGTCCTCCAGCACAACCCGCAACCCGGGGGTGTCACGGAGGCGTCCGACGATATGTTCCGCCTGCACTCGCCAGCCAGCCCAGACCGCATCGTGATCTGTGTCCGTAAACATCTGGAGCGCCGTCACGAGGCCGACTATGTCTTCCTTGGACGCCTTTGCGGAACGGCCAACCCCGGCGCGCGTACCGCGCGAGTTCAAATGGTTCTCGTACGCCGCCTCAACCAGGTCCCTGCGCCCGACAAGCAAACCGGTGCCCTGTGGCCCGCCGATCCCCTTGCCGCCGCTGTACCCGACCATGTCCGCGCCCTCCGAGATAAAGCGGGTCAGGTTTTCGGGCGGCGGTACCTCGGCCGCTGCGTCCACTATCACCGGCACCCCGTTATCGTGGGCAATCCCGGCGGCTTCACTGAACGGCATCGGGTGCTTCATAAACGGAGCGGTGATCCACGCCATGGCGCAGGTTCGCTCGGTGATCGCCTCTTCAAGCTGGTACGGCTTGCCGTTCCCGGCGAAGCCCCACGGGACGATGGTCGCTCCGGCGATCTCGTAATTACTGTCGTAATGATTCCGGTGTCCGTTAAACAGGACAACCTCGTTCTTCATCCCGCTCGAGTCCGGCAAACGGTCGATCTTTGCGGGATCGTCCCCGGTCATGCACGCCGCCGCCATGAGCACGTTGGACGCCGCCGCACCGCCGGTCACGAAACCCACTTCCGCCCCGCAGGCGCGTGCCAGCACCTCGCCGGCCGCGGTCTGGAGCGCGCGCAACTCCACGAACGCCGTCGACGCCTCCTGCATGGCGCGAAGAACCTCCGGCGCCATCAGGCTGCCGCCAAGCGCCGTGAGCCAGCTCCCGGCGTTGATGATGGGCTTCACGCCGAGCCGTGCGTACACGCCGGGGATCTCACCGGTTGAGCCTTGAGACGAGGTCAATGCCTGACTCCTGCGTTCGTTATCGTTTGCGTCAGATGTACGTATCCGGGAAGCGCGAGTCTACGCCGAAGCGGAGCGGCAGGGACGCGAAAGAAAAGGGTTACATACGTCCCTTGTCGGGAACCGTGTATCCCCCCGATACCGGATAACGGTCGGGAAACCCGGAAGTCATCAAAGAACCCGGTCCCGTTCTTGAAACGCGCCGATCTTGTCGCCGCAGGCTACACGGTTCCGCTATCCGGTTCCGCAGGTTCCGAGACGCCCGGATCAGGCAACGCTGTGCGCTGATCCTGTGCCGCTGGCCGGCCAAGCGGGATGCGGAAATAGAACTCGGAGCCCTCTGGAGAGGTCTCGAAACCGATCTCCCCGCCATGTGCTTCCACAAATCCCCGGGCGATTGCGAGCCGGAACCCCCGGACCTCGTTCGACCTCACATCTTCCCGGGCCGCCCTGGAATACGGATCGAAGATGTAAGGCTCGTCTTCGGGCGCTACGCCCGGACCTTCGTCGAGCACGCGTATCTCGTACGCGTGGTTGAAAACCCGGCCAGAAGCGATGATCGCTGCCCCTTTCGAAGAGGCGCGATGGGCGTTCATCAGCAGGCCATGGATGACCTGCACCATTCGTCCGTGGTCGACCCATAACTCGGTGCCCGGGCTGTCTAGTCGGAGCCTGATTACCTGATCCTGCCGGGAGAGAACCGGCTCTATGGCGGCCAGTGCGGCGTCCACAAGAGTAGAGACGCGGACCTGCTCGCGATCTAGCTGGATGGCCCCGCGCTGCATATCGATCAGATCGACGAGGTCGGTCAACTCTCCGCCGAGCGTGTCCAGCCGATCCACGCCCCGCTCCATCACGCCCATGAGCCGTTTGAACGTGAAGCTGTCAAGGTCCGTGGGAGCGGTGGACGTGAGCAGATCTTTTGCGCCCAGTACCGCGCTCAGCGGCGTGCGAAGCTCATGGGCAACGGTCTGAAGCACCCTCATGCGGGCGTCTTCTTCCATCTTCCGTTCCGTGATGTCGCGAAGCGTGATTACCGAGCCCTCCTGGCCGGAGAGCGGCGCCGTTACGGCCTCGGTCGGGAACATGGAACCATCTGATCGTCGCGCGTCGACCTCGAAATCTCGCCGTCCCGGCGCTTCTGGATCGGCCGCCCGTGAATCGATCCCGGGCCAGGAAGGCACGAGCTCGGTGATCGTCATATCTTCGAGACGTGTTGCCGGGCACCCGAACATCAACACGGCGCCCGCATTCGCGCCCGTGACCTTGCCTCCCGTGTCGAGGGTGATCACCGCGTCCTGGCTGGAGTCGAGGACACTCCTCAACCGGGTCTCGCTGGATACCAGGACCTCGGCCAGGCGTGAACTTTCGATCGCAGAAGAAATCTGGTGCGCCACGCGCTCAAGCATGTCCAGATCACTCGGCGAATAAACGGCGTCCGCGGGTGCTTCCGTGCTTATGGTGCCGATCAGGCGGTCACCCGAAATCAGAGGCGCCGCCATCGACGCGTGCTGACCCGTTGACTCACCGCCAAACATCACTCCGCTCCGTTGGCTAACCACCGCAGACAAATCCGCTTCAGACCCGGGAGACCTGCCCGGCGCAGATTCGCCGTGTGAATAGACGTGCACGAGCTGGCCGGTAACGGGATCGAACCGGTTCATCGAGATCCGTCGGTACGGTACGAGATCCTGGACCAGCGAGGCAAAGTGGCCGTACACCTGCCCCAACTCCAGAGTTGAACCGATCACGCGACTCATCTCAGCAAGAGTCGCTCGTTCCCGTGCGAGATCCTCGGCCTCGTCCCTGGCACGGTTCAGCCGGGCCATGAGCCACAGGGTCAGCCCCATCGTTGTCGTCAGGAAAAGAACCCTGAGGGGCATCTGCTGGACGGCGTAAAAATCGGCCGGCCAGAACCAGAGCGCCGTAGCCGCCATCCACACGATAAATACCGTCCCCTGCACCACGCCGAGCGGCCAACCGAGACGGATCACGGCCACGACCACTATCGGGAACATGATCAGGTAAATATCGGTGGCTTCTGGCTCTTCCGCCAGACCGGCGACCACCACCGCCCACGCCAGGAGCAACACGAGGGTATCGAGAGCGAGCCCCAGGAAGAACGAAGCGTGCACGCGGCGCTTCATCAGAAGCCCGGCGAGCCCCACGTTGTAGGCAAGGACAAGCCCCACGGCCCACAACATGAAAGCGAATGGCGGCGTCCCGCGCAGGAACGCCACAACGCCGACACCAGCCACAGCGACGAGCATCGCCCGGCCTGCGATCCACGCCCATTCGCTGGTAATCGAAGGCCTGACGCCCAATCTGGCGGCAAGCCTCTCAAGCGAGTGTTCTCTCACGCCGCCGGATTCGGCGGCGAATCTGCTGCCGGGCTCTTCGACCATCGGCACCTACCGTTGGGTCAGTTGATTCCCGTCGGGTGCGAACAAGGTCGCGCTCGGGGTTCGTCGGCTAACGAGATACTTCTTACGGGTATCGCGACAGCCCTGATGACAGCATCACCTATACGGAACAGCCAGCGCACGAGTGAACCGTGCCAGATCGGTGGAGGATCGGTAATCGCCGGTTCTCTGGTTACGACTGAATCGAGTAGCCGCCGTCCACCGGGATCGCCGTGCCGGTCACGAAGTCGGACGCCGCTGTGGCAAGAAACACGGCCGTGCCCGCCAGTTCATCAGGCGTCCCAAAACGTTTCACCGGCGTTCGCTCCACGATAGTCCTGTATCGCTCCGGCGAATTCACACGAAGAACGTCCGTCATATCGGTCGTGATCCAGCCCGGGAGGATGGAGTTCACCTGGATGTTGTCCTTTGCCCACGCCGCAGCACAGGCCTTCGTGAACTGCACTACTCCGCCCTTGCTTGCTGAATAAGGCGAAAGTGTCTCGTTGGCGAATATCGACATCATCGAGCCGATGTTGATCACCTTGCCGCCGCCGCGTTTCACCATCTCCGGGTAGGCCGCCTGCGACATCAAGAAGACACCGGTCAGGTTCACGTCCACAACGGTTTGCCACTCTTCAAGACTCAGCTCCTGCGGCAACTTGCGGACGTTCACGCCGGAGTTGTTGACCACGATATCCAGCCCGCCGAATCGCTCGACACAATCCGCGACCGCCGCGCTCACGGCAGAACCGTCGGTCACATCACAACTGATGCTGATGGCCTCAACCCCCACCGCCTCAAGTTCGGCCACGGCGCCGGCGCTTTTGTCCTGATTCCTCGCAGCGACGGCGACGTTTGCGCCCGCCCGCGCCAGTCCGAGCGCTATTCCTTTGCCGATCCCGCCGTTTCCGCCGGTGACGAGCGCCACTTTGCCCTTGAGATTAAAGGGATCGAACGGTGCGCTTGCCATCTGAAGGCCGTGCCTTTCTTTTCAGTATGAGTTCATGGGTGACGCGGGCTGACCCGGACGCCATGTCCACTAGATCGGGCACCGCATTATGCCTCAGCAGGTTCAAGTTAATTCGGGCAGAGGATTCACCGGGGGGCGCTCGGAGCGGCTAACATTGCTCCGCCATCACACGCTCGCAAGATCAGGAGAAAAGATGACTAACCCACGCGCCCTGGACGGCGTCACGGTGCTCGACGCGACGCAGATCCTCGCCGGACCGTTTTGCACGATGCACATGTCCGACATGGGGGCCAACGTCATCAAGGTCGAGAAACCCGGCGGTGGCGATGACACACGCCGCATCGGCCCGCCCTTCATCAACGGTGAATCCGCCGCGTTTCTACAGCTCAACCGCAACAAGCGCAGCATCGTCCTGGACCTCCGTGCGGATAAAGGCAAGGAGACCTTCAAGAGGCTCACCGAAAAGTCAGACATCTTGATCGAGAACGGACGCCCGGGGGCAATGGACCGGCTCGGACTCGGTTACTCGGATATCTCGGCGATCAATCCGGAGATCGTTTACTGCTCGATATCCGGTTTCGGGCTGACCGGCCCTTACTCATCTCGGCCCGGTTTCGATCTAATCGCGCAGGGCATGAGCGGACAGATGGCGATCAACGGCGATGTAGGTGGACCGCCGCTCAAAGTCGGGGTGCCGATCGCTGACCTGAACGCCGGGATGTTCGCTCTCCACGCTATCGAGGCCGCTTACATCCGGCGGTTGCGGACCGGAGAAGGCCAGCACGTCGAGACGTCGCTGCTTGAAGCTGGACTCGCCTACACTGTCTGGGAGTCCGCTTTCTACTTTGCGACGGGCGAGGTCCCGCCTCGCATCGGTTCCACTCATCGCCTGATCGCGCCATATCAGTCGTTCGCCACGAAAGACGGGCACATGAACGTCGGCGCGGCCAACCAGAACAACTGGGTGCGGCTCGTGAATGCCATCGGCCGGGAAGACCTGCTCGAGGATTCTCGTTTCGAGAGCAACGCGTCACGGCTGGAAAACGTCACCGCGCTCCGTGAGCAACTCGACGCCACCTTCCAGACGAAAACAACCGCAGAGTGGCTGCCCATACTCGATGAAGCGGGAACGCCCGCAGGGCCGATTTTCGAGATGGATGAGGTTTGGGCAAACGAGCAGGTCAACGCACGGGACATGAACGTGGTCACGGAGCACCCCGTCGCCGGCCCGGTCCACAACATCGGCATAGCCGTCAAGATGAACGGAACCCCCGGCAGAATCGAATCAGCAGCGCCGACGCTGGGCCAGCACACCGACGAGATACTGGAGTTCGCAGGCTACGACGCCGGCGAGATAGAAGAACTGAAGTCCTCAGGAGTAGCAGGCCCGGAAGCAGGAGCAAAGTAACCCCCTTTCCACCTGACCCACCCCACCCGTGCTCACATAAGCCCACCCTGAGGCTCTCGAAGGGTCCGTGCAGCAGCAACGCGTCCCCTCTCCCGATGGGAGAGGGTTAGGGTGAGGGAGGTTCAAGCTCACTCTCCATCGATAACGCTGCTTTTTCTGCGTGCCAGGCGCGTGGTCTTGGACGGTCGATGGACGGATAAGGTCTCGTTCCCAACGGTTTAGTCGCTAAATGAGGGTCGTGGTTAAGGTCCCTCGTCCTTCCGCGCCCGGAAGGATCGGGATGACTTCACAACGCGTCCCTCTCCCAGCGGGAGAGGGGTAGGGTGAGGGAGAAGACCCTCTGAAAACCGGGCCCCGCCCGGCCAGTAACACAACCACGCTCACCAACATCACCCGGCAGGAACCCCAGTGCCACCTGAACAAACGCCACGCGCCGTCACATTCGACCTCTGGCTGACGCTCATGTTCGAAGAAAGCACGGGCCGCGGTGAACTCAGGGTTCGTGAGGGCGTAAAAGCACTGAGTGAAGCCGGGATCATGGTAGAAGCGCAAACCCTCACGGATGCCATCAGGGCCGTCGGCAGGGAGACAAGCGTTGACCACGATCGCGGCTTCGACAGGCCTTTCGTCGAGCGCATGGAGCAGATCCTTGACGCCGCCGATCCCGCGGCCCGGGCATCGCTAACAGACGCACAGTTCGAGGCGTTCTCCCGGGCCATCGACGAGCCGTTTCTCGTGCATTCGCCCAGCATCTACCCGGTCGCTGCGGACGTTCTGCGGTCGATCAGGGCGCGAGGTATCCGCACGGCACTGATCTCAAACGTCGGTTCCACCTCTCCAGATGTCTACCGGCGATTTCTCGATCGAGAGGGTATCGGCCAGTACCTTGAAGTCCTGACCTTCTCGAACGAAATCGCATCGGCAAAGCCGGGATCGAAAATGTACACGCACACACTCGAACGGCTCGGGGTGATGCCCGGGAACGCTCTCCACGTGGGCGATAACCTGCACGCCGATATCGGCGGAGCGAAAGACGTCGGCATGTCCGCCGTGTGGATTGCGGGCTACGACGAGCGAGAGCCGCGGGTGCAGCCCGACTACACAATCTCAGGGCTAAGCGAGCTACCGGATGTCGTGGATCGCTGGCTACTGGCCTGAACCCGGTCGATTAACCGGCGCTACGCGTCCGGGAAGCCCACCACGCCGCCCCGTACACGACGCCCAGTTGCAGCGCCGTCAGCACCACAAGTATCAGCGTGGCGGCGAACCAGAACCCCACGGGAAAGAGCCGCAACAACAGGCTCTCCGACGGACTCAACTTCCAGAAGTCGTTCCTGAACGTCACCTCGTGAAACAGCCGGAATGTCGTGTTGAAGTCGATCAAAGTCGCCATGCCAAACAGCGCTGCGACAGCTAATCCCGCGATGGTCGACCACACGATGGCCGACCGCAGCAACGGCAGGAACCGGCGTCCGAGCAAAAAGAAACCGCCGCCAACCACAATTATCAGCACCGCTCCCGTTACCCATACGGCGTTGAACACGACGTTCATCACGTCTTTGACGTCAGCCATGTGCGTGATCTCGCGCTCGTTGAAAAGTGCAATCTCGTCGCCCTCGAAATCCACGCGCAGATCCAGAAACTCTTCGTCGTTGCCGAAGTAATCAATAATCTGGCCCGCCGCGCTCGTAAGCGCCGCGTCATCCAGCCCGGACCTTCGCTCGACGTTGTTGCTGTCGAACCCCCACTCGTAAAACGCCTGGGAGTTGGTGAGCACCCGGACGTTTAGCGAGATGAAAAACAGGGGCAGGTTGATCGCCACCAGGACGATGACCGCAATACGGAAACCGGTGGATGAAGCCAGGCGGTCGTTGTGTCGGAGATTGTTCATCGGCGCCTATGGTACGTTGCAGAACCTCGTCATCGTGCCATCCTGAAAGCCCGAACCTGGTCGTTCTGGAGATATGCCAATGCCCGGTTCCGATACTCCCTCCCGGACGGTGGAAGATCTGCTCGCCGTCGTTGAGCGGTTGCGCGACCCGGGCGGTTGCCCGTGGGACCGTGAACAAACCCACGCCTCGTTGCGGCCTAATCTGTTGGAAGAGTCTTACGAAGCGTTAGAGGCGCTGGACCTTGCTGATCCCGACGCCCTCGCCGAGGAGCTGGGCGATCTGCTGGTACAGGTAACGTTTCACGCCGACATCGCCCGCCGCGCGGGAGAGTGGACGCTCGAGGACGTGGTCGCGGGAGTGGTCGACAAGCTGGTGCGTCGACACCCGCACGTATTCGAGGAGGACGGCCCGGAGTTGGAGACCGCCGAACAGGTATCGCAGCAGTGGGACGCGCTCAAGAGCAAAGAGCCGGGCCGTGATTCGATAACCAACGGCCTTCCAAGCGGGATGCCCGCGCTCGCCTACGCGGCCGCACTACAGAGGCGAGCGGGAAGGGCAGGCTTGCCAGTGCCGGACGCCGGAGACGATGAGGTTGATGAGGGGTTTGCAGGGCGTCAACTGTTCGAGGCAGTAGCCCGAATACAGGCGTCGGGGATCGATCCGGAAGTTGCTTTGCGAGCCGAAACGCTGCGATACCGGGACCGAATCAGGCGCACGGAAGAACTCTCAGGGAGCGACAGCCAGCTTGCAGAGCTGACAGGAGAGGAGCGCGATCGTCTCTGGGGACGGGCAACTAAGAAGATTTAGACGGTGCTGTATTCTTCGAGTCGAGCACCGCCAACTTTTCGTCAGCTTGTTCCTGAGTGATGTCGCCGTTCGCCACCATCGCCGCCAGTTTTTTCTTGATCGCCTCGTAAGTCCATTCTGACTTGTCCGATTTGGTCAGAAGTGCCTGCAGTTTGGCGTCGGCCTCGGCTTGAGTCAGTTCGCCGTTCGCTATCAACACCGCTAACTTTTTCTCGATCGCGTCGGAGTCCCATTCTGACTGGTCGATCGCATCCGACTTGTCCGGTTTGGTCAGAAGTGCCTGCCGTTTGGCGTCCGCCTCGGCTTGAGTCAGTTCGCCCGACTCGACAAGCCCCGCGAGCTTCGCACCTGACGCGGAGTCCTCTGCGCCGACGGTCGCAACGACCAACGCCACAGATAAGACCGACGCTATTGCTGCTATTGAGAGCAGCGCTCGAACTGTTCGGAACCGTTCCATTGCAATCCGGTTTGAATCTGAATCTCTGCCTGATAATTTACCACGGTGCCGGATCACGGAATGTCGCGCTGACACCAAATTGCAGGCCCGTTAATTGGCCTAAGCCCTCGGCGCAGTCTCCGCACTTCCCGTTGGCTCGTACCCCACAACTTCCCTCGCGTGCGAGATGTCCCGGTAGCCGTACCTGTTGTTTGAGACAACGTAAAAGATGTCGAAACGGACAGATGCCGGCGCCTCGACGCACTTAACCGCCATCTGCGCCATGTCGGCGTGGCTGCAGTAGATCGATCGCCCGCGCATGCCGTTCACCACGTCTTTTGCGCCAACCCCGCCGATCCGCAGGCAGATGATCGACATATCGGACGTGTTCACGAAATAGCGCGCCAGATCCTCGCCGATCAGCTTGCTCGCGCCGTAAAGACTGTGCGGCTTTGGCTCTGAATCACGAGTGACATTCGGCCACGACGCCGGCGTCTCGGAATCGTCCTCGGACACGAGTTCACGCCACGGCGACTCCTGTTCGTACCCGATAACGGCCGCGCCGGTGCTGGCAAACACGACACGCTTCACGCCCGCGGCGCGAGCCGCTTCAAACACGTTGTACGTGCCGATCACGTTGTTCTGGAGCATCGACTCCCACCCGGCGTTCATGCCCTCGGTGCTGTGCGCCCCGCCATCGGCCGCAAGGTGGATCACCGTGTCCACGCCGACGAACGCCGGGGCGATTGCGGCCGCATCCTGCACAGCACCCCGGAAGTTCAGCGCGTCTGGTACCCCGTCCACGCCGGATCGCGACAACGCCGCGACCTCGTAACGCTCTTCAAGCGCCGGACGTATCGCCGATCCAACCGCGCCGCTCAACCCTGTAACAAGTACACGCCTGTCTGCCATATCGTCCTCGATTCTTGATTCACGCTGCCCAGAACCTTCCTCTCCCAGCGGGAGAGGCCAGATGATCCAAGGGTGAGTGAGAAGCTCGTTCGTTCGAGAGACAAGTTAACCACCCCCTGACCCCCTCCTACATCAGGAGGAGGCATCTAGAAAGCCTCCTCGCTGGGAGGGAGGAGGTCTGGAGGTGGGTCGCGTCTCGCGACAACTCTGAGATAGCCAGAAGGACCACCTCACGCTAATGCCCCGCCGCCATCGTCAGCTTCGCCACCGGGTACACCGCGCTCCGCAGGTCCGTCCCGTCCACCGCGATACCGTTCGGCTCCGCGTACGGCGCAACGTCGTACCTCGGGGTCACGATCGTCACCTTGTGTCCTCGTGACTTCAACCCGTCGATAGTGTCGTGATCGAACCGGCCGTCAATCATCACATCGCCATCTTCCACGTGGATCCGCGGCGCCTGGACCGCCCCCTGGAGCGACATACCCTGGTCGATGTAGTGGACGAGGCTCTGCGCCACCGCCGTCCAGATTCGTCGACCGCCGGACGCGCCCAGCGCGCCGGCCAGATCGCCATTTTTGAGCAACACGATCGGCGTCATGTTGTTGAGCGCACGGGCGTGAGGTGCGATGGTGTTGACCGTGCCCGGGAGCGGGCAACTCCAGCCAATGCCGTTGTTCATCATCACGCCGACGCCCGGGTTCACCACGCCGGAGTAGGCCAGGTTCGTCTGCGTCAGCGCAACGGCGTTCCGGTCCTTATCAACGACCGTGATATGCGTCGTTCCGTCGTCCGCTGCCGCTCCGGCCGGTCCCGGGAAGTCGGCTGGCTTTTCACGACCCTCATACGGCCACGGATTTCCAGGCTGGGCAGGTCCCGCCTGCGTCCGGTCGATCAACTTCGCCCGTTCCGCGCCGTACTCCGGCACCGCCAGCGCGCCGATAGGCGCACCCGTCTTCTCCGGGTCGCCCATCCACGTGAACCTGTCGGCCGCCGCCAGCTTTATCGCCTCGGCGATGACGTGGAGGATTGCAGGGTCTCCGTGGTTCGTGCCCGTGAGCTCAAAAGTGGAGAGGATGTTCAGAATCTCCATCACCGTCGGACCGGAAGTCGGGCCCGGCAATCCCATCAACTCGTAACCCCGGTACTCGCCCAGCACCCCGTGCCTGTGCAGGAAGGGCGTGTACTGGGCGAAGTCCGACGCCTCCAGTAGCCCGCCGTTGGCCTGAACATCGGCGGAGATCTTCTCTGCGATCTCGCCCTTGTAGAACGCGTCCGGGCCGCCAGCCGCCAGCGTGCGCAGCGTCTCGGCGTGCTCCTTCTGAATGAGCTTCCCGCCGACCGGGATCGGGTACCCGTCCGGATAGTAAATCTCTGCCGTGGCCGGGAATCGGAGGAACAGGTCCCGGCGCGCCACCGTGGAGAGGGTGAAGTTGGCGCCCACCGCAAACCCCTCCTCCGCCAGCTTGATCGCCGGTTGGATGGCGTCGGAAAGACTGATCGTGCCCCACTCATCCAGCGCACGGCTCAACCCGGCAACTGTCCCCGGGATGGCGATCGACTTGTAACCGGACGACAGCATGTCGTCCTTCACCTTCGGCCAGGCGTAGTTGCGGGAGTAGCGGGACGACCCGGTGTCCATGCCCTCCATGCCGCCCTCAAGAGGGAACTCATCTGTCGTCGCCGCGCCCGGCGCCTGCATGCCGTAGTCGATCGCGCCACCGCCGCCGGCCGCCATGTAAACGGTCATCAAGCCGCCGCCGCCGATTCCGTTCATCAGCGGTTGCAACACCCCCATGGCGAACGCCGTCGTCACAGCGGCGTCCACGGCGTTCCCACCGCGCTGCAACACCTCCAGCCCGATCTCGCTGCCCAGCGGATGTTGGGCCACAACCATCCCCATCCGGGTGCGGATCTCTTCCGAGGCGAGAACGGGTCTGCTGGTGTACATCTGTTACTCCGGTGCTTCGGTGGCGTTCGCTGCATTCCCGGGCGGCGCGTCCCGGCGACCGGGATTCTACGACCGGAACGCGAGAAACGTTGGTCCAACCGATCGATACGTTGACAGACCGGCCCGAAAACAGGTCGTATGTGCGCCACGACATTTGAATCGGCCTCTCGATACACCCGCGAGGGTTACGCCCATCCGGCCACAACCGCGCACGACATTCCTGCTGCTGAACGCCTGGACGCAGTTCGCGTTCCACGTGACGTTCACCACCTCAGCCGTCTACGCCATCGTCGAGGCCGGCCTGAACCCGTTCCAACTGTTGTTGATCGGCGCGGTGCTCGAGGGAAGCGTTTTGATCGCAGAGGTGCCGACGGGGATCGTCGCCGACGCCTATTCCCGCCGCCGTTCCGTCATCATCGGCTACGCCATCCTCGCGGTCGGGTTCTTCATCTGGGGATCTGTCCCGAACCTTGCGATGATCCTCATAGCGCAGGTCTTCTGGGCCGTCGGATTCGCGTTCACCAGCGGAGCCCAGGAGGCCTGGATCGCCGATGAAGTAGGCGATGACGCCGCCGGTCCGATATTCCTCCGGGCGGCCCAGGTCGGCCAGATCGCGGCCTTCATCGGCATTTTTGTCGGCGTCTCGCTGGCGACCGTGAACCTTCATCTGCCGTTCATGATCTCCGGCCTGTTGTTCCTCCTGCTGGCCGTGTTCCTGTTCCTGGCGATGGGCGAGCGAAACTTCCGTCCGGCCGGGAGCGTCGGTGGCGTATTTGGGAGTCTTTCAGGCACGGTCCGTTCCGGATTGCGGGTGATCCGCGGGCGAACGGTGCTCGTGTTTTCGCTGGCCGTGGCGGCGATCTTCGGCGCGTCGTCCGAGGCGTTCGATCGTCTCTGGCCGGCGCATCTTCTTGAGCAGGTCGACCTCCCGGAACTCGCCGGGCTGGACCCGCTGGTGTGGTTCGCCGTTATCGCAGCGGGCGGCCTGCTGCTGGGCGTCGGTATTACCGAGCTGGCCGGTCGTGCCGGCGCTGTGACGACCAGGTCCGGCCCGACGCGCGCGCTGGTGGTGCTCAACCTGATGCTATTCGCGGCGCTTCTCGTATTCGCATTCACCTCGTCGCTCGCCGGACTTGTCATCGCCTACTGGGTCGTGACCGCGCTCAGGAGGGCCAGCAACCCGGTCTTCCTCGCCTGGATCAACCGCGGCCTCGCCCCGTCAGTCCGCGCCACCGTGCTGTCGATGCACTCCCAGGCGGACGCGCTCGGCCAGGTCACGTTCGGTCCCGGTTTCGGCGCGCTCGCAACGATCAGATCGATCCGATTCGGCCTTGGAGTCGGCGCAGTCGTGCTACTCCCGGCGCTCGGGTTGCTGCTGGCCGCCCGGAATAGAACCACTGAATCCTCACGGGAAGAATCTGGCGACTGACCATACGAGAGTCGCTCGCCTGCCCCGCCGGGTGTACAGTAGCGCCGCTCGTCGCTACCAAAGCCGATCAAGCCCATCGCCAGCAGGAGCGCTCGCCGAATGAAGATCACCGGAATAGACACGTTCGCGGTGGACGGCGGCGCGAGACCCTGGCACTTCGTCGCGATACGCACCGATGCCGGCGTTACTGGTTACAGCGAGTTCGGTGAGGGCGGCGTCACCCACGGCGTCCAGGGCCTGGTGCGTGATATGAGCTCGTGGCTCATCGGCAAAGATCCGACGCCCGTCGAGCGACTTTACTTCGACCTGTACCGCGCCTATCGAGGCACGCCATACGGCGTCACCGCCTGGGCCATCGCCGGGATCGAACTCGCGCTCTGGGATCTCAAAGGCAAAGCGCTGGGGTTGCCCGTGCACAAGGTGGTCGGCGGTCCTTTCAGGGAGAAGCAGCGCGTCTACTGGTCGCACCTCGGAACCTACAGGGCGCGCAATCCCGAACTCTGGGGCGCAAAACCGCTCCGGACCTGGGACGACGTAGCCGACTGCGCGAGCGAGGCGGTCGACAAGGGCTACACGGCGTTCAAGACCAACATCCTGTTCCCGGGCGACCCGTCATGGGCCATCACGCAGGGGCGGGACGGGGTGTCCCATGACGGACTTGCCGAGGCCGATCTCGTCAACCAGGCCGTTAAGCAGATCTCCGTGATGCGGGAGGCCGTCGGCCCGGAGATCGATATCTGCCTGGACATCAACTACAACTTCAAGACTGAAGGCGCTATCAGGGTCGCCCGCGCGCTTGAACCCTACAAACTCTTCTGGCTGGAGATCGACAACCAGGACCCCGAAGCACTACTGCAACTCAAGACCTCGACCCGCACCTCGATCACCTCGGGCGAACAGCTCGTGACGATGCGGCAGTACCAGCCCTTCTTCGATCTGCGGGCCATGGACACGGTCAAGGTGGACGTCCAGTGGCAGGGGTTTGGCAACGCAAAGAAGGTTGCAGACCTGGCCGAGACCTTTGAGCTGAACATCGCTCCGCACAACTACAACTCGCACCTGTCCACCTTCCAGAGCCTGAACCTCTGCGCCTCCGTCTCCAACGTCCGGATCATGGAGTCGGACCCGGACGCCATCCCGTGGAAGGACGACCTCGTTACCGTGGCGCCGACGCCGACCAACAGCTACATAGACATCCCTCAAGGCCCGGGCTGGGGTACCGAACTCAACGAAGAAATAGCAAAGAAGCACGCCTGGGACAGATAGATAGACCGCCGCCCGGCAACATATATCCCCTCTCCCAGCGGGAGAGGGTCAGGGTGAGGGAGAAGCCCCTATCAGGGAGCCCCGCTCACCAACGGATAGGAACACCAAACATGAAGATCACAGACCTTGAAGTATTCGTAGTCGATGGAGGACGCCGGCCCTGGCTCTTTTCCGCCATTCGCACCGACGCCGGTATCACCGGCTACGGAGAATTCGGATCGGGCGTCACCGCGCACGCGCTGGTCGGGCTCTTCGAAGACCTCAAGCCGCACGTCATCGGCAAAGATCCCGAGGCGGTCGAGAAAATCTACTTCGACCTGTACCGCCTCATGCGCTCGACGCCCGGCGGCATCGCACAGATGGGCATCGCCGGGATCGAGCTGGCGTGCTGGGACATCAAGGGCAAGGCGATGGGTGTCCCGGTAAACAACCTGCTCGGCGGCCCGTACCGTGACAAGCAGCGCGTCTACTGGTCACACATGGCCAGCGCACGTGCCGGAAACCCTGACCTGGCGCCGGATAAACCGCTCAAGGACTGGGGCGCGGTGGCGGCGGCCGCACAGGAAGTCCCCGCCGCCGGTTACGACGCCTTCAAGACCAACATCCTGTGGCCGGGTGAAACGCCCCGGGCGATCTCACAGACCCGGGACGGCCTGAGCCACGACCAGCGCGCCGACACGGACCTCGTAAGACACGCGACAAAGCAGATCGAGGTGATGCGGGACGCGGTTGGAGACGAGGTCGATATCCTCCTCGACATCAATTACAACTTCAAAACCGAGGGCGCCATCCGGGTCGCCCGTGCCCTGGAGCCGTACAACCTGTTCTGGATAGAGCACGACAACGAAGACCCGGAAGCGCTGGCGCAGCTAAAGGCGTCCACATCCACGCTTCTCTGCTCCGGCGAGCAGCACTTCTCGATGCGCGAGTACCTGCCTTACTTCGAGCTACACGCCATGGACACCGTGAAGGTGGACGTGCAGTGGCAGGGGTTTGGTGTCTCCAAGAAGGTCGCCGACCTCGCCGAGACTTACGAGCTGAACATCGCCCCGCACAACCCGGCTTCGGAGCTCGCCAGCTTCCAGTCGGTCCACCTGTGCGCCTCCGTATCCAATGTCCGGATCATGGAAAGCGACCCGGAAGGCGTTCCGTGGCGCTTCGAGCTGTTCACGGAGCGGCCGGAAGTGATCGATAGCTACATGACGGTCCCAACCACCCCGGGATGGGGATGTGACCTCAACGAAGACGCGCTGAAGAAGTACGCTTGGAATAAATGAATCCCCGCCCCTTCAACGACAAATCTCCTCTCCCAGCGGGAGAGGGCCAGGGTGAGGGAGAAGTCCAGTTCGGGCACCACAACCGTCACCCACCGATCGGACGAAAAATATGAAAATCACAGCAATCGAGAACTTCCTGGTGGACAAGGGCGGTCCCGCACCGTGGCTCTTCTGCGCCATCCGGACCGACGCAGGGATCACCGGTTACGGCGAGTACGGTCAGGGCTCCCTGTACAGGGGTTTGCCCGGTCTGGTCGAAGACCTGGGACGGAGTCTCATCGGGACCGACCCGCTGCCGGTCGACAAGATATTCATGGATATGTACCGGCACAGGCGTGCCGAAACCGGCGGCGCTACGGCGATGGCAATGGCCGGAATTGAGCTGGCGCTCTGGGACATCAAGGGCAAGTACCACGGCGTGCCGGTCTACCGTCTCGTCGGCGGTCCCTTCCGTGACAGGCAGCGGGTCTACTGGTCGCACCTCGCCACATACCGGGCGCGCCGGTCGGAAGAGCTCGGCGTACCACCTCTCCGCACTATGGAAGACCTTGCCGACTGTGCTCGCGAGGCTGTTGATGCCGGGTACACGGCTTTCAAGACCAACATCATCTTCCCGGGCGAAGAACCCCGCATGATCGGCAACATGTTCGCCGGTTCCAACGACCAGAACGCCCCGACCGATCTCGTACGGCACACGAAGACCCAGATCGGCGCGATGCGACAGGCCGTCGGTCCGGACATCGATATCCTCCTGGACATCAATTACAACTTCAAGACCGAGGGCGCGATAGCCATCGGCCGGGCGCTCGAAGAGTACGAGCTGTACTGGATGGAGATCGACAACCAGGACCCGGACGCCCTGCTCCAGCTCAAGACGCAGCAACGCACACCGATATGCACGGGCGAGCAGCTACTCGGCCTTCGCCAGTACCAGCCCTACTTCCGCAAGCACGCCATGGACACCGTCAAGGTGGACGTGCAGTGGCAGGGCTTCTCACAGGCCAAGAAGGTCGCCGAGCTTGCCGAGGTGTACGAACTCAACATCGCCCCGCACAACTACAACTCGCACCTCTCCA
>JASLLE010000028.1 GCA_030747175.1 Dehalococcoidia bacterium | reverse complement strand
CCTGAACGCCCGGCTCGGGTTCGTGGCATTGTTCTCTTCGCGGATGTCGCCAAACACGAGGGCGTTGGTCGGGCACGCCTCGGTGCATGCCGTCTCGATGTCTCCGTCCTGGAGTTCCCGGCCATCCCGGGCCGCTTCTCGCACGCCGCGGCGAATCCGCTGCACGCAGAAGCTGCACTTCTCCATGATTCCACGGCTTCGGATGGTGACATCGGGGTTCAGCTGGTTACGCAGGGTGGACGGCCAGACCGGCTCCCAGTAGTTAAAGAATCGGACGTTGTAAGGGCAACCGGCGCCACAGTACCTGGTGCCAACACAGCGGTTGTAGATCTGGACGTTCATGCCTTCGGTATTGTGGTAAGTCGCAAACACCGGGCACACGGGCTCGCACGGCGCGTTTTCGCAGTGCTGGCACATTATCGGGATGAACCGCGCCTTCACGTCCGGGAACTCGCCGTACCAGTAGCGTTCTACCCGGATCCAGGCGAAGGTGCGCTTCTGCCTGTATATGTCTTCCGTTGACAGGGTGACATTGTTCTCAGCCTGGCACGCCATCACGCACGCCTGACATCCGGTGCACCGGTCGACATCGACCGCCATGCCCCATTTGTGACTGGATACCCTCTCGGCAGCAGAAACCATTTACGTTACGAAACCCTCAGTTACTCTTCGTTCGAGATATGGCGGAGATGTAGCTCGTGGTTGTGTTCCTGGGCGTCGTGCGCGGATTGATCCGGCTCGACGATAAGGATCGGAACTCCGGGCTCAACGGTACGGATTATGTCCTTCGCATCTCCCTCGAATTTCGGGAAATCCTTTTTGCCACCGGACTTGCTAACGGTGGCTCGCGTGGCGGCCCATGCGAGAGCGCCGGTTTCGGACTCCTTCTTGTCCACGAGAATGTTCAGGACGTTTTCGCCGCGATCTTCCGCGTATCGGCCGCCGATTCCCTCGTGATGGCCCTGGCCGACGGGGATGGCGATAACGTCGGGCGAAATACCCGGGTGCGGATAGGCCTGGACGGTTATCTCGCCGACGGTGGTGCGGACCTTGATCCACTGGCCCTCGCTGATGCCCATTTCTTTTGCTTTGTCGAAATTGATCTCCGCCCAGGTCGCCCAGGCCACGGTGGTTATCGGGTCCGGTGTTGCCTGCGCCCACGGCGTGGATGCGTTTCGGCCATCCAGGATGGACTGGTGAGCGAACGGTACGACCGTGAAGACTCGACCTTCAACCCTCTCGTCCCAGTCCGAGAGACCCGGTCCCGCCGCCTTTTCGATCGGGGAGGGGATGCTGGAAGGTGCGTTGGTGGCAGCCGTGGCATTCACGTCCCACCAGCCGCCGCGCTGGAGTACGCCGTTCATGAACAGTTCATCGTCCCCGGCCGTCACCGAACCACGACCGGTCAGGTGAAGAGCGTCGGCGGTGTCCTTGACGAAATCTTTGACGCTGCCGATATCGGTTCGTGAACCGGCCGCTGCAAGCAGGGTGTCGAGGAAGTTGCGGCTGTCGTAGAGTCGAGCGCGTGTCTCGCCGTCCAGTGGCGCGTTGACCACAGGTTGCCGGAACCCGATCACTTCATATCCGGGCGCCGGCTCCGGCACGTCGAGTCCCCAGTTCTCCAGGTACGAGTTCTCGGGCAGGATCAGGTTGGCGTGCTCTGAGCTTTCATCGAGAACGCCGGTGAATGCGATGACGTTCTCCACGCCATCAAGCGCTCCCCCGGCGTCCACGGAACGCGGGAGACCGTGAACCAGATCTACCCCGCGGGTGATCACGGTCTTCACGTTGCCGGCGCGCCAGTGTGAAAGTTCCTTCTCCCAGTCCTCAAATGAAGCGCCGGCGGCAGAGTCAGGGAGGCCCTGTGCTCCTGCCGGGTTGAACTGTATGCCGCCCTTCTTGCCGACGGTCCCCGCGAGGATGTTCAGGGCGTAGATGGCGGTCAGGTTGAATACGCCGTTCGTCTGGGCGCCGGCCGATCCGCCGCCGAACGCGATGCCGTGCTCCGAGCCTGCGAACCTGTGTGCGGCGTCGATGATGCGTTCAGCCCGGTTGTCATCTTCATCGGGTTTCGGGTCCGGGAAAATATTCTCGGCGACGAGTTCGGGGGCCCACTTCTCCAGCTCGCCCTCTGGAATGTTGGCGGTGTACGCGGCGATGTTGGCGTCGTCGACCAGACCCTCTTTGACGATTACGCTCGCGATGCTGACTGCTAGATCACCCTCGTACCCGGGATTGACCGGTAGCCACTTGTCGGCCGCCGCCGCCGTCATGGACATGCGTGACTCGGCGTGCATCATGAAGCCGCGGTGGTCGCCGCCCCGGAAATCGCCGTACTTGGTGCTGTATCGCACCGGCGAGAGCCACGTTCCGAGCCAGTCGGCGCCGAACGACAGCACCACGTCAGCGTTGGCGATATCAAATTCAGGAATTCTGTCCTGGTTGAACACCGTCTTGATGGACCGGTGCAAGACCCCCTGCTCAAGCGGGTCGAAGAACATGAGCTTGCCGTTGAAAGCAGTTGCTACACCGCCGGCGATCCTGGCGTCTCCGCCACGAACCGGATTTGTCACGATGCGGAGGTTGCCGTCTGCGTCAGACATCCATTGCTGGATGAGTCTGTTCGCATCGTCCCAGGAGATGGGTGTGAGGGGCTGGCCTTTGCCCCGGCGTTGCATCGGGACGTTCACCCTGTCCGGGTGGTAAAGCGCCTGCAACGCGGAATCTGCGTGCACGGCGTGTTTGCCGAGGTTGACCGGATAATCCGGGTTGCCGGCTATTTTCTTTGCACGCCCTTCCATTACCCGGACGATGACGCCAAGTCCGGAGTCATCGGTCGTGGCGAACCAGCTGTCGATGCCGTTCACGAGGTCTTCGGGCAGATCAAGGGGCGCTTCGACGAGCAGCTCGTCCGCCGGGACGCCGCACGCGGTGAAGATGACAGCTCCAACCGTGGAGCCGCCCGCAAGGGTCATGAATTCCCGTCTAGAGAGCTTCATGGGATTCGGGTCGCCATCTCTTCCTTGTGTTAGTTCCGAAAATCAAGTGCGCCGGATACTCCGGGGTCACGATCCGATATGCCTTCCTAGAAATGACAGGTTGTGCAGTCGGTCGGGGCGTCGTTCTTACGGTGACAGTCAACGCAGTGGCCCATCTTCAACGGTTCTACCTGGGCGACCTGCGTCTGGGACTTGATGTCTCCGTGACAGGTGGAGCAGGCGACGGCCGCCACTACGGAACCGTCGGCGTTGGTACCCGCTGCGATCGCGGCCTCGTCCCGGTTGACGATCAAATCTGTATTGCCGGGCGCCGTCAAGAATCGTATATGCGCCTCGTGGACGAAACGAACGTGGTCGGGCAGACGGTGGACGCGTTTCCACTGTATCGGGCCTGCGTCGATGCCGAGTTTTTCATCGCCGAGGCCCATCGCTCGCAGCAGTTTGAGAGGTTCGCTCTGCGTTGATCCGATGACCCGGTGGCAGGTGATGCATGTTTCAACGGGCGGTATGCCAGCGACGTTCGTGCTGGTCACGGTGCGGTGACAGAAAGTGCAGTCAAGGCCGATGCCCGTAAGCGGGTTGCCATCGGCGTCAAACCTGGGGTTGCCCTCGGCGTCTACGAGCTGCTCGCTCCCGGCATGTGCCGTGTGCGGGAAAGCGATCGGTTGTACTGGACTCTGATCAAAACCGAAGACGGGCAATGGGTTGCCGAACCACGCCGTGATGATGAATACCATCACGAACCCGAGGACCGCTGTGACCCCGATGCCGCCAAAGGCGAGGACAGGGATCAGGATCTTCACCCATGGGGGCCGGGCGCTGTCCGTTTGAGGTTGCTGGTTCAGTATCTTTTCACCACTCGCCGCGCGCGGCGATACTTGACGTTGGCCGGTTACCCGCCAGGTTTCTGGTTGACGCGCCCGCCGTTACTCGTACCATCTCGGGTAGATGTCTTCGATCCAGCCTCGGCTTATGTCGATGATGAAGAAGACGTTGATGAGGGCGACGATGATCGCAAGCGATCCTATGACGTAAAGGATCGGCCGGATGCGGGATGCCCTGTTAGTGAAGGTGCCGCTATCGACCGCGGACGGGATGATGGCGTGAGCGAAACCGAGCGACACGGCGGCCGTGACCATCAACAGAAGGTTGATCCACAGAAGCTTGAGCGCTAATCCGTTATCCGACCATTCACCTTGGAGAAGGGGGGCGGGGTCCGGCATTGGTTTCGGCGGTCCATCCTGGTGATTCGCCCGGCGTTGGTAACGGTTCGGGCGGGTTGGTTACGGTGTCAAAAGTAGGTTTGAGTCAAGGCGAAAAACGCGCCCCGTCAAACGACCTGTGAAAACTATCATTTGCGGGATTTATGTGTCAAGCACAAATCATTTTCATGCCGGACAAGTAAGCCATCTATCGAAGGTCGCCGGCCTCAATTCCTTGCGGGTCTCATGCGGCCGATCCTATAATTGCGGATCACTACCGCCCCCTTGAAAGGCGGGAAGTTGAGGGTTGGTACGGGCAGTTGGTCATCCTCTCCCGCTCGTCTCCGGATCAACATCGAATACACAGACCTCAAGGTGAATCACTTGCAAGAGCAGGCCCAACCGGAACAACAGGGCGTAACGCGCCGCAGTTTCGCGGGATTGGCCGCCGCCGGTATCGCGGGAGCGATAGCGGTCGTTGCGGCGGGCGACAAGAACCCGATCGGCCGGATATTCGGCAAGAAGCCATCGGCCGGTTCAAAATCCGGCGGCGGGTCTATGTTCACACCGCGAGATCCTCAACCTTAGCCGTCACGTCGTGACGACGCCGACGATATGACGCCCCGGCATGCCCGGGGCGTTCTCGCGTCACGCTATTGGGCGCAGTCTCTGATTGTCCAGCGCCTCGTTAACACCTGTCCCTGTGCTGAGACCGAGCAGCAAGTAAGGCTCTCCCAATATTCGGCAGCTTCCAGTGACCAGTACCCGGAATCCTCGGGATTGACGTGCAATTCGTGATCGCCCTTCACGACCGGGAGTGATGCGGCTGCACAGGAGTCCGCGACCTCGACGAGCGTAACCGGACGGATACTCCCCGGCCGTCACGGCTGTCTACGGCATCGCCGCTCGACCATCCGGCTACGACGTGCGGCCCTTCCTTCCGTCCCCGGATCACGCGTTCCGATCGCGGGACGCCCCCGGGAATCTGCCCGCGGGAACCTGAAGGATTCGCGCGCGACGCGTGTCTTGGGGCGGCCGTCTTCGACTTGATACGTTGCGTGGCCCATCACCCGACGCCGGTGATAGATCGGCCCGGGAACGGGCGGCGACGATATCCCAGTTTCCCATCCCAACGGTCCACCTGAAACTTTCCCCTGAACCTCCTGAGGTTGATCGATCTCTTGATCAAACGACACGCTTCCCGGATACGCGTTTCAGTTCTCCTGATCGCGTTTATCGTGGTGTCGATAACCGCGTGTGGAGGCTCCGACGCGACTCAGGAACCCCCTGGCGGGGACGCGCCCGCCCTTCCGGCCCCAACTCCCGGCGACACGATTGCCGATCCTGTTACGCCTGTCCCCACCCCGCCACCGCCTTCTCCGATAACGGCCGCCGCGACCAACCCCACGACTCCTATGGATGCGCCCGGCCTCAACGCACCGACGGATTCCAGCGGCGGGACAGATTCGGAGGGTACGGTCGATCTCGCGCCGGGGGGTGCCCCTGTGGCGAACGATATCCCGGCAGGGAAAGTGGCCTACATGGCGCTCGTTGAGGGCCTGGACACGCTCAATCCTTCGATGATCAAGGAGGGAACGGTCACCGATGCTGTGGCCAGGGTGGTATTTGCCGGCCTTTTCAGGTTTACCGCGGACGGGGTGGCGCCGGATCTTGTCGACTCGTGGACAGCATCCCCGGACGGCCTGACCCAGACCTACCTTCTCAAGGAAGGACTGAAGTGGAGCGATGGGATGCCGGTGACCGCCCATGACGCGGCGTTCGGGATCCTGAACAGCCTCGCTCCGAACAGTCCGTCGCCGGACGCCGGTTTGCTGGCGTCCGTAATCCTCGGTGGAGAGCTATTCCAGGCCGGCGAGAGGCCTCTTGCAGAGGTCGGAGTCACAGCGGTCGACGACCTGACGCTCGTGATAGAGACGACGGTTCCGGCCGCGTTTCTGCGATCGATACTGGCCCGTCCGTCCGCGTTCCCACAGCCGCGTCATGTCGCAACACTGGATCAGGACTGGAGCGATCGCGCCGACCTCGTCTCCAATGGACCGTTCAGGGTGGTTAACCGCTTGGCCGGCGGCAACCTTGTCCTGGTCCGTAATCCGTTTTATGACGGGCCCGGCGGGACAGGGCTGGACGGCATCGTATTTCTCAACACGCCCGTCTCCGCAGCGATCGAAAGTGTCGAGGCCGGAATCGTAAACGCTATCTTCGGGATGTCTCCACCCCGATCCCCGGCCGCCGCGACCCTGGCTCCGAATACGGCGGTGGAGGTCATGCCGGGTCGCGTCACGTACTCGTTACGGTTCGATGTTTCCCAGCCTCCGTTCGATGACGTGTTTGCGCGCCGCGCGTTTGGCGAGGCCCTGGACAGGGAGGCTCTTGTAGAGGAGGCGGTGCCGGGGTCCGTGCAGGTCGCCACGGTCCTTGTTCCCCGGGCGACCTCAAACGTGGCGAGCCATGCGCCATCCGGTAGTGACACCGGAGTCGAGTACGACCCGCAGCATGCGCGCGACCTGCTCGCAAGCGCCGGTTACCGGAACGCTCGCTCTCTGGAAAGTTTCTCGTTGTTGTACGACAGGGAGGAAGAGGGACGCCCGTTCGCCGAGGCGGTCGCAGGCTTCTGGTCCGAGGTGTTCGGAATGGATGTTTCCGTCAGGGGATCCGGCCGCGTCGACGGAATCTGGTCGCCAGCGACCGGGCCAGCTGTATGGATCGAACGGCATGAAGGCCCGTACCTGGACGCTGATGCCTGGTTGCGCCTGCTATATCGGTCCGATTCGGATCTGAACGTCGGCGGTTACGCCGAACCAGCGTTTGACGCCGCCGTGGACCAGGGCGGCGCATTTACCGATCCGGAAGATCGCGCCCGGGCTTACCGGGGGGCAGAGAGGATACTGGTCGAAATCGATGTGGCCGTGGTTCCCCTTTACGTAGAAGACACGTACAGGTGGTTGCAGGACGGACTGGCAGAGGAGTTCGGTCCCGGCGGCATGATCCTGATCGAGTCCTGGGATCTCCCTTGATTTCCTGGGATTTCCTGGGATTTCTGGGATGTTCCGGGGACTTCCTTCTCTTGTTGTGGCCGCAGACGCCACGCGTGTACTCGACCTGACGTGTGGTTCTGGCCGGTAGGGTTCACGGCAGCGCAACCGGTGTCCCGGTGCTAGGATGCGCCGAACTCAGGTTTCGCGTGCGCGCCCGCGGCCGCATGCCTTGAATTCATTCCCTGAAATACCGAAACCAGGTCAGTATCCGCACATTCCGCTCGTTAAAGACGCGAGGGTGTGCGGGCGGAGATGGCGATGGAGATCACTCCCGAGAAGTTGCGCTGGATCTACACCACGATGTACCGCATCAGGCGGTTTGAAGAAGTGTTACTCGAGCAGACGGCGCTAGGCAAATCGATGGGCGTTGCCCACACGTCCGACGGCGAAGAGGCGGGGCCGACCGGCATCTGCGCCCATCTCACCGACGATGACTGGATAGCGAGCACACACCGGGGGCACGGGCACTGCATCGCCAAGGGTGTCGATACCGCCGGGATGATGGCGGAGATATTCGGCAAGCACACCGGGCTGTGCAAGGGCAAAGGCGGTTCGATGCACATCGCCGACTTCACCAAAGGGATGCTTGGCGCAAACGGCATCGTTGGCGCTGGTATTCCGCTGGGCGTCGGCGCGGCGCTCAGTGCAAAACTCAAGGGTGATGGGAGCGTCGGTGTCAGTTTCTTCGGGGACGGCGCTACCGGCGAGGGCACGATCCACGAGAGCATGAACCTGGCCTCTGTCTGGAAACTGCCCGCGATCTTCGTATGCGAGAACAACCATTACGCCGAGTCCACCCCGGTCGAATACGCCGTGTCGGTCGCGGACATCGCCGATCGCGCGGCCTCGTACTCGATGCCGGGGGTCGTCGTGGACGGCATGGACGTGTTCGCCGTTTACGACGCAGCGGGAGAGGCGATCGCACGGGCGCGAGCCGGCGAGGGGCCGACCTTTCTCGAGTTGAAGACATACCGCTATCACGGCCATTTCCACGCAGACGACCCCCACACTTACCGGCTCCCGGAAGAAGAGGAACTCTGGAAGGCGCGTGATCCGCTACCCAATTTCGAACGTCGCGTGACCGAGCAAGACCTGATGGACGATGTGGAGATGGAGCGCATCAGGAACGAGATCGATCAGGAGATCCAGGACGCTGTGAAGTTTGCCGAGGAGAGTCCGCTGCCGCCGCTGGAAGAGCTCTACACAGACGTATACGTGAACTACTCAAACCCACCCCAGGGCCTCCGCTAACCGGGCTCGCCTGGACCTTGTTTTGCCCTCCTTTTCTAGCCAGCGACGCTGACGAGAATCAAGAAAGGTCATAGCCACAATCCCCTCTCCCCGCGGGAGAGGGCCGGGGTGAGGGAGAAGACTCACCCTCTGCAACATATTTCGCCGCCCATCACAAGAAAGACCAATCCACATGACCCTCGATCTAAGACCAGACCCGCTCGGCCCAGGATTTGATGTACCGGGCAGCGAAATCCGCTACCGGGAAGCGTTCAACAGGACCCTCGGAGATGAGCTTCGCCGCGACCCGGACGTGTTTGTCATGGGGGAGGATGTCGCGGGTGGCGCGGGTCGTGAGCACCTCGGGATCATCGACTCGTGGGGCGGCGCGTTCGCCGCGACCAAGGGGTTGATCCAGGAGTTCGGCGCCGAGCGGGTGCGGGACACCCCGATCTCAGAGGCTGGATTTGTTGGCGCGGCCATCGGAGCCGCGCTCACCGGGACCCGCCCGGTGGTCGACCTCATGTACTTCGACTTCATCACCGTGGCATGGGACCAGTTGCTCTCTAACGCCGCCAAGAACCGCTACATGTTCGGCGGGCAGGGCAAGATCCCGATCACCCTGTTCGCCCGTTCCGGCGTTGCAGCCGGGTACTCCGCGCAGCACTCCCAGAACTTCTACTCGATGGTGGCGCACATACCGGGCTTGAAGTGCGTAGCGCCTTCGGACGCATACACCTGCCGCGGTCTGCTTGCCGCAGCCATCAGGGACGACGACCCGGTGATCGTCTGCAACCACAAGAAGCTGATCAACATGAGCAGTTTCGTGCCCGACGAGTCGTACACAATCGAACTCGGCAAAGGCAGGTACCTGCGGCGCGGCTCGGACGTGACCCTGGTCGGAATGTCGTATACGACCGAGGTGTGCCGTCTGGCCGCAGAAAGGCTGGCGGAGCAGGGGATCAATGCCGAAGTGGTCGATATGCTGAGCCTGTCGCCGATAGACGAAGACATCGTCCTGGAGTCGGTTACGAAGACCAACCGGATCGTGATCGTTGACGAGGACACGCCCCGCTGCAACATGGCATCGGACATCGCCGCCCTGGTCGCCGATAAAGCTTTCGACAGCCTGGACGCGCCGGTCAAACGAGTCACCGGCCCGCACACACCGGTGCCGTACAGCAAGCCGTTGGAAGACGCATTCATCCCATCGCCCGAAGACGTAGTGGCGACTACGGTCGCTCTTCTGGGAGCGTAGACGGCGCCGCGTCGAATGGACCAAAACCCACCCTGAGGCTCTCGAAGGGTCCGTACGCGACTCCTTCTCCCGGTGGGAGAGGGCGGGGGTGAGGGTGAGTTTCAGCCAACCGTCCGATAACCACAGGGAGAACCCCATGTGCCGCAACATCAAGACGCTCCGACCGCCCTACCTGGACAACGTGACCGAAGAGGACACGAGAGCGGCCGCTCTCCAGTACGTCCGCAAAATCAGCGGTTTCAGGAAGCCGTCACAGGCCAACCAGAAGGCGTTCGATAAAGCTGTAAAAGAAATCGCCCGGGCGTCGGACCGGCTACTGGCCGCGTTTGAGGTGCGTGTACTGGCATAGTTGCGGAGCCGCCCGCCCTTCGAGAGCCTCAGGGTGGGTGCTCCGCCTCAGGATGGGTGTTCCGTCTCAGGGTGAGTGCATGGCATATTGGGCGCGAACTTCTCGCATGGACGGCAATCGAGAATGACGTTGGCTGCCCGATGGTCCTTCGAGAGCCTCAGGACACGCGAGATCGTCGGGACACGCGAATCTGGCGGAATGTGAAATCGGCCCCGTCGCCCCGGCCGGAGCTACTTTCCGCCCTCGCACTGGACCGCGTCGAATTGCGACATCTCTCGCAGGTCTTTTAACGGGTAGATCCCGGTGGTGTGGCCGTCCGTGAACATGAACTGCATGGCGTAACGGCCTACGGGCAACTGGTCCAGGATCAGGATGTCGTCCGGTACGGATGCCGGGGCGAGGATCGGGCGGCCGGTCATCTCCTCGACGCAGCCTGCGCACCCGCACTGGAGCCTCAAGTAGCGGAACGGGTAGCGGCACGTCATGCCATCCCCCCACTGAATGACGACGTGCTCTGCGTCGATCGACACATCTCTGAGGGTCAAATCGTCGGGCACGCTAATCAGGCTCCCTGCCGGTTGTTTCGTTCGGAGAGGTTCAGGCTAGCACGGGCCGCCCGCCGACAATGCCCTGCGCCGCAGCCCGGCGCGCCTTGACTTCCAATGCGGAAGCATTGGCAGGGTGCGTTGGCGGACTCGACACGTCACGTCTGGACTCTTAGGCTAGGTCGCCCTGACAGAAATGTCCCAGAGAGATATTCGGGTCGGCTGGCACAACCGCCGACCGGCTGACTACGACCACGCAGGATGAAAGAAGAAGGAGCCGCCACCGTGACAATGGACACTATCCGAGTTGGCTTGATTGGCGCCGGTGGCAACACCCGGCTGCATCACGCACCCAAACTGGCAGCGATAGAGGGCGTAGAGGTGGTGGCGGTGGCGAACCGCAGCATGGCCTCGGCGGCACGATTTGCCGACGAGTTCGATATCCCGAATCCGGTCGAGAGCTGGATGGACATCATCGACGATGAGTCGATCGATGCCGTCTGCATCGGTACCTGGCCCTACATGCACTCGCTTCTGACTATCGCGGCGCTTGAGTCTGACAAACACGTCCTTGTCGAAGCCCGGATGGCGGCCAACTCCTCCGAAGCCCACGCCATGCTCGACGCGTCGAAAGAGCGTCCTGATCTTGTGGCGCAGATCGTTCCGGCTCCACACACACTGGCTTTCGATCAGCAGATCATCGACATGATTTCTGACGGGTACGTGGGTGACATCATCGGGGTAGACGCTCGTGTGGCCGGTGGCAACTTCCCGAACTGGGACGCCGAGTTGCACTGGCGCGAGCGACGCGATTTCTCGGGCAACAACATTATGAGCATGGGTATCTGGTCCGAGGCGATGATGCGCTGGGTCGGCGATTACGCATCAGCGACCGCGGTCGGCCATACCGTGATAAAGCACAAGTCCGATGGCGACGGCCGACGGCGTTCGACCGGAAATATCCCGGATTACATCGACGTGGTCGCGGAACTCGAAGCAGGTGGCCAGCTTCATCTGCAGGTTACGACGGTGACCGGACTCGCCCCGGCGGCCGACGTGTACATCTACGGAACCGAGGGTACGCTTCGGCTTGTCAACGAGGGCAGCGGCCTGACGCTTTATGGAGGCCAGCGCGGTGATGCCCAGTTGAGCCGGGTGGATGTGCCGGCGGACAAAGCCGGTGGCTGGCGCGTCGAAGAAGAGTTCATCAACGCCATTCGCGGCATCGAACCGGTGACGCACACCGATTTCACGACCGGTGTGAAATACATGGAGTTCACGGACGCCATTGCCCACTCCCTAAAGCTGGGAGAAAAGGTCGGGCTGCCGCTGTCGTAAGACGACGGTTTGCCGCAGAAATTAAGAAGAGGCCCGGGATTATCCCGGGCCTCTTCGCGTGCATGACGATCACGGGAATCCCCACCTCCCGGTGGGAGAGGCTTGGTGTGAGGGAGGTCAAAGGTCTTCGCGAAACGGGTATTTCTTGCGGAACGGCCTGCCGGTGAAGGTCCCTCGTCCTTCCGGGCCCGGAAGGATCGGGATGACGTTTTATCAGCGTCTTATCCCAGGAACAGCTCCACGAACTCGGGTACCGGCATCGATTCAAGCCGTTCATGATCTTCGGCCAGTGCGACGACCCGCTCAACGCGATCCGATGGCAGTCGTGTTCCGAGGTTGTGGCGCAGCTTGTCGATGAGCCGCGGGATCGCCTCGTCGCGACGCCTTCGATGGCCGAGCGGATACTCGACCTCGATCTTGTCCGTGCTTGTTCCGTCCTCGAATGTCACCTGGACCGCGTTCGCGATGGAGCGCCTGTCCGGGTCCAGGTATTCGGACGTGTATCTTGGATCTTCGACGACCGTCATCGCGTCCCGAAGAGCATCAACACGGGGGTCGGCTGCGGCCTCGTCTTCGTAGTGATCGGCGTTCAGATCGCCAAAGATCAGGCCTATGGCGGTCATGTACTGGATGCAGTGATCGCGGTCCGCCGGGTTGTCCAGCGGGCCTGACTTGTCGATGATCCGCGCCGCCGATTCCTGTGTTGTGATCGTGATCGATTCGATCTCATCCAGGCGGTTCGCAACCTGTGGGTGGAGGGCAAACGCTGCTTCTACCGCGGTCTGGCCGTGGAACTCGGCCGGGAAGGCGATCTTGAACAGCACGTTTTCCATGACGTAGGACCCGAACGGTCGTTGCATGGAGAAGGGCTTGCCCTCGAACCAGCGGTCGTAAAAACCCCAGCCTGGCGCGGAAAGAGCGGTCGGATAACCCATTTCGCCGGTCATCGCCATGAGCGCCAACCGCACACCGCGGCTCGTTGCGTCTCCCGCCGCCCAGGACTTGCGTGAACCGGTGTTCGGGGCGTGGCGGTAGGTGCGCAGCGTGGCATCGAGCCAGGCGTTGGATACGGCGTTGATGACCTGATCTTTGTCACCACCCAGAAGTCCCGCGGTGACCGCTGCGGTAGCCACTTTCACGAGCAGCACATGGTCGATTCCGACCCGGTTGAAACTGTTGTCGAGTGCCAGTACGCCCTGGATCTCGTGCGCCTTGACCATCGCCGTCAGGACATCTCGGACCTGGAACGGCTCTTCTCCGTTTTCCAGCCGCGTTCGGGAGAGCCAGTCGGTGACAGCCATGATGCCGCCGAGGTTGTCGGACGGGTGACCCCACTCGGCGGCGAGCCAGGTGTCGTTGAAGTCCAGCCAGCGGATGATGCAACCGATATCGAATGCGCCCTTCACGGGGTCGAGCTCGAATTCAGTTCCGGGCACCCGTGCTCCGTTCGGAACCACTGTGCCGGGCGCGTGCGGGCCGAGGTGCTTCGTGCATTCCGGGTAGTTCAGCGCGAGCAGCCCGCAACCGATCGTGTCGAACAGGTCGTACCAGGCGGTGTTGATCGCTTCCGCACTGTCTATCGAGTAGTCCAGTACGTAGTCGGCAATGTCAACGAGCAGCTGGTCGGGCTCAGGTCGGACGTTGGAAACAGCGGCGGACAAATCAACTCCTAAGACGGACGGACGCGAGGCGTCGGTTATTTTGGGTGTTGGTTTACGGGTGAACTTGTGATCGGTTAGGTGCTAACTATGTATATGAGTCTTACGTTTGTTGCGTTTGTAGGCCAAGGATTCCCGGGACTTCGTCTACGTGGTCGATGGTGAAATCCGGTTCCGGAGGACCCCATTTCCAGACTCGACCACGTCGGATCCACGCCGTAATAAGTCCAGCATTGCTGGCGCCGTGGATGTCCATGAGGGGATTGTCGCCTACGAACAGGGTCTCGGACGGTTGTGGGCCGCCCAGTCTGCTCAGCGCCTCGGCAAAGATCTCCGGTTCGGGCTTTTTATGACCGAACTCCTTCGAGATCACCAGGCATTCGGGTTCGGGTTGAATCCCCATGTTGACCAGTTTCACGTGCTGCCAGCGCGTCCCGTTTGTCACGATGCCCCACGGAACATCGGCGGCTTCCAGCGCAGCCAGCATGTCCAGAACGCGCTGCTCGGGCCTGTAACCGGGCGCCTGAGTACGACGCATCCAGTTTTCGAACCATTGCAGTCCACGCGGAAACGTCCCGCCCTGATCCCCGGTCCGACGAGGAGTGTCGTCCCCGGCGTTGCGAAGGATCAGGCCGATGTGCCGGAGAAACGGCGGCCAGTCGGCCAGCGTCTTGTCCAGATCAAACAGGACGGCTTTCAGCCGGGGATCAGGCACGCGGGTCTACCTTCGGGTAGCGACATCCCAGGTTCGATTTTGAAGCTAAACATGTCATTCTGAGGAACACCGACGCAGTCGGGAGACGAAGAACCTCGCCGGTTGCCGGCCAGTCGGTTTGAAACCGGAGCATAACGCCATTTCGGATCGCGAATATTACGTCTACATGTTGTCCAGCCGGACGCGCGTTTTATACGTTGGCGTGACAAACGATCTTGTTAGGCGTCTCTATCGGCATCGATCTGCGCATCGTTCAACGTTTGTTGGAAGGTACAAGGTCGACCGACTGGTCTGGTTCGAGTCCTCCGATGACGCCGCCATCGCTATTGAGTGGGAGAAAAAGATCAAAGGTTGGCGACGCGCCCGAAAAGTCGAGTTGATTGAAGCGGATAATCCCGCATGGGAAGACCTGTCCTATCGGTGGGAGCTACCGGCGAGATCCTTCGCCCCGATGAATCGGGACTCAGGATGACTTGTTGGTGGAGAGCGCGATCCCGTTTGGAACGGCGCTCTCCACCGTCAACCAACTGAATCAGCGAACCCAGCCTACCGGTCTTCTATTGGTACGTAGTCGCGTTCCATCGGACCGGTGTACTCGCCAGCCGGGCGTATGAGGCGGTTGGTGGCCCGTTGCTCGAACACGTGTGCTGACCAGCCGGACGCCCGGGCGATCACGAACACCGGGGTGAACATGTCGGTGGGGATGCCCATGTGGTGGTAGGCGACGGCCGAGTAGAAGTCCAGGTTGGTGAACATGTTCTTCTCACGCTTCATCACCTGGTCGATCCGCAGCGCTTTTTCATAAAGCTGCATACTCTCCCGGTCCTCTGAGAGCTGTCGCGCCCACTCCTGGATCACGGCAGACCGGGGGTCGAAATCGCGATAGACGCGATGTCCAAACCCCATGACGAGTTCACGTCGTCCGAGCATCCCCATCACTGCCTCCTCGGCCGCGTCTGGAGTGGCATGGGCGGACTGAAGCTCCATCGCCGCCTCGTTCGCGCCGCCGTGCAACGGACCCCGCAGCGCTCCGATCCCGGCCACGATCGCAGAGTGCTGATCGGCGAGCGTGCTCGTGACGATGCGCGCCGTGAAAGTGGAGGCGTTGAACTCGTGCTCGGCGTACAGGATCAGGGACGAATCGAGCGCCCGCCGGGTCAACTCCGACGGAGCGGCCTGGCCGAGGAGTGTCAGGAAATGCTCGGCGATGGTGTCGCCGCCTGCCGTCTCGTCGATCCGATTTCCGTCGCGGGTGTAGTGGTACCAGTACAGCAGCATCGAAGCCAGGCTGGAGGTGATCCGGTCTGCGACCCAGGTCTGGCTGCGCTCGCCGCCCTCTGGCTCCATCGTCCCGAGCGCTGAGCATCCGGTTCGCAAGACATCCATCGGGTGTGCGTCCGCGGGAATCTGTTCAAGGACCGTCTTCAGCGCCGGGGGAAGCGCCCGCATTGAAACGAGTTCGGCCTTGTAGTCGGCCAGTTGCGAGGCGTCTGGTAGTTCATCGTGGATAAGGAGATAGGCAACCTCCTCAAACGTGGATTGTGAAGACAGATCCTCGATCGAGTAGCCGCGATAAGTGAGTCCATGGCCTTCCTGGCCGACCGTAGATACTTGAGTTTCACCGACGACGACGCCAGCGAGTCCGCCTGATCTTCCACCGGATGTCATTGTGCGTTCCCTTCTGTTGAACCTGTCGTCTCTGCGGCAAACAGAGAGTCGATCTTCTCCTCGAATTCCCGGTAATTCAGGAACTCGTAATACTCATCTCGTGTCTGCATGTTCGGGATTTCGGACGCCTGAGTGCCCTCGGACCTGATTGTCTTGAACACGCTCAGCGCCGCCGCGTTCATCGCCCTGAAGGCGGAAAGCGGATAGAGGGCGATTGCGACGCCCACGCTGGCCAGTTGATCCGTGGTGAATGCCGGGGTGAGGCCAAACTCCGTCAGGTTGGCGAGAACCGGGATGTCCACGGCCTCTGTGAACTTTCGATAATCGTCCAGATCAGGCATCGCCTCGGGGAACAGCATGTCCGCCCCCGCGGCTTCAACAGCCCGGGCGCGGTCAAGCGCCGACTCCATTCCTTCAATAGCCAGCGCATCGATGCGCGCCATCACGACGAAGTCCGGGTCGGGTTTGGCGTCGACGGCGGCAGTTATGCGGTCAACCATCTCTTCCAGCGGGACGATCTCTTTGCCGGGGCGGTGGCCGCAGCGCTTGGCCTGAACCTGGTCCTCTATGTGGACCCCGGCCGCGCCCGCACGGGCCAGCTCGGTGATCGCCTTATTGATCATGAAGGCGTTGCCCCAGCCGGTGTCGGCATCGACCAGCAACGGCAGACCGCACGCGCCTGTGATTCGGCGTACGTCTTCAGCGACCTCGTTCAACGTGGTCATGCCGAGGTCTGGCAGGCCGTATGAAGCCCCCGCGACGCCTGAACCCGAGAGGTAGATCGCCCTGTAGTCGGACGCCTCCGCCATCATGGCGTGGTAGGCATTGATGACGCCCGGGATCTGGAGGGGCCGCTCGGCGGTGACGGCCGCTCGGAGTTCTGCGCCGGGGCTGGATGCTGTCGTGATAACGGTCTCCCCTCGGTTGCGCGGGTCCAACCCGTAGCCTGTACAAAAGGAGCTTATCGCGTAGAAAGGGGTTTCGGACGGCGCCGGGTCACGAAATTTCTGGCCGGCGCAGCTTCAGTTCGTATCGGATCATGTCGCGAAGCGGGATTCCGTTATCGCCGGTGGCCGGTACCTTCGGCTTGATCTGCCGCACCGCGTCCATCGCATCCGGGTAAAGCGCGGCCAGCCTGAAACCGTGACGCTCGAAGAACCGCTGGGCCTGAAGATTGTCGTTGGTCGTGAACAGCGTGAGGCGCTTGCATCCGCGCTGTACCGCCAGCTTTCTCACAGAGTCCAACAACATCGCGCCTATCCCACGGCCGGGCTGAAGCGCATCGATGGTGACTATCTCACAGGTCTGGCGTTCGACCGCGCAGGTAAGCACGCCCGTAATACCATCGACGTCCGCCGCCACGAACCCGTCCAGTTCCCGTATGTCGTAAGCGCAAAGCGGCGTCACGGCGACCGGCGACCCGGCGGTGTGAGTGACCCACCCGGTCAGCGCTGTGCGGTCGTCTCCTGTTAACGGGCGTATCTGCATGAGGCTAATCCCGGTCGCCGGTTTCGAGCCAGAACCCGCGGCCGCGATCGAATCAGTCCGGCCGCAGCCGACGCAACCCGCAAGCGGGCGGTCAGGCGTTCGGCGGGCCTTCTTCCACAGTGACCTCGGTGATCTGAGGTGCGTGGAGTTTGAGGGACATCGTCATGAACATCTCGACGTTGTCGCGCGTCGGCACGCATTCCGGGCACTCTTCGTTGACGCCCGGGAGGTACTTCACGTGCAGTGAGGTATCGCCGAGATCGACCAGTTCCAGAGTTCCGCCTTCGCTGGCGACCATCGTCTCGATGTTCTCCAGGACCATATTTACCTGTGGGTCTGATGTCGAAGCGACCATGTGTAGCTCCTGAGTTCCTGGCCTCGACCCTCTGACACTCAAAGGGCGCGTCGATGACGTTGATTATCTGAGATGCGGTGTTGCCGATAATTATACGTAATGGCGCATCGAAGGGTATCGACTGCTACCATCCGCCACGCATGGTCTGGACGATAGTCTGACGAATCCACGCGTGAGCCGACGGGTACAGGCCAGTTTCAGGGAGGAACAGATGCCCCGGGTAGATAACGCAGGAGTTGGCATCAATTACGAGCTTGAGGGAGATCCAAACCATCCGCCACTGGTATTGCAGCACGGGACTACCGGAGATCTGGACACCTGGCGCGATCGGGGCTACACCACGCGTCTCGGGGAGCGATATCGGCTCGTTTTGATCGACGCCCGCGGCGCTGGACGGAGCGACAAACCGCACGACGTCGAATCGTTTTCACAGGCCTGCAGAGCATCCGACGTGGTCGCAGTGCTCGACGATCTGAATATCGACCGAACCCACTTTTTCGGCTACTCGATGGGCGGATTGATCGGCGCTGCGATGCTTCGTCACCATCCTGAGAGATTGATCGGGTTAATTCTGGGCGGGTACAACCCGTACAACCCGAGGTCGCTCGCGAGGCCGCCGGAGACACAAGAAGAGTTCGACCGGGAAGTGAAAAGCCGCCCCGGTCTCTCGGAAGAAGACCGCACACGCTTGCTCAGGAATGACGTGATCGCTCTACACGCTTCGATCGCTTCCTGGACTGGAGCTGAGAGCCCTCTCAATGTTTTACAGAACTCGGTGGCAAAGCTTTTCTTCTGCGGAACGGAAGATCCGTCTTTTGAAGGCGCGAAGAGAGCGGGAGCTGAGGCTAACAACGCCCGGTTCTTCCCGGTCGAAGGAGAGGATCACGGGGGCGCGGGCGCTGCGGTCGACCTCGCGGCGCCCCGAATCCTTGAGTTCCTCGGATCCCTGTCAGATGTTGAGGTGGCGGGCGACTGAATCACTGGTATTCCCCGATCTGATCCATCCGTGGGAACTCTGATCGGACAACGGAACGGGAGACTTGGATGAACACACTGGACAGACTCGACATGACACTCGGCGACGCCATCTTTTCGCTCCGGGCGATACGGCGGATCAAGCCGGATCCGATCCCTGACGCCGATCTGCATAGCATCCTGGACGCGGCTCGACAGGCGCCGAACGGTGCGAACCGGCAACCATGGCATTTCATCGTGCTCCGGGACGCCGACGCCCGAAAACGGTTTGGCGAGATGTATCGCGTGGCATGGTGGGCCAAGCGCAACGACGAGGGTTTCTTCAAACCAGAGGACATCCCGGATCACTACAAACTGGCGATGGCGCTTGCGGACAAGATCGGCGAGGTTCCGGCGATTGTCCTGGTCTGCACCACGGCGCCCCGGGGCCGGGAATCGGTCATCCCGGCCACTCAGAACCTGCTGCTGGCGGCGCGCGCGCTGGGTGTCGGCGGAACTATCACCTCTCTCCACGAGGATGTAGAGGAAGACGTGCAACAGCTCATCGGGATGCCCGAGGGAGCCAGCGTCGTGTACTGCATTCCGCTCGGTTACCCGGAAGGACGGTTTGGCCCGGTCACGCGCAAGCCGTTGGACGAGATCGTATCGGTGGATAAATGGGGCGTTACGCCGGACTGGGTGTAGGGTAGGCCGGATTTGAGGACCTAACGATGAGCTCCGGGTGTCGGGGATGGACGTGTCTGCGCGACAAGACTCTCCCTCGCCCTTCACCCTCTCCCGCTGGGAGAGGGGATTTCAGAACCACTGCCTGATCGCTGGTAAACAGGGGGATACATGCCGAATCGGATCAATCGCGTAATTGAGCTGTGGGAGGCCGAACAACCGGTCTATTACGTCGGGGGCCACACCGGGAACGAGCTCACGTACGAAGCCGGGAAGCGGATGGCGAAGACATGGGCGGATTACATCAACATCGGCATGGAGCATGGCGCGTTCGATATGGCCGGGCTTGATCGCTTCATGCAGGGACTGGTCGACGGCGGACCAACCAACAGCGGACACCGAACGCCGCCCGTGATCGTTGAGGCGCCTGTTGACGGTGGTTCGTTGGAATCGATCCGTTACAACGCGTGGCAGTTCCGGCAGATCCTCGCCCGGGGCGTCCACGGAATCCTGCTTTGCCAGGCGGAGAACCCGGCGGCCGTCAAGGCTTTCGTGGAGGCCTGCCGTTACCCGTTCCACCCGCTTGGTGTCGGGGCGGGACTCGACCACGGTGAGCGCGGCAACGGCGGGCAGGCGTCAGCCGCTCCCATCTGGGGCGTATCGAACGAGGAATACCTTGAAATTGCAGAGCCGTGGCCGCTGAACCCGAACGGAGAGATGATCCTCGGCCTCAAGATCGAGAACAAGAGGGCGCTGAACACCGTGGAATCAACCCTCAAGATCCCGGGGATCGCTTTCGCCGAGTGGGGCCCGGGCGATATGGCGCTTTCGCACGGATATCACGCCGCTCAACAGCCGCCGCGCCCGCCGGAACTGGAGGCGGCGCGAACGCGGGTTCGTGACGCATGCTTCGCCAACGGCATCAAATTCCTGGACGGCGGACCGCCGGAGACGGTGGCGGCGCGGATCGACGAGGGCGTCATGATCCCCGGGTCTCTGGAAGCAACCGCGGAAGCGGGCCGGGCGCACACGAACCGGTTGGAGGTGATGCCGATTTAGGAGTAGCCCAACTCCGCTGGGAGTCTAAAAGCGACAGCCCCCGGCTGAACCTGCCGGGGGCTGTATTCGTTCTGTGCGCGCCGCAACCGCTGGTCTATATGGCGTCGATGATTTCGTTGAAGGTCTGACTTGAACGCATCGCGGCCCTTGCCTTGTCCATGTCGGGCATGTAGTAACCGCCGAGGTCCTGCGCCGTTCCCTGCGAATCGATCAGTTCGGCGAGGATCTTATCCTCGTTCTCGCTCAGGGCGTCTGCTATCGGTCCGAACTTTTTCGCCAGCTCCGCATCCTGGCCCTGGTTTTTGAGCGCCTGCGCCCAGTAAAGCGTCAGGTAGAACGTGCTGCCACGGCTGTCCAGTTCGTTCACCACCCTGGAGGGAAGGCGCGCGTTGGTCAGGTAGTCGGCTGTAGCGGTGTCCAGGGCGTCAGCCAGGACCCTTGCGCTCCCACTATCGGACTGGTCGGCCAGGTGCTGGAGCGAGGCAGCAATCGCCATGTACTCGCCCATCGAGTCCCAGCGCAGGTGGCCTTCCTGCTCAAACTGCTGTACGTGACGTGGCGCGGATCCACCGGCTCCCGTCTCGAACAGGCCTCCGCCGTTCAACAGCGGAACGACGGAAAGCATCCGGGCGCTTGTGCCCAGCTCAAGAATCGGAAACAGGTCCGTCAGGTAGTCACGCAAAACGTTTCCGGTAACGGATATCGTGTCCTCGCCTTTGCGGATGCGATCCAGCGAGAACTTCATGGCGTCCACCGGAGCCATAACGTGGATTCCAAGGCCGTCCGTATCGTGATCGGCGAGGTAGGCGTTTACTTTTTTGATCAGTTCGGCATCGTGGCCCCGGGTGTTATCGAGCCAGAAGACGGCCGGCGCGCCCGTAATGCGTGCCCGGCGTACCGCCAATTCGACCCAGTTTCGGACCGAAACGTCCTTGGTCTGGCAGGCCCGCCAGATGTCGCCCGTTTCGACGGTGTGCTCGATCAGAGTGTTGCCGTCTGCATCGACGATGCGGATCGCTCCATCGGCCGCCGCCTCGAATGTCTTGTCGTGGGAGCCGTACTCCTCCGCCTTCTGCGCCATCAGGCCGACATTCGGCACGCTGCCCATGACCGAAGGATTGAACTGCCCGTGCTCCTGGCAATCACGGATTACGGCGTCGTAAATGCCGGCGTAGCTGGAGTCCGGTATGACGGCCTTGGTGTCCTGAAGATCGCCATCGGCATTCCACATCTGCCCGGAATCACGAATCATCGGAGGGATGGAGGCATCGATAATGACGTCACTCGGCACGTGGAGGTTCGTGATTCCCCGTCCGGAGTTGACCATGGCAATCCCCGGACCTTCGTCGTATGCGGCCTGGATATCGCTCTCGATTGCGGAGCGTTCAGCGTCCGGAAGATCTGAGATCTTGGCCAGAAGGTCGCCCACCCCGTTGTCCGGGTCGACTCCGAGGCTTGCGAAGGTGTCTGCGTACTTCTTGAAAACCGCCTCGAAGTAGGCCCAGACGCAGTGGCCGAAGATGATTGGGTCCGAGACCTTCATCATCGTGGCCTTCAGGTGCAGCGAGAAGAGCACATCACGCTTCTTCGCGTCCCTGACCTGCGCTTGCAGGAACTCAACAAGAGCGCGCTTGCTCATGAAGGTCGCGTCGACCACTTCCCCGGGGAGAAGCGGGAACGCTTCTTTGAGGGTTGTTACGGCGCCGTCCGTCCCGACGTGCTCGATCGTCACGGATGTCCCCGCGGCGACCGTCACCGCCTTTTCGTTATGGCGGAAATCGTCGGCGTCCATCGCGGATACGTGGGTTCCGGAAACCTCCGGCCATGCGCTCATGGGTGGCGGGTTCGCTTTTGCGAAATCCTTCACGGCCTTCGGCGCGCGACGGTCGGAATTGCCCTCCCGTAGAACCGGGTTCACTGCACTCCCCATTGCCACATCGAAGCGGGCTTTGGCCTGTCGCTCCTCGTCGTTGGACGGGGCTTCCGGGTAGTCGGGCAGCGGGTAACCTCGGGCCTGCAACTCCTGGATGCAGGCCTTCATCTGGGGAATGGATGCGCTGATGTTCGGGAGTTTGATGATGTTCGCACCTGGCGCTTCCGTCAGGTTGCCCAGTTCTGTCAGATCATCCGAGACTCGCTGCTCATCATTGAGAAGGTCCGGGAATTGAGCGAGTACGCGACCCGCGAGCGAGATGTCACGGGTTTCGACCGAAACGCCGGCCGCGCCGGCGAACCCCTCAATAATCGGCAGGAGTGCATGTGTCGCCAGTGCGGGCGCTTCGTCGGTCCATGTGTAGATGATCGTGGGCGAGTGATTCATGTCGCTCCAGGCGAAAGTTCTGGTTTAGAGGAGAGTAATCAGGCGTGCCAGTATAGGCACGAGGAATGTAGCCGTGGGCGCCAGGTCGCGGGGAAGAGGACGGCGGTCACGGCCGGTGCGAGCGCCATTCGGTGGATGGCCCGGGCAACCGGGGAGTATGCGGCATGCTTCGCCGGTTCATATCCGGGTTCGCACGCTTCTTGACTACTTCGCCGTTTCCACCGCGTCATCAAGGGAGCGCGCACGGAGTTGGCCGCAGCCGGCGTTGATGTCGATGCCCTTTTCCTGGCGCACCGTGTTTGGGATCCCGGACCTCGTGAGGATCTCCCGGAAGAGGGCGCTTCTGCGGTCGTTGGGACGACTGTATGGCCCCTTCTCGGTCGGGTTCACCGGTATCAGGTTTACGTGGCACATCAGGCCCTGGAGCAGATCGGCCAGTTTTCGGGCGTGTTCCGGCGTGTCGTTTTCACGGTCGAGCAGAACGTACTCGAAAAAGATCCGGCGGTTCGTGGTTTCCACGTAGTCGCGGCAGGCGTGCATCAGGCGGGCGATCGGGTAACGCTTGTTCACCGGCATCGTCCTGGAACGTGACTCATCGTCCGGCGCGTGCAGCGAGACCGCCAGGTTCAACTGGTATGGCTCGCGGGCCAGTTTTCGGATTTCCGGGACCAGTCCGACGGTCGATACCGTCAGGTGGCGTGCGCCGATGTTCATGCCCTGCCCGTGGTTCATGACGGCGATGGAACCCATGGTGTTGTTGTAGTTGGCGAGCGGTTCGCCCATGCCCATGAATACGACGTTGGTGATCTCAGTCACCTCGTCCTTTTTAGCAGACCCTTCGGCGATCAGCGCCGCGTTTTCGCTCCTGATCACGCGCCGCATGTGTAGAACCTGGGCTACGATCTCTCCGGGGGAGAGTTGCCGCCGGAATCCCTGCTGTCCGGTGGCGCAGAAGGTGCAGCCAAGGGCGCATCCCGCCTGCGTCGAGATGCAAACGGTGCGGCGTGCTCGCCTGTGACCGTCCAGTCCGTAACGCATGAGGACGGTCTCGATCAGTTCGCCGTCCTGAAGTTTGAATAACACCTTGTCCGTGGATCCGTCCGCTGAACGAAGTTCAACTTCCGGCGCCACAGGCGAGATCCTGTAACGCTCTTCGAGCGCGGCCCTGAACGGTTTGGCGAGGGTCGTCATCTCGTCGAACGACTGCGCTCCGTCGTGATAAAGCGATCGCCACAACTGGCGGGCGCGAAACGCGGGTTGTCCGAGTTGCGACACTACGTAATTGAGATCATCTTCGCTAACGTCGAGGATGGACGGAAGGGGCGTTTCCGGGGACGTGTCCGAAGAGCCTGATGTGTTCTGGGATGCGAGTGTCACGGTCGGGGAGGACGGTCCTTTGTGTCTGGCCGAAGTCGGGCGTAATTCCGCGTGGTGCTGGAGACGCGCTGAACGGGTATTGGAGGCATCGAGGAATGCACGGTGACGGCTCGTTGCCAGGCAAATGGATTGCCCGGTTCTGCGACCGTTTGGTCCGGAACGCAGCCCTTAATTCTACGGCCGGCGCTCATCGGAAGCGACTAATTTCGTGATGGAACGGTCGATCGAGATCAGGATTGATTGAATGACCGGGCCTCCAAGCGCCTGTTGGGTATGAAATGCGACCGCTGCTATAATTTCCGACTTCATCCCCGGTACGCCGCCGCTTTCCCGTCGGTCTTGTGACCTGAATTGACGGTTGTCTGAGCGGCCCGTCCGTAGCGGGTTCCCCGAGGCACGCCATGGCACGCGAAGAATTTGACCGTGATCTTCAACAGCTCGAATCAGATCTGGTGCTGCTTGGCGCACTCGTGGAGAGCTCGATTTTCAACGCCTTGAACGCGATCAAGAATCGTGATCTGGAACTGTCGGAAAAGGTAATCGAAGACGATGACCTGATCGACGATAAGCGTCATCTCGTAGAGGACGCCTGTATGGAGTTGATTCGTCGTGAAGCGCCGGTCGCCGGCGACTTGAGGCGGATCGTTAGCTCCCTCCACATCGCGGGAGAGCTGGAACGGATGGGCGATTACGCCGAAGGCATCGCCAAGATCAGCCTGATGATGGGGCCGGAACCGCCGCTGAAAGAGTTGATCGACATCCCGGCGATGGGTGAGCGCGCTGTGCGCATGCTGAAGCTGAGCCTGGACGCATTCCTGACCCGTGACGACGCTGCCGCCCGGGACGAAGCACTGTCGATCGGGCCGGACGACGACCACGTCGATGACCTGTACCGGAAGGTGCGTGTCGATCTCCTGGATCTGATGAAGGCCGACCCCGCAAATGTGGAGCGTGGCACCTACCTGTTGTGGGCCGCCCATAATGTTGAACGGATCGCAGATCGAGCCACGAACATCGCCGAGCGTGTCGTTTATCAGGCAACCGGCGAACGGGTACGGGTCGGGGCGAGCAAGGATGAGCGCGTACTCGAGACGCCCGGGTAGTCAAGCGGGGAGACACCTGATTGCCTCTCCACGCCGGGAAGCGGAATAGATTCCGCCTTTGACCCGGCAACCTATGCCATCTTGACGAGAACCGGTTCGCGCTCGAAACGCTCTGCCGGCGGCCAGATCCGGGGCAGTGGCGGTGGTGTCTTGAACGGGGATCGATTTCGGAGCGTCAGGACCGACAACACCGGTCGCTGCTCCGGGTCATGGGCCTGCCTCGTTCCCTCACGTTCTTGCTTGAGAACGCGATGCACGGTTCTCGTGCTGACCCCGAAGCGGCCAGCGATTTCAGCCACCGAGAGTCTCTCGGCCCGTCGCGCCGAGATCATCGCCGCGTCGCGACTCTGCCGGCTTTCCCGCTGCAACCAGCCGGGGTCGTCAAATTTGCAGATCGGGAGAGGGCAATCCAGGCACGAGAATGAGACTTCGCAGCCATCGTCCCGGTAGTTGATGTTCTCCGGCAGTGTATCTGCCCGGACCAGTCTGATTGTGGTCACGTCGTTACCTTCTCTGCGTTACTTGCCGTTTGCTCGATATCGGGAACAACCGGGGCACAGGGCGTGGCGCAACCCGTCGTAGCCCGGGGGTCCGCTCTTCGCCGATTCCCTCTGCTAGCTGGCGGCCGCCGTCACCGCCGAGGCCGTGTCGAAATGACGTCGCACGCCGTCTCGCCATTCTCTGGTGAGATTGGAGCGCCTCACGCGATCGAACAGGGACTCGTTCCCGTCTGCCGACCTTGAGGACGTGCTGTAAAACACGGTCGTCAGGCCCTTTGCGGAAGAACGGGGAACGACACGGGAGCGGAACCAGCCCGTCGGGATCTGGTCGGCGCAGACCACCTCCAGCAGTGTGTCCGGCCGGCCCGACGCTTTCGGGGCGCTTTCGGCGGCGGGGGTGTCCATGCTGATGAACATTTGCCAGGATTCGACCAGGCGGATATTCCTGCCGCCTACCGCCGTCCACATGCCAGAAAAACCGGCTTCATCGAGTGCTTCCGTGAGGGAGCGCATCGCCGGGTAGGTGTGCTCCATGAATGACGGGGCGACCCGGGCGGACACCGATCCAGCGCCCATACCCACCGTCATAAGCAGGAGCTCAAGGCGGGTAGAAATGGCAATCGCTTCCGCGTCGGACGTAACGGAAACAGAGAGGGTGTCGCCTCGCCTGCTCACGACGCTGTCTATCACGGCGCGAGAGAACTCGTCTGCGCCATCGAGAGAGACGCCGGCCCGTGTCGTGCTTTCGATCGGAGAAAGGGCCACCGCCGGGGGGGCGGCGATGGTGGAAGAGCGGGTAGCCAGTGTCGTCATGTCCTGTAACCTCTCGACTTATCCCGGCCGGGCCGGCCTGCCCGGTAGATCCGGCGAATGTTCTGCACGGGCTGCTGGAAGTCGCTTCCATCTTTGACCCGGGATTAGAACGTGTGTTCGGATACTAGAACAAGCGTTCTAGTGTTGTCAAATCACGGGTACGGAACCGTGTATCCGGCAGGTTTGACGGTGTGTCCCGCCGGGCCTACGCTTCCGCTTCCGTAAAACACCATCCGGGCAAGCATTGCCCAAGAATTGCAAGGTCACATGAACGCCGAGATCGTCGCCATTGGAACCGAGCTGCTCCTGGGCCAGATCGTCGATACGAACTCGGCGTGGATCGGCCAGCGTTTCGCCGACAACGGCATCGACCTGCATTACACGAGCACCGTCGGCGACAGCCGATCGCGGATGCTGGACACGCTGAAACGTGCGCATGGCCGGTCCCAGGTGGTGATCACCACCGGCGGTATCGGCCCGACGCAGGACGACCTGACGCGTGAGATCGTCGCCGAGGTGATGGGCCGCAAGGTCGTCGTAGATCAGGAATCTCTGCTTGAACTGGAAGAACGGTTCCGCAAGCGCGGGTTCATCCTGACGAAGAACAACGAAAAGCAGGCCGAGGTTCCGGACGGCGCCGGGATATTCCGGAATCCCAACGGCACGGCTCCCGCTTTTGTCGTGGAGGACACCGATGGGGTGATTATTTCGTTGCCCGGCGTCCCTTTTGAGATGAAGTGGTTGATCGACAACGAAGTTCTTCCTTACATCAAGGAAAAGTTCAACGTCACGGACGTGATCCAGTATCGGGTGCTGAAAACCGTGGACCTGGGCGAAAGCAACGTGGATCACTTGATCGGCCACCTGATGTCGGACGACGGAAATCCCGGGGTTGGCACGATGGCGCACCCGGGACAGGTAGACATTCGTATCGCCGCCCGCGCCGGTTCAGAGACCGAGGCCGAGGCGTTGATCGGACCCGTCGAAGAGGAGGCACGCGGCCTTCTCGGCGACAACGTATTCGGGACCGACGATGAGACGCTGGAGGCCGTGATGGGGAGTTTGATTTCGGATAAAGGCTTAACTGTTGCGACTTACGAAGACCTTGCGGGCGGGGCCATCGCCGATGTGTTCCAGCAAGCCGCGGGCACGGCTTTCGTCGAAGGCAACATAATCAACTCGAACGAGGCGCTGGAGCGTCTGGCGCGGGCGGGAGGCGAGACGCCGCCGTTTGCCGATGGTCCGGAACGCGCTGCCGCGTTGTCACGGGCGGTACGCGCCGTCTCGGGCGCGACGCTCGGGGTTGCGGTCCACGCCGTTGAAGAGGGCGATCAGCGCACCGAAAACCTGGGCCGCGGCGAGACCTACATAGCGGTTACAGACGCCGGTGGCACTCACGCGCGGCACGTGCGGTCAGCCGGACGGGGCGTGCCCGACCGACGCCGCGCCGCGTTGAGCAGCCTGAGCCTTGTGCGGCGGGTGTTGCTGGGCCTGGAGTGATCGTGGATCTTACAGATCTGGCTATCCGGAACACCGGAAGAGACCCGGCGGACCCTAGTTGCTAACCGGGTTCTCGCCGGGTACGACAATAACCGGGCATTCAGCGCTGCGTATCACTTTGTCCGTGACCGACCCGAGCATCCATCGATGGAATCCACTCAGACCGTGTGAAGCCATGACGACGATGGAATCCTGTTCCTCGTGTGCGACGCGAATAATCGCCCGAGCCGCGCTCCCACTGACGGCGACCGCCCTGGCATCTATCGCCTCTCCGGCGGCTTCATCCACGTACGGCATTAGATACTTCCGGACCTCTTCCCGCAGTCCGCTGTCGGTGTAGGCCTGGCCGTACGGGCCACCTACACTCGGGCCATACCCGTACATTTCTGAGGCCGCCGTCAGGAAATGAAGCTTTGCGCTCACTGCGCGCGACAGGTTTCTTCCTACATCAACAGCGGCTTCCGAAATCGGTGAACCGTCGAGGGGGACGATCACATTTTTGATGGGCGTGGGGCCCGTGATGCCTGCATCCGAATCGACGGGTCGCAACAGAAGGACTGAAACGGGAGAGGAGCGCACTACGCGATCGGCGACGCTTCCGAGCACGCCGCGAGCGATCCACGACGCCCTGTGTGTCGCCATCGCAATCAGGTCGGCCTCGGTCGAGATGGCCGTGGCGATGATCTGTTCCTCTGGAGTCCCGGTCGCGACATGAAACTTCGTGTCTACAGAGTCGGGCACGAAATGGACCGAGACCGACTCAAGGTAGCTGGTCGCCGAGTTGATCAGATCGTCGGCCGCGCTCCTCCGACTCTCTCGTTCAGCGAGTACCTCCGCCGGTTCGGGAATTGGGCCTGAATTGGATCGGCTCCGCTCGGCGCCCCACACAGCCGACGCAACAGGATTTACCTCGACGACCGTTGTGAGGATCAGCTCTGCGCTCAGAGCTTCCGCTAAAGGCGCTACCCATTGCAGAACGTTCTCGGACGATTTCGAACCGTCCAGGGGTGTGAGAATCCTTCTAAACATGACGCACCCTCCTGTCCCGACGGACGGCTCAATACGGTGTCTGGTTCCTGTATCCACCGTATCCCTCACGCATGAGGTTGTCGTGAGATATACAACTGGCGCCGCGCGAATCGAATGACGTTTAGAGGTGGATTCGCTGCTAGACTCGTCCGACCATCGCGAGGCTGGCTGCCGGGAGCCAGCTTCTGCGATCATTTCCGGGCCAGAAGGAGCCACCTCGCATGAGATCAGTCGCAGCGATACACACACAGCACGGCGCTCCGCTCGCGGTCGATGAAATAGAGATACCGGACCCGCGCCCGGACCAGGTGATCGTCAAACTGTTCTCGTCCGGGATCTGCCACTCCCAGCTGCACCAGATGCGCAATCCCGCCACCGAGACGCCGGCTTCCCTGGGACACGAGGGGGCTGGCGTTGTGACCCATGTCGGCAGCGATGTGACGCACGTCAAAGAGGGCGACCACGCCATCGTGACCTGGGTGCCGCGGACTCCACTGCGGGGCAGGCATCCCGGCCCGCCGACGGGCGTGACATATCGTGAGGAACCGGTTAATGGCGCCGTGTACACATGGGGCCGGGACGTGCTGACATCCGAGCAGCTGGTGGTTCCCATTCCGAAATCCGCTCCGACCGATCTGGCGTCTATCGTCGGCTGCGCCGTCCTTACCGGAGCCGGCGCCGTGATGCACACGGCCAATGTCCGGCCAGGCGACTCGGTAGCCATAATCGGCGTCGGCGGGGTCGGCATATCCGCCGTCCATATGGCGAGTCTCCTCAACGCTTATCCCCTGATCGCCATCGACCTGGATGACGAAAAGCTTGAATATGCCAGGCGCATGGGCGCGACCCATACCGTCAATGCTTCTAACGTTGACCCCATCGAGGCCGTTCTGGAGATCTCTGGTGGAGGGGTTGATTACGCCTTTGACGCCATCGGACTCCAGATCACCAACGAGCAGATTCTCCCCATGACACGTGGCGGCGGTTCCGGCGCAGATAACCACGGCGGCATGGCCGTGCTGATCGGCGTTCCCGGGGAGCGGATGACTATCAATCCCCGCTTGTTTTTCAGCGGTCAGCGCCAGTATCGGGGCAGCCTGGGCGCGACCCGGCCCGAAGAGGACTTCCCCATGTACCTCCGCTGGCATGAAGAGGGAAAGTTCAGGCTGGACGAGATGGTGACGCGACGTTACAGGATTGAGGAGATCAACGAGGCGTGCGACGACCTGACGAGCGGCCTGATTACGGGCCGGGCGATCATTGATTACACCTAATAGCCAGCCTTCAGGTAACGATCCTGACCAGACCCACCACGCCGACATCCCGATAGCGGAAAAGGTCTGCGTGGTGACGGGCGGCGGCCAGGCGCGTGGCACGGCCGTCGCGGAAGCGCTCGCAAGGGCCGGCGCGAAGACGGTGGCGATCACGTATTCCGACGATCGCGATGCGGCACACGAGGTTTACGTCAGGATCCAGTCACTTGGCTCGGGGTGTCTGCTCGCGAAGATGGATGTCACAGATCGAAAATCGGTCAGGCAAGTACTGCTCTGGATCACGGACCAGGTCGGCAAGATCGATGTGCTGGTCAACGCGGAGGAGACCGCCTGGCCACATGAGATCGGTTCGGCATCCGCCGGGGAACGGTTGCAGGCGGTCGGAGTCAATATTCGCGCCCAGGCGCTCATGGCGGACGAAGTGCTGCCGTTCATGGGCATTCAGAGGACCGGCGGCCTGGTCGTCGGCGTGGCGGTCGACGATGAGGTCACCGCCGCGCTCATGGCTTTCGACGAGCCCGGCGTCCCGGCGTTCGTGGCGGCCGCGATCTCGCCGATGACTGCGCTGGCGGCGTCACGACAGGTGACGATGAAGGTGCTGCCCTTTGGCGACCCGGACGCGGTGGCTGAGGCGGTCGTGGGGCTGGCTACGGCTTAACCGGTCGGCGGTCCGGGCCGGATATCGAATGGACGGTTCAGCGATCTGTCATCCTGGGCCGAGACGCAGGATCCCCCGGGTTTCCGGACACCACGTTTATCTGCTGTGAAGTCACGTTTCGAACCGTAAGGGCGGATTGACATCCGCGCTCGCCCCCTCATTCCGGCCTTCTCCCGCTGTGGGGAGCAGGAGTAAAAGGAACGATGCACCCGGGCAGGCGCTGTTATCGGGTGTGGGGGGAGTTCTGGCCGGTAGTTTCTTCGCCTCGGGCCCAGAACGACAGGAGCATCCGAATGCGCTATCAAAGATGAAAGAGCGACCACCCCAAAAAGACCGCCCCATCGGGGCTAATTCGGGAATTCTATGGCCGCTCTTACGCCCATGAACGGGGCGACGACGATCAGGACGATGCCGATGGCCAGCCGGAGGTTGTTTGTGTCCATCCGTCCGGTCCGTAGCGCGCCCAGGTAGCTGCCGATCATCCCGGTGATGCCCAACAAAGCGATCAGCAAGAGATCGACGTCCCCGTTGATCAGCTTGCCGACGAACCCGGACGCTCCGACGAGCAGCCCGATGATGGTGTTGGTGCCGATGGCGATAGCCGGGTGGAGTTTCAGAACGTTCACGAGCGCCGGCATGCGCACGGTCCCGAGTACCAGGCCAACGGCCCCGCCGAGCACACCGATCAGGAAGCCGACGGTGATCTCGAGAACCA
>JASLLE010000027.1 GCA_030747175.1 Dehalococcoidia bacterium | reverse complement strand
GTGATCGCGACGGAACGTGTCGTTCATCAGGACGATGACGTTCATCTGTCTCCCTTTGCGGTTGGGTTGGCGGTTACGTCGCGAACCCTTGGTCCGGTTCAGCCACCAAACAGGGTCTCAACCACTCATGTATATCAGCCACCGGGCCGAGGTCCGGAACGTGCACATCTTCGACGGGAGTTGCGCCAAGGTATTGGTCAAAGAACGCCTTGAAGCGAGCCGGATCGCAGGTCTGGGTCACGTGAGTTGCCATATTGGTGGCGATCGCAGCAATATTCATTGGGCTGGTCTGGCTGGGCAGAAGGACAATAAGACCCAAAGTGATTACGCCACCTGACACCAATAATTACCAAGGGGTAGAGATCATGCCAAGAATCATATTGCGCCCAGACGATCTAGAAATCGTAACGCAGTCCGTTTCGTCGGACAGCGATCTGAGGGGATTGGTCGATCAAATTACGGCGCAGTCTCCGGATGGTAATGAGCGCCGGCAAATAGACTTATCTGATGCCCAAAGTGAGCGGTTAAGCGACTTGCTTGACCAATATTATGAACGTTGCCGGTCTGAATCAAACCAATACCTATGGACACGAGAACGTAACGCAGACTTTTCCTACGCGAGACAAGGAGAACTTGAACTAAGGGCGACAAAGGTTCTCCGGATTATCGAGCAGTTGGCCTTTTTCTCCAGTGAATAGCTGTGAGTTAGTTCCCGTGACCTGGCTCACCGTCTCCGTGTCGGCCGACCACCTCCATCAGTTTATGTCTCGCCGACTAACAACAAACTCGGCGAGTTGCGTTTGCTCCGCTGACTTGACATCAGTGACCTGCTTGGACCATCGTCCGTTGCGGGGTCACTGCCACTGCGCCCGGCTCGCTGCCAACTGCCTGACCTAGCCCGCAGAAGGCAACTTAACAATTGATCTCCGGCCCGCCTGTATCGTCAGTTGCGGGATGCTTTACAGATAGGTATTTGGACTTGCCGATGCGCGCGAGTCAGACATTCTGAGCCTGCCGGTCGCAAGATCCCAGCGGTTCGGGATGGTCGGGTAGAAAGCGATGTACGCCCGATCGAAAACGGCCGATTCGGACGCCAGCCGATCGAAGTTTGGCGTCTGAATCCAGTCGTTTCCGTAAGCGCCCATGTGATCGCGACGGAACGTGTCGTTCATCAGGACGATGACGTTCATCTGTCTCCCTTTGCGGTTGGGTTGGCGGTTACACGTGGCGCATGTGTGAGGTCGTCGTCCGTGATCTGCGCAGCCACCAGGTGCGGGATAACCCTACACGAGGGCGACGGGCAACGCAGACGATTTATTCGGCGGGCGCGCTGAACCTGAGAGGGTCGAAACCCCGGAGCTCGACAAAGCTTTCGTTCACCGGGGCGTCCGGACACGATTTATTCCGCCGTCAGCGTTTCACGCGTCGCGCACCACACGGGAAGAGGCCAGCTTGACCCAGTTGCAGAACCCCGGGGGCGGCCCCGCCGAAGACTCGACATCGAAACCCGAACCCGCTCGCGTCATAAGCCTGTCGCAAGAGGGCGCAACCCCGGCGGAGATCGAGACATTCGCCGGGGATGTTGATCGCCTGACATCGAACATAACCGGCGTGGTGGTGGCATCCGAGAAGACCGTGAAGTTGACGATCCTGGGATTGTTTGCGAAGGGCCACGTGCTCCTTGAAGACTTGCCCGGGGTCGGCAAAACTCTGATAGCGAAGACCATCGCTCAATCGGTGCAGTGCGATTTCAAACGAATCCAGTTCACGCCTGACTTGCTGCCGAGCGATATCACGGGCACGTCCGTGTTCGACATGAAGGAAAGCAATTTCGAGTTCCTTCCGGGGCCGATCTTTTCCAATATCGTCCTCGCAGACGAGATCAACCGCACGGGCCCCCGGACCCAGTCTGCGCTGCTCGAGGCGATGGCTGAATACCAGGTGACGGTAGAGGGCGAGAGCCGCCCGTTGCCGTCTCCTTTCCTTGTGATCGCCACGCAGAACATGGCGGAGAGCCACGGCGCTTTTCCGCTGCCGGAATCTCAGCTTGACCGTTTCCTCGTGTCTCTTGGCATGGGCATGCCGGGGCCGGAAGCGGAGGCGGAAATCCTGGCCCGGTCACAGGGTGGTATGCCTGAGGCGAAGGCAATCCTGACCGCGGAACGTGTCATTGAGATGCAAGGCATCGTCGCCGGGATCGAGGTTTCCCCGCCGGTTCGGCAGTACATGGTGAACGTGATCCAGGCGACCAGGATCGCCGACGGGGTGCAGTTCGGCGTCAGTCCCCGGGGCGGGGCGGCGTTGCAGCGGGCCTCACAGGGCTGGGCGGCTTTCAACGGCCGGACTTATGTAGAGCCCGGCGACGTAAAGGCGGTTGCGCCTTTCGTATTGCCGCACAGGATTACCCTCGGCGCGGGCGCCGCGTTGCGGGCGAATCAGGTCGTTGCGAGCATCCTGGACAGCGTGGCGGTGCCGGCGTAGTGCGCCCTTTGCGACAACTGTTCCGGTATGGGACCGCTTCTGAAGCGGACAGGCGTGGAACCCGTCTCCAATGATCACACGTCGAGGAGTTGGAGTCGCCATTACGGCGGTCGGAATTTTTTTCCTGGCGTCCGTGACGCGGGTCGGGTGGCTGCACCTGGCTGATGCCGTGTTGTGGGGGATGATTGCGATGGGCCTCGTTCTGCCGTGGTTGACCGTGCCCGGCCTCCGGGCCAGCCGGAAGATTGCCACGAACCGCAGTGGAGATGACGTAGCGCCCCTGGTCGGCGACGAGATAGAAGTGCAGGTGGATGTCGCGAATAGCGGACCGGTCCCAAGATTCCTTGTGACGGCGTCTTACGAAAGCTCTTTTACGGGCGGGGAAAAGCGGCGAGAACGAGTCTTTTTCGCGCACCTCCCGGGCGGAGCGACTACGACCGGGGCCAACACCGTTACCTGCGACATCCGCGGCAGACACCGTGTCGGGTCGCTGACCGTGGAGTCGGCGGCGCCGTTCGGGCTGTTCAGGAGGCGGAAACACGTCTCCGCCCCGTTCGAGGTGCTGGTGTACCCGAAATGGCATCAGATGTCGCACGTCGGTCTCCTGGAAGCGCCGCGGGGCGAGACGGAAGGGCGACGCGTCTCGCGCACGGGCAGTGAGGTCATGGCGGCCCGGCGTTACGGCGCGGGCGACCCGATGCGGGATATCCACTGGAAGAACACGGCACGAACGGGCCGCCTGATGGTGAAGGAGTACGACGCCGGCGCGGACGATGGCGTCGTGATCGCTTTCGACGCGTCGAATGCGATCGGCGAGGGCGCAGAGACAAGTCTTGAGTACGCAATCTCCATCGCCGCCAGCGCCTCACGCGCGCTTGTCCGAAACAACCACGAGGTGGCCATAGCGGCCGGCGGCGCACCGGGACCAGCCACGACCGATTGGCGCAAGATCATGGAATCGCTGGCACTTGTAGAGACCGGGCCTTTGAAGATGCTCGGTAACGCGATCGTGACGGCGTCGAGCACGGCGCGCGTGCTGGCGATAGTTTCCGCGGAAGACCGGGTTTCGATCAAGGCGATTGCTTCGCTGGCGCTGCGCGGCGGATCGGTATCGGCCGTGGTGCTCGGTGGATTCACGGAAAACGACGACACGGCCGCCGCCCTGATGTCCCTTCGTGCGACCGGCGTGTCGGCGATCGAATGCCAGCGTGGAGCGCTGGAAGAGTGCATCAACGAGATCGAAAGCGGCGACGCCACGCATGCCGACGTAAACAGACATCGATGGAGCGCGGCCAGCGCGACAGGCGTGGATGAAATCGGGAGAGCTGCTTGAACGCTTCACTCCCGATAACTGGCCCGATAACCGGTGTAGCTGCCGCGCAGCGTACGGGGGAACGGCGCACGACCTTCTTCCGACGGATATTTGTCGACACTCCGGAAGACTCGCTGAAGCTGCGCGTCGTCACCCTGGTGGCTTCGCTGTGGGCGGCTTTCTCGATAGCCTTCGTCGGCGTTGAGCCCCTGATCCCTGCCGGCGCGATGGTCGCCCTCGCCGCCGGTCACTGGGTCAGCTATCGCCGGCGCCGCGCCGGAATCGTATGGATATCTATGGCCATCGGGCTGTTCATCGTGGTGCTCGGCATCGCGATGCGGCTCGAACTGGTCGCGGCGGTTCGCGGAGATCGCGTGCCGATGGCCTTCTTCCTTCTCGCCACGGGCGCAGCTTCCAGTTTCGATATGCGGACGCGGGCGGGACTGTACACGCAGTTGATCTTCAGCGGCATCGTGATGTTCTTCGCCGGGGAGCTGGCGTTCAGCAACGACTTCTCCATGCTGCTCGGTGTGTACGGGATGATCGTGGTCGGCTTCTTCGCTGTCGGCTTCTGGGAGGATGAGGCAAGCAAAGCGCGCAAGGTGCAATTCGCCGGACCGGTCGCGCCGGTAGTCCTCACCTCCATTCTCTCCATCGTGCTCGTGGGCGCCTCTATCGGCGCCTTCATGCTGCTGCCGTGGAACAGCGCGCAGACGCCCCCCTCGGAACGCACGACCTTTGTGCCGTTCTCGGGAGAAGGCACGCCGCCGGGCGTGAGCCCGCAGCAGGCGCGTCAACTTCAAGACGGGCAGGGGACATTCGGTCCCCAGGCCAACACTTCGGTCGGCGAAGACGGACTCGTGCAGATCGACCCATCGAAGACACAGGGGGACGGGGCCGGCGCGACCAGCGAAGGGTTCTTCAGCGGGACGTCGTCCGACGAACTGGCTGCGCTCGCCCGGATCGGCGATCCCCTGGATACGAATCCCGCGGACGTCGAGGGACTCGTGATGCATGTGCGCAGCCCCATCGCCAGCTACTGGCGGGCGTCTGCGTACGATACCTACAGCCCCGCCGGGGTGACAGGCGTATTCGAAGGGATGGACGGTTCTCCCGGCTGGTACGCGACCTACGACGATGATCGCGCGTACGCATCGTTTTACCAGGGCCGGGACAAGACACCCGAGGGCGAGCGTTACCTTCAGACCTTCTTTATCAACAGTGACGTCGCGGGCGAGATCCTGACCGGCTATGATCCGATCAGCGTACTTGTGCCGCGCGATGGCGCACTGCGACCTATCGTCGAAGAGGGCACTACCTACCAGGTGGTGTCCCGGCGACCGGAATCATCCCCGGCCGCGCTGAGGAACGATCGGGCTGAATGGCAGGGCCCGGAGTACGTGGCGTTGCCGGAAGGCTTCTCCGAGATAGCGTTGTTTACGAGGAAACTCGTGGCCGGCGCGCCGACGGATTTCGATCGCGCGGCGGCGATAGCCTCGTACCTGTCGCAACTTGAGCTCGACGAAACCGCCCGGAACCAGCTCGTTTCCGGTACTTCGCTTGACGACTTCGTGTTTGGCGACGCGCCCGGGACGAGCATGGACTTCGCTACGGCGATGACCCTGATGGGCCGCGTCGCCGGTTTGCCGACCCGGCTCGCCAACGGCTACCTGCCGGGTTCATACAATCCCTTTTCTGGCGCAAACACGGTGACACAGGCGGAGGCGCACACCTGGGCCGAGGTTGCGTTCGAGAACGCCGGGTGGGTGCCGTTCGATGCCGCTCCCCGGAGCGGTGGCACGGACGCCGTAAACGGTGGAGGCGGTTCGTCCAATCCGTTGCAGGCCATGCTGGAAAACCGGCTTGGCGATCGTATCGCCGGTGAAGTCGGCGGCGGCGTCGGGGGTGGCGTGTCTGGCCTGTGGAACCTCCTGACGAACGGGTTTATCGGGTTGGCGATCATGCTGATCTGGTTCGCTATTGGAGCAATAGGCTGGTTTGCGTGGAAGCGCTGGATGCAGACGGGTGGTGGAGCGCCGTCTTCACTTCGGTATTCGTCGATCACGGGGCAGGGCAGGGCGGCCGTGCTTGACTCACATCGACGGGTCGAAGCCCTGGCGGCGGCGGCAGGATTTCGGGTGCGAAGGCGCAGCGAGTCGTTCGCCGAGTTCGCCAGCGCAGCAGCAGCAGCCGGACTGCCTGCGGGCGTATCGCTCCGAAGCCTCGCGTCGCTTGCCGGCCGGGCCGCCTACAGCGAGTCGCAGATGGAAAGCAGCGCGCCTGAATCGGCGGCCGCCCGGGTCTCCGAAATCAAGCTGGCGTTCAAGGGCATCAACCTGGCCGAGACAGTCGAAGGGTCCTGATCCGTTCCGGCGAACCAGGACCTCCCGAGTGAATGACCGATCGGGTTCTAAATCCCGGCGCGTGTCTTGCCCAGGACTTCCGGATTGACCACGATGTCCGCCATCTCGCCGTTCAGCACGCGAACAACCTCACGCGCCGTTCGCTCCTCAAGCTCGATGGTCGAGGCCTGGGAGAAGAAAGCGGTGTGCGGGGTGATGATGACGTTGTCGAACGCGTACAGCGGGTGATCGTCCGGCGGGGCCGTCTCTTCCAGCACGTCCAGGCCCGCCCCGCCGATCTCGCCGGCCCCCAGTGCTTCTACAAGAGCCGCTTCGTCGATCAACGGGCCGCGCGCAGCGTTGATAAGAAAAGCGTCACTCTTCATCAATTTCAGTTCGTTAGCTCCGATCATCCCGGTGGTCTCCGGGATCAAAGGCGCGTGGAGGGTCACGAAGTCGGATTCGGTGAGCATCGATTCGAGCGATGTCATCCGCGCCCCTTCGGGTGCGTCTGCCTGCTCGACGAAGGGGTCGTGCGCCAGCACCGTCATGCCGAAAGCGAGCGCGCGGCCTGTTACGGCGCGGCCAATACGGCCCATCCCCGCGATGCCCATGGTTTTGTCCCGTAGCCGGTGCATAGGCTCGGTCAGGGAAACCGAACCCCAGCCGGAGGCCTTGACCATTGAACTGTGCTTGACGATCTTGCGGTTGAACGAAAGCGCCATTCCCATTACGTGATCGGCCACCTCGTCTATGCAGTAGTCGGGCACGTTTGTCACCACGATGCCCAGTTCCGTGCAGGCGGCTATGTCTACATTGTCCACCCCGATGCCGTAGCGAGATGCCACCTTGCAATTGGGAGCGTTCTGGAGGACCTGCGCGGGGACCTGGGCGAAGCAGAACATGATTGCGTCCACGTCGGCGGCGAGCCGGGTCAGGGTCTCTACGGACGAGTCCGGGGCCACCACGGGTTCGATACCGGCGGCCCTGAGGATCGCCGATTCGGCCTCGATGTCCGGCCACACGTAGTCAGTAATCAGGACCTTGCTCAAGTTGTGTTCCTCTTGAACCTACTCGTGTGCCGCCGGGCATAACGCGATGCCCGCGGCGCTACAGGGTAGCGCGAAAAGGGATGAAAGGCGTGCCGCTGTTGCGCCAGATAACAGCCCCGAGGCTCTCAGGGTGTGCTGAAGGCATCCCCCAGTGTCCTGAGGCTCTCGAAGGACCGGATCGTGCATCACGCGCCCGCCGGACCTGACCTATGCAGGGATTGCCGTCTCGGCCGGGACGATGCCGAGATTCTCGCAGGTCCGCGCCACGACGGCGGCGCGGTTGAGTGTGTAGAAGTGGAACTCGTTCACACCCTCCAGCATCAGCCGGTGCGTGAACTCGGTCGCAACGCTGACCGCCACGCTGGATCGGGCCTGCGTGCCGGTCCCGACCCTGCCGAATCGCGACACGAGCGAGTCCGGCACGCTCGCGCCGCAACGTTCAGCGAAGCGGCTCGCGGCGATGATGTCCACTACGGGCAGTATCCCGGGGACCACGGGCGTTGTAATCCCGGCGGCGCGCACTCGGTCCATAAACCGGAGATAGAGGTCCGGCTCGAAGAAGAACTGGGTGATGGCGCGCGTGGCTCCGGCGTCGATCTTGCGCTTCAGGTTGTCCAGGTCTGCCTCAGCGCTCAGGGCTTCCGGGTGCGTCTCGGGGTAGGCGGCCACGGTGATCTCGAAATCAGCCACGCGTCTCAGACCGGATACGAGATCGGACGCGTAGTGATATCCCTCGGGATGCGGCTCATACCGGTCCGAGCCGGCCGGAGCATCGCCCCGTAACGCCACGATGTGACGAATCCCGGCCTCCCAGTAGTCGCGCGCCACCTGGTCAACCTCGCCCCGAGACGCGCCGACGCAGGTCAGGTGTGCGGCGGGAGGGATGTCGCTCTCCTCACGCATGCGCCGGACGATCTGATGCGTCCGCTCGCGAGTGCTGCCGCCAGCTCCGTAGGTTACCGACGCGAAACGCGGCCCGTAGGGTTGAAGCCGTTTGAACGAGCGCCAGAGCGTGCGCGCTGCGCCGGGCGTGCGCGGTGGAAAGAACTCGAACGATACCAGTGGCAGCCTGCGGGTGGTGGAGTTCAATCATCCACCGCCGTAGATATTTTTCCTGTTGCGGCGCCGGAGGAAGCCCGGGGACGATGTGACGCCAGCCAGACGTTCACGGTCAATGGTTCGCCTTTCATCTCTCGGACCAGTTCTGATCGCAACCCGGCGCTCTCGCACCACGCCGTGACCTCTTCGCCGGCCAGTCCGAGCCGGTGGTGTGCGTGTTCCTCGATGAGGACACGTTGCCTGTGCGGCGCGAAGTCGACGATTACGAGCTGTCCGCCGGGCCGTAAAACCCGTGCGGCTTCCGCGATCGCAGAAGCTGGCTCTTCTGCGTAATGCAGCACCTGGTGGAACACCACTGCGTCCTGTGAGCCGTCATCGAACGGCAACTCATACATATCGCCGTGGCGGACCTGGCAATGCTCCAGCCCCGTCTTTCCGAGGTTGACGCGTGCAACCGCCAGCATCTCGTGTGACAGATCGATCCCGACTCCATGCCGGATATCCGGGGCCATCACCTCGAGGATGCGCCCGGTGCCGGTCCCGATGTCCAGGAGATCGGAGACTGCGCCGCCGCCGAGGATACCCCGGACGCATGCCTCTACCTCCGCCTCCGGAACGTACATCGAGCGCATCTCGTCCCAGCGCGGGGCGTTTTCGCTGAAGTAAGACGCGGCGGCCTCGGCGCGTGCCTCTTTGATTTCGTCCAGCCGTTCCAGGTCACGTATATACATCGGATCGTTTTCCGGGATCAAGTCGACGATCGCCCGGCCCAGGCGCGGCCCCTCGGGTCCGCTTGCAATCCGGTAGAACGCCCACTGGCCCTCGCGAAAGCGGCTCAACAGTCCGGCATCAACAAGCAGTTTCAGGTGACGGGACACGCGCGGCTGGCTCTGGCGCAGGATCTGCGTCAATTCAGTCACCGTGAGTTCGGCGCGGGCGCAGAGGCTGAGAAGGCGGAGCCGTGTCGGCTCTCCCGCAGCCCTCAGGCCTGCCAGAAGCTGTTCCATCAGGTGTTCACAGGTCCCCGGAGCGGTGCAGCGGTCGAGGGTTTATCGATTTCTTGAAACACTGATATATAAACATATCCTTATATATGAGTCAAGGCAGGTCGGGAACCCGGACGCCCGGATGTACGAGAACGATTTCCGAGATATCAGAGAGCGTCGTTACGCCGACGCCAGGTCTTGCTTCATGGGTTTGAACTGGCAGCCTTCCACGAACAGATCAAAGAAGTCCGGGAAGGTCTCTAATTCCAGGTGCTCGATGTCGCGTGTCAGCAACTCGATTTCCCGGCGTTTGACACGGGACATGAGCATGATCGTCGCCCCCTCCAATGCGGCGTTTCCGACCTGGGCGACGCGATCTACCGGGACGTTCGCGATGAAGCCGATGTCGCGCGCGTTTTCCACGTCGATGTAGTTGGCGAACCCCCCGGCCAGGTACAGGCGTGTCAGGTTCTCCGGTGATGTCCCGGATTCCCGCATGACGATCCACTGGCCGCAGTAGTTGGCCGCCTTGGCCTGCGCCAGCGCGCTCATGTCAGCGCGCGAGATGGTGATGCCGCGCTCGGGAACGACGTCGAACTCTGACGTGCCGTCCTCCAGGACGCCGAGCTCGTTGATGACCCGGGTTCTGACCAGCTCCGCAAGCAGATCCACGAGGCCCGAGCCGCAGATTCCTTCCGGCGGGGCGTCCCCGATAGTGTCGTATTCAACCGCGCCGCCCGTTATGCGGACTGACTCGATCGCCCCATCGTATCCGGGCATGCCAAAGGTCACTTCTCCGCCCTCGAACGCCGGACCGGCGGGACAGGACGCCGCAAGCATGCCGTAACGGTTGCCGACGACGACCTCCGTATTGGTACCGATATCGACGAGCGCCACCACGTCTTCAGATTCGTCCATGCCGATGGCGAGGATGTCGGCAGAGACATCGCCGCCGATATGGCTGCCCACGAGCGGCGCGCCGTAAACGTTTGCGTCTGGAAAGATGCGGAGGTCAAGGTCGCGCGCCTTGAAGTTCAGCGCCGTCGTCTCGCGCTTGCCCTCGATCAATTCTTCTTCGATGGGCGACCGGTACGGCTTCTCACCGATCGACTGCACGTCGATCCCGAAGAACAATTCCCGCATCGTGGAATTGCCCACGATGACGGCCTCGTAGATGTGTCGCCGTCTCACTTTGAGCCGCCGGGCCATGTCACCGATCTCGAAGTTGATGGACGAGAGCATCACCTGCGCCAGCTCGCCCCGGTACTCGCCGTTGTCGTACGTGATGCGGCGCATCGTGTCGCTTCCGCCGAACCGTTGCGGGTTTTCGAAGGAGCCGGTGTGGACGATCTCGCCCGATTCCAGGTCGGCAAGATTCAGGACTACGGTCGTGGTGCCGACATCGATCGCGAGTCCATAAATGTGACCCCGATAGCGGTCGATCTCTTCGCCGTTGAACATCACGCTGTCTCCGGCGCGAGTGGTTAACGGGTCGAGCGGCACACCCCGTGAAACGGTGCGAGTCATGATTCGCGGCTGGCGCCTCAGGACGGCGAATTCAATTACTTCGTCCGGGTCTTTAACAACCGCCTGGCATGCGAGGCGGTAGTTGTCGTTCAGCAGAAAACTCTCGAACCCGGTCGGATCGTTGAGCGCCTCCGCCCCGCGTTTGACCTCGACGATGCATTCGTGGCAATCGCCGGTCCGGCCACAGGAGGTCGGCACACGGACGCCCAGGGCGTCTGCGTAGTCGAAGATGCTCTGGTCGGCGACCAGTTCCAGGATCTCGTCGCCGTGATGGAGGGGAGACATGGCTCAGGTGGTTTCTCGCTGGATTCGTTGAGTTAATCGAGTTCTCCGGCGGTCCCGGGGATCGCCCGGACCGGCGGGCTGAACCCGCTCTAGGTTTCCCACGCCAGCCGGTAATCGATGTCATCGCTTCCGGTGCAGATCGCCTTTTCTCCGGCGACTTTGAAGAACTGATTCCGGCATGGAAACTTCGACGTGCAACGTGCTTTTGCGTCTTTATACGGGCAGCGCGTTTGTCCCGGGGCGGCTGCGGTATTCGAGATATCGGTATAGATATCCATGAGTCGCGACATGCTTTCCTGAAGGCGATCAGGATTCACCGGGAATTCCGGAGACTTATCCGAGTCATCCGGGTTGTCCGAGTTTTCTGGGGCAGGGGTGTCTGGATGTTCCGCCATGTTGGCGTCCTCCCGGGCAGGGCCGGCCAGAACTTGATTCGGGCGGGTGTGTTACCCGGAACTCGCGGCTTTTGCTGCCTGGAGCAGCTCCTTGGCCTTGTCCACGCACGCGATGGCATTGTCGCCGTATCCGTCGGCGCCCATGTCGTCCGAGAACTCCTGTGTCACGGGAGCTCCGCCGGTCATGAACTTGTACTCGTCGCGCAGGCCCATGTCCTCGAACTCGGCGATGGTGCGGCCCATGTTCGGCATGGTTGTCGTGAGGAGCGCTGACATCATCACGAGGTCGGCCTCGTTCTCGTCGGCGGCCTCGATGAATTCATCTGGCTTCGCATCGACCCCGATGTCGTGCACGACGAACCCGGCTCCCCGCAGCATCATGATGCAGAGGTTCTTGCCGATGTCGTGGAGGTCGCCCTTCACGGTCCCGAACACGGCGGTGCCCACCGGTTCCACGCCCGAGGCCGAGAGGATCGGGTCGATGTGAGCCATCCCGGCCTTCATGGCGCGGGCGGCGATGAGCACCTCCGGGACGAAGATGAGGTTGTCCCGGAACTTGACGCCGACGACGGCCATCCCGGAGATCAGCCCCTCGTCGAGTACGTCGTTGGCCCCGCGGCCTTTATCGAGAGCCTTCCGGGTCAACTCGTCGACGGCGGCGTGATTGCCGGTGATCAGGCTGTACGCCATCTCCTGCATGAGTGCGTCACCCGCCTCGAGCTGTCCGAGGATCGTTTCACGCTCTTCTTCCTGCGTGACGTACTCGAACTCTCGTGCGAGTCCTTCATGAACGATTGGCAAAGAACAATTCTCCGGGGGAATGGATGATCAGCAGAGGTCTGATTCGATGACTGAATAGATGCGATATTGATACATAAACATATCGTTATATATCTGTCAATGTAAGGCAGTCGTACGTTTGCGAGGGTTTTCACCCCGGCGTACGGCGCGTGGTTAGAGGCGTTCGGCGCTCCAGTCCTTGACCGCGTCCGGGATGGCCAGCAGGTTCTGGAGTTTTGTCTGGAGCGGGATGGCGCACTCCGGGGCGATCATCTGCACTCCGGCTTCGAGGCAGGCGTACACCTCTTCACGCACTTCGTCCGGACCGCGGGAGTAGAGCGTCTGGGGGTTGTTGATGTTGCCGACAAGGCCGATGCCGCCATCTACGGCGTCCATTGCCTCTTGCGGGTCGTTTCTGGAATCGAAATGGAACGAGGCCATTCCGGTCTGTGCGATGTATGGCATACGGTCCAGCGTCCGGCCGCAGATATGCAGGATCAGCGGTGCGTCGATGCGTTCGGCCATCTCCGTGTGGATATCTTGCAAAAAGCGTCTGTAATATTCGCCGGACACCAGGTCCCCGGTGGCGTGGTCCGGCACGCAGATAGCGTCCGCCCCGGCGGCGATCTGGGCGTCTGCGAATAAGACGGTTGCCTCTTTCAGTTTGTCCATGATCCGCATAGTCATATCCGGGTCGTCGACGGTCATCAGCAGGAAGGTCTCGACGCCGAATACGTGGTAGGCGAGGGTCCACGGTCCCATGGACTTGCCGACGATGGCGACCTCGTCGCCGAACTCCCTTTTGAGGATCTCGATGGCGCCCGTGACGCTCACCATATCCCGGTGCTCAAGGAATCCGGCCGGGATCACCACGTCGTCCTCGCCCTTCCAGATCGGGTTGGTCATGCGGACCGTGGGCCAGTTGTCTTTCTGCTCCCACTGCATCTCGCAGCCGAGTGCGGAGGACTCCTGGATGATGGTGAAGTAAGGCTGGATCGAGTCGAACCCGAGTTCGGTGTAACCGGTCGCCGCGAGCTCCGCGTTCAGCCCGGGATCACGACATGCGTCCGGGAAGGGGGCGTCAACCATGTCCATCAGTTCAACGGTCGCGACGTTGGTCGGGTTGGACACCGGCGTGCGATCCACCGGCAGTCCGGCGAGCGCGTTCATCACGCGCTCACGGGGTGTCATCGTCTCTTCATATGGCATGGGAGCGGCCTCCTGGTTCGGAGATCGGTGGAGTTACGTCGTGGAGAAACCCAGGGTGGACGTTGTCATCTGTCCGCGCAGGGCATCCGCCTCAAGGGCGTCCTCAACGGCGCTGATGTTCCGTGAGTAGGGCAGAATCAGGCGGGCGAGTCCGTCGTGACGCTGGCCGCAACCGAATGAGATCGTGGAGTCGTCGATCTTCTCCATCTCGCCGTAACGAACGAATCCGGCGATGATAGCGCGGAGGCGCAGCGCCGGGTTTCTTGCCTCGCCGCTCGTAGAAACGCGATACACGTACCGGTCACCGTCCTGCTCGCCGGTCATGTCGATGATCAGCGCGCTTTTCGAGTCCTTGATCTGAAGCTCTTCAGGCCGGTCTCGCTCCGCCGTGCGCTCGATGGCCGCCGTCGTCAGGAACTTGAGCGGGCGTGTGTGGAGGTGGCCGCACGGAAAGCGCAGCCTGTTCCAGTCGCCCGTGGCCTCCATGCCGCCGAGATTGATCAGCCGGTCGACGATGTTACGCATCCGCTCTTCCACGCCGGGCCGCCTGCTGAATGTCCAGACCGTGGACACGCCGTCTCGCTCGTACAGCCCGACGCTGATGTCGTGGAAATTCGGGTCCATCGGCACCAGTTCAACGCAGTCGCCGTAACGGGTGATTACCTCCCGGGCGCTGAGGGTTTCAAGCGTTGTCATCTGGAACCGATCCTCTTGTTCTGTCCCTGTTAGCCCCGGATGGCGCTCGCGAGGGACTTGATGTGTTCCGGGCCTGTGCCGCAGCACCCGCCCAGGATGTTGATGCCGAGACCCTGGAGGGTCTTGAAGTGTTCCGTCATGAACTCGGGCGTCTCGGGATAGACGATCTCAAGATCGACGATCGCCGGGATACCCGCGTTCGAGTGTATGAGCATGTAGCCGTCGTCCACGGCGCGCATGAGCCGGGCGATTTCGATCATCCGCTCGATGCCGTTGCCGCAGTTGGACCCCACGACATCGGCGCCGGCCTGGCGCAGCTTTTTGACGCCGTCTTCAGGAGTAACGCCCATCATGGTGAAAAACCCCCGCGGTCCGGGGTCGTACACCATCGTCGCCATCACGACGAGGTCGGTGCTCTCTTTGGCCGCCCGGACGGCGAGGGTTGCCTCTTCGATGGCGGTCATCGTCTCGATAACGACGCCGTCCGCGCCGCCTTCCGCCAGTGCCGTGATCTGCTCGACGAAAGCGTCGTACATCTCCAGCGACGTTACCGGCCCCAACGGTTCAAGGAACTCGCCGGTCGGTCCGACGGAACCGATGACGTAGCCGCCGGGGGGAGCGACGGAGCGGGCGTGTTCTGCGGCCAGGCGGTTGAACTCAAACACCCGGTCTTCAAAGCCGTATTTCCGGGTCATGAACTTCGATCCGCCGAACGAGTTGGTGAGGACCATCTCCGAACCGGCATCGAAGTACCTTTTCGCCATGCTCCGGACTATCTCCGGGTGGCTTACGTTGAACTCTTCAGGGCAGCCACCGGCCTCCAGTCCGTTTTCCTGGAGATATGTGCCGGTAGCCCCGTCGGAGATGATCGTATCGCCCCGTTCGAGGCGTTCGACAAGTGTGGGAGTAGATGTTGATGTCATTGCATTCCAGTTCGCCGATGGCGCACCTCCACAGCGTTCGGAGGCACGGTTACGACGTTATAGCCGTTGGCAGTTTACTTCGGCCCGGGTTAAGTGGGCGCCTTTTTGGGGTCGATCAATCTTTGAGCCAGGCGTCTACTGCGCCGGGAGTGGTGTCTCGTTCTCCGGCGCGTTGCATGTCTCGAATACGCGCCACGAAATCATCCGGGAATCCGTCGTTGAATCGCTGGGCGATGGCGGCGGCGGCTTCTTTTGCCGGGGCGTCGACCTCGCCGTAGTCCTTCAACTCCCATCCCATCAAGTAGTCGTCGGTCCCGGCGCTGCCGTCAAACATGGCCACCGCATCGACGCCTTCTTGAAAACGAGCGTCGAGTGGATGCGAGATCATCTCGCCGCCTTCGCTGGCCTGAACCGTGACGGGGATCTCTTTCCAGTACATGAGGCGAACGAGCGCCAAAACGATGCCTCCCCAAAACAGTTGCTCAAGAGCGTACGCGGGTGTGTGAAACGGTCGTGGTTCTAATCTAGCCGTCCGTCGCGGAACGCCTGGATGTAGTTCATGCAGTAATCGTCGTTGCCGCGCAGCATATCCAGCGCAAGTGATACGGGTTCCGATTCGACGTCAAGATCGAGCACCTTCTGAATTGATGCGGGAATCGGGTCGATGATCCCGCTGTCCAGGCCGCTCTCGATAGCCAGGTGGAGGAACGCGTCGTTGATTAGCCTGCGTTTCGGCAAGCCGAACGATACGTTGCTGACGCCGCCGGTTATATGAACTTCTGGTCCGTACTTCTCCCTCACGGCGGCGACTGCATCCAGGTAGTCGTTCCCGTATGTCGATGCGACGGAGATCGGAAACGCCAGACAGTCCACGTACACATCGCCCAACGGAATCCCAGCGTCCTGGATATGCACCATTATCTCGTCGATGTTTTCCAGACGCTCGTCGGCGCCGTCCGGCATCCCGGACTCTCCGGCCGCCGTGACGATCACGTGGGCGTTGTTGTCCGTCACCAGTTTGATGGCGTCAACGCGCTCGAGTGCGACCGAGTTGATCATCGGCCGTCCGGCGGCTCCGGTGTAGGTGGACAGCCCGACTTCGATGATCTCTGTGTTGGAAGAGTCGATGCTCGCCGGGATGGTGGATACCGCCTCGACTGTCCTGACCAGCCACTCCATCGACGCCTTCTGGATATCGATGTAAGGACTTACCTCGTCAACGTTCAGGTCCAGGAACGTGGCTCCCGCCCGGGTCTGCCGCCTGACTTCGCGATGGACGTATGCCGTTCCGATGGCCTGCTCTTCGGCGTCGCCGTTCAACCCCTTCCAGACGGCGATCATGAAGTGCTTGACCTGGTTCTGACGGTACGGCTGCTGCTCCTTGAACTCGTCCGGGATCGAAAGGAACAGGTCGTTGTCGTGCTCGTCCTTGAAAGGCACGCCCTCGGTGCCGTCGTCGAGCGTGCGCACCCGTCGTCCGTTCAGCAGGACGATACGCGTCGTGTGGATGTTTTCGCCGATAGTGATGAAGTCTTCGGCGGATTTCAGGTGGCGTGGCACGGTTATTCTCCGGGGTAAGGAAAGCTCGGCATGGCCGGACTGCCAAGTTATATAAACATATCTTTATATATGAGTCAATTCGAAGTATCACCGGGTTGCACGGCGCCGGCCTTCGCGGGTTCGACGCCCCCTTCCGAGGTGACCGTCCGCGCTTCACGAGCCCGGGCGCTGTGGTCTCGGTCAAGGAACGCGTTGGACCACGCCGAGGTGCCACGCAGGGCTCCGTTTTTGAACACGACGGGGCGGTCCAGCATCCCGTCTTCTTCGCCGTACGCCTTCGTGCGTTCGTAGGCCTTTACCCAGATGCAGCGCTTGTCGCCGACCTCACATTGGCCGGCATGCGATCCGCCACAGGGGCCGTTGCGCTGATTCTTGGCGCACTGCGACTCGGGACAGAGATAGGCGATGTCCGGGAGGGAACAATCCCCGCAATCCTGGCAACCGAACATCGGGATTTTGATCGCCTGCTCGGCGACATGCAGTATTGTTCCGGCCCTGCGGCGTTTGTCGACCCGCCGATACAGCCACCGGGCGAGTCGGTACGCGGGCGCGACGGGATCGAAGACAAGGTTATGGGCGGCCCGGCCAGCTTTGTAGGCAAGTGGCGCCGACGATCTGGATCGCTTCAGACCGCGCGGGGATTTCGACTCAAGGTATCCGCGGTTGATCCGGTCAGAGGCCAGGCCGGTGTCTGGATCGCGTTCGTAATAGTTGAACTCGCCGGGCAACTGGTACTGGATCTCCTTTGCGAAATCGCGCCAGTCGTCCGGGCCGAAACTTGCTTCGAGGTCCAGCACGCGCCGGATCCGTGAGAGTGGAAGACGCCCGGACAGGTAGACGCCCCTGTAACCGATCCCCCGCAGCACGGCGACCTGTTTGGCTGCGAACTCCTCGAAATAAGCCCTGCCCCGGTCCTCGGAGCGGGCGTGTTTTTCGGCCAGTTGCAGCAGGTCATCTGAGACCGTGACGCCCGGGATGCCGGAACGGTTGAAGAGGCGGGCGGCCGGTGCGTTCAGGATGAATACCGAACCGATGAGCGGTATGTCCATTCCGTTGGAACCGGCGTACTTCTTCAACTCGTGCAGTTTCCGGGAGTCGTAACCGATCTGGGTGACCGCCCACTCGCCACCGGTCCTGACCTTGAGGCCGAGCTTGAAAAACTGGGGCAGTAACTCGGATTCCCGGCTCTTGAACGGATTTATGGCTACACCGGGGAAGAACGATGTCTGCCGCAGCCGGGAGGGATCGCCGCCCGCCCGCCGCGACGGGATTTCAAGCCCGCCGTTCATGCGGCGTATCACTTCCAGAAGGCCGACCGAGTCGATATCAAAAACGGGTTGCGGCCCGCCCTCATGGCCGGTGACCGGGTAGTCGCCGGTGAGGGCGAGCACGTTGTCGAATCCGAGGCTGCCGAGCGACCACAGCCGGCTTTCCACGCCGTTCCGGTTGTAGTCCTTGCACGAGAAGTTGATGACGACTTCCTGCCCCCGGGCAAGTAGTTCGTACCCCATTACCTCGGGCCGGATGTGCGGGTTGCCGCCCGGGTTGTCCGTGATGCAGATGAGATCGACGGGATTGGACCCGGCAAGCCTGCGGGCGAGGCTCAATGTCCGGCTTGAGCTTTCCTCCATCGCCAGGCCGCGCGAGGTCTCAAGCTCCACGGACACGATAAAGCGGTCGGTCTCCTCAAGGAGGTGGCGGAACGAGCCGGAAGAAGGACTGGACGCAGGCTGGGTCAAATTGCCCTCAGGTCGAAAAACAGTGTGCCCGCGTGCTCTTCCCGCGAACCTCACTCCGCTCCGGGGTAACATGCGCCCCGTCGTCGCCCGCCAAGCTGGAGTCCATTATGCCCAAATTCACACCCATCGACCTCACTCCTGCATACAACCACCGGCGTAGTGATGGTTCCCCGTGGGACGAAGGAACCGCGACCGCGGTCGCCGGTCTGCCGGGCGGTGAAAACACTTTCTGGGGCATCCCGTTTACTGGAGGAGACGCCGCGCAGCCCTCCATCGTCGTGGCCGGCGCTGATGGCTCGACCGACCCGGTAGAGATAGAGCTCGATGGCCGTGGCGGCGATGGCGTTCATTACGTTGTTTTTCAGCATATGTGCGATGCCCGGGCGCTCGATGACGCAGGGGGGTTGCGCGAGCCGTATCCGCTGCAGGCGGGCCGGCCGCCCGTTGCACTCAACCCGGGCGAGTTGCTGGCCGAGTACACTCTGCTGTTCGCGGACGGGTCGGAGCACGCGGTTCCGGTGCGCCGCCAGTTTGAGATCAACAACCCCCGCAACCGGTCTCAGAGCACGTACGCGGCCAAGGACCACCTTGAGCCGGTCGCGCTGGACTTCCGGGGCCCGTCGCCGAGGAACCTCTGGGGGCGGATGCAGCTCAACGTCAACGTCGGCTCCCTGGATTCTCTTACGAACGGGCAGGGCGCATGGCTGCTGTACGCCCTTCCGAACCCGCACCCGGAGCTGGGGATCACCGGGATACGCGTGACGCCGAGCGGCCGTGCATCGATCGGCATTGGAGCGATCACGCTGTTCCACGGCGAGAACCACCCGCTGCGCCACAGCAAACTGGAAAGCGTGGCCGTCGAGCTGCCCGCTGGCGAGGCCTCGGAACCTTCGAACGTGGAGGTTGATATCGACCTGGGGACCGTCGCTCGTTCTTACGCCGTGCCGGCGTTCGATCCCGATACGTGGCTTGGAGACGACCGAAAAGGCTGGGGTGACGAGGCGGGCGGCGATTCATCGCTGGTGCTTGACGTTGCAGCCAATCCAGACGCCACGCTCTCGGTGGGCAGCCACGTGTTCGATATGTTGGAACTGAGGGATTCCGGCGAGGTGACTGCATCGGACGGGCGGGCAAGGATCAAGCTGCTCACGGCAGAGCGGACGTGGGTTCACACGACGGTGATCGACGCTGCGACCGGGAAGCCTACGCCGGCCCGCATCCACTTCCGTGCCCCGGACGGCCGATACATCCCGCCGTACGGCCACCGGCACGAGGTTAACGACAACTGGTTTGAAGATTACGGCGCCGACCTTCTTCTCGGCTCGACCCAGTACGCCTATGTGGACGGGACGTTGCAGGGTGAACTTCCGGTAGGCGACGTGTACGTGGAGGTGGTGAAGGGCTTCGAGTACGCTCCGGTTCGCCAGAAATTGCACATCGAACCCGGCCAGCGAGAGTTGACGATATCGCTGGATCGCATCGCAAACACGCGGCCGAATGGCTGGGTGAGCGCAGATACCCACACACATTTCCTGACGCCGGAAACCGCCCGGTTGGAGGCCGCCGCGGAAGACACCAACCTGGTGAATCTACTGGCCGCTCAATGGGGTGATCTGTTCACAAATATGGGCGATCTGACCGGCGCTCTGTCCGGCTCTTCTGACGACGAGACGCTCGTCTGGGTCGGGACCGAGAACCGGCAACACCTGATGGGCCACATCAACCTCCTGGCCTACACCGGATCGCCGATATTTCCGCTGTCCACCGGAGGGCCATCCGAGGGTTACATCGGGGACTCGGTCAAGCGGGCGATGAGCGAGTGGGCGGAGGAGTGCCGCCGCAAAGAGGGGGTGGTCATCGTTCCGCACTTCCCGTTCCCGGAGTCAGAGGTCTATGCCGAGGTGATACGGGGCGTGGTGGACGGGTTGGAGATCAGGGACTTCTGGTCGTCAAGCATGGACACATTCGCAGTACACGAGTGGTACCACCTTCTCAACGCCGGGTATCGCGTCGCGGCCGTTGGCGGGACCGACAAGATGTCGGCCTCGATGCCCGTCGGCGGGGTCCGGACTTACGCCAACATCGGCGATGACGAGTTCTCGTTTGCGTCGTGGGGGAGGGCGGTCCGCGCCGGCAGAACGGTCACCACTTCCGGCCCGATCCTGTCGTTTACCGCCGATGGACTGGCGCCGGGCGACGAGCTTCAGATCGGCAATGGCGGCCGGACTGTTCACGTTGAGGTGTCTGCCATATCAACCTCACCGATCCACACGCTGGACGTGGTGTTCAACGGTAGGGTCGTCGCCAGTGAGAGCGTCAGAGACGGCGCGCTGTCGCTGTCTCTCAGCGAGGACATCCAGATCGAGGGAAGCGGCTGGCTGGCGGCGCGCTGCGGCAGCGAGAACGTCGCCTGGCACGTGTGGCCGGTGAACATGAACGCGCACACGTCACCCGTGTACGTGGTTGAGCGGGGGAGTGAGTTGTTCCAGGATTCCGCGGGTGAACACCTGATAACGGTCATGCAGGGCGGGTTGGAATGGCTGGACACGCTGGCGATCCCGGAAAGCCCAAAACGGCATGAAGCGATTAAGAAGGTGTTTCACGACGCGATCCACGACGTGAACGGCAAACGGGAGCGCGCCGGACACGCGCATCCGCATTAGCCGTGCCGGGAACCCAGACATCCCTCCTACAATCAGATGGGGGGAACAGAAGTCTCCTCCCCGGGAGGGAGGAGGTCTGGAGGTGGGTCGCGATATGGCGGTAGCGCCGATTATTAACCACCCCCGAACCCCCTCCTGCATCAGGAGTGGGTAGTTGACGTTCAGTCGACTACGGCGATGGCCTCGATCTCGAGCAGGTACTCCGGTCTCGCGAGCGCCTGGACGCCTATGAGCGTAGTCGCGGGCAGGTTTTCGCCGATATAGCCCTCGCGGGCGGCATTAAGGGCCGGGATCAGGGATCTGTCGAAATTCACGACCAGCGTCGTCATCTTGACCACGTTGTCGAAGGTCGCGCCGCCCGCTTCGAGGGCGATGCGCAGGTTCTCGAATATCTGTCGGGCCTGCGCGCCGAAGTCGCCCACGCCTACGACATCCCCGTCGGCGTTTGTGGACACCTGTCCCGCTATCCAGAGTGTCGTGCGACCCGAGGCGCGAACGACGTGGTGGTAGGACGGCGGCTCGTAAAGACCGTTCGGGTTGAAGCGCTCAATCTTCATGCTGAATCCTCTCCCTGACGCCACCGCCATGGCAGCGCATGGGGCTCTCGGCAGTGTCCGAGGCTCTCGAAGGACCGGCTCGTACATAAACGCGCCGACCGGGCAATGGCCTTCTCCCTCGCCCTTCCAACGAGCGGAAGGGCAGGCTCCTGGCCCTCTGCCGGGAGAGGGTGCCCCGGGGATGTACGTCGTTCAGGCGGTCACACCCTACCGCAACTCCCAGCCTCGTATGAAATCGCGTGCCTGGACGAGCGCCGACATGGGCGAAGGCGTCGTGAGCTTGAACTCGATACCGAGTCCGCCGTCGTAGGGCAGTGAGACTAGCGTTTCCAGGAAATCGTTGATCACGGGTGCTTTGAGCACTCCATCGAACAGCGCGACGTGGTCATCCAACTTCCCGTGGTTGTCATCTATGTGGACGTAGCCCAGCCGATCCCCGGCGTTCCGGATGCTCTCGGACGGGCTCTCACCGGTGATGAGGCAATGACCGAAATCGACGAGCACATGGACGTTCTCGTGCCCGGTCTTTTTCACGAACGCGAGGCAGGCTGCGTCGTTTGGCAGTGAACGCCCTGGATGCGGTTCTATACAGAGCTTTACGCCGGCCGATGCCGCCCTGTCGCCAAGCGACCGGACGGACACCAGGTACTGCGTATCGTCCGCGGGATACTCCATCGGCGTGACCATGTACGCCCGTTTTGCGCCGAGCGCGGCAGCCTGGTCAATCGTGCCGTACATGAGATCGAGCACGGGTTGTGCGCTCTCCCCGGTGATGTCGTCGAGTGAAAGACCGCCCGAAAGGGCGCCCGCCAGCAGACCGAAGCAACCTGGCTTGAGACCCCGGCCGGTGATCTCGTCGGCGCTGCCGATAGCATCGAAAGAGTTGGGCCACAGGTCTACCGTGTCAAAACCGGCGAGCCTGATCCGATCCAGCGATTCGGTAGGAGTTGTTGATAGCGCCCATGCGCAAGCTGAAACCTGAAGCAAGAGAACCTCGTTACCGCTTGAGGAAAACCGGGATAGTGCCGAACAATGCAAAGCGCCGTTTGAGGGCGAATAAGCCGGGAAGCAACCGGGATATCAAGCTCGCTCGTAGGGCGGCGGTATGTTAGCACGCAGAAACACGAACACTCGCATCGTGTGAAGGGCCTTCGGGACAGACGTTGGCCTGTGTCACGGTTGAGGAAGACGGGCAACTTTTTGGTCAAACTAGTGGTCATCGACGACGCGCCGCCGGTGTTCAGCGACACCCCGGCCATGGTTCGTTTGCGCTCGTCCCCTGACATCGAGATGGAGTTGTTCGATACCCTGCCATCTGGCACGGACGAGGTCGTTGAGCGGATCGCGACCGCGCATACGGTCCTGAACGTCCGGGCATCAACGCGATTTGACTATGAAGTGTTGTCCCGTTGTGGACGGCTCAAACACCTGGCGTTGTGGGGTCCGAATACCGGGCACGTTGATCTTGAGAGCGCCCAGCGGTTCGGTATCACCGTCAGTAACACGCCGGGGATAGCAACCGCTTCAGTCGCCGAGCACGCCCTGGCGCTGCTGCTTGCGATCGCGCACAGGGTCCGACAGCTTGACTACCGGATCCACCAAGGCGAATGGCCCCGCGGGATGATCACCCAGCTTCACGGCAAGACGCTTGGAATCATCGGCGCGGGCAGGGTCGGGCAACAGATGGCTGCGATCGCCCGCGGCATCGGGATGAACGTGATCTTGTGGACACTGCATCCGGAACAGTACAACCCCGATACCACGGGATTGGAGTTCGTCGACCTGCCGACTTTGCTGGAGCGATCAGACGCGATCTCCATCCACATACGTGGATCCCGGGAAACGCGCCACATGATCGGGTCGACCGAACTGTCGCAGATGAAACCATCGGCGTTTGTGATCAACACGTCCGGGGGCGACATAATCGACGAGACGGCCCTGGAGGAAGCGTTGCGGGACGGTGCGCTGGCCGGAGCGGGCCTGGACACGTTCGAGTCCGAACCGTTATCCGCCGAAAGCCCCCTCCGGACCCTGCCGAATGCCCTGTTGTCGCCCCACACCGCCAGCACCACGGACGCGGCGCTTGCCTCGAGCCTGAAGATGGTGGTGGACAACGTGCTGTCGTTCCTGGACGGGGACGTCCAGAACCGGGTTCAGCCCGGGTAAGCCGCCGGTCCCGTCAAGTGGACCCGAAATCCGCTAAGCGGGCAGGGGTGTCACGGGGCTCCAGTCCACGAGTTCGCGCACCGGCACGACGGTGGGGTGCAGCGGCAGCAGGATCGCCGCCTCATCTGATGCGTTGAAAACCGTGTGCCGGACACCGGGCTCGGCGACGAACATGTCGCCCGGTGCTAACGGGATCTCTTCCCCTCCGTACATGGCGACCAGCGCCCCGTCGATGCAGTACATCGCTTCTTCCGTCTCCGGATGAAAGTGAGGAGGGGCCATCGACCCCGGTTCAAAGATGAGCTCACTGAATGCGGTGGACAGGGCTCCACGCTCATGGTTCATCATGTCGTAGCGCGTGCAGCGCTCCCACGGCGTCCATGCTTCGATGCTGGATCGCGGGGCGATATTGGGCGGAAGCTCGCCGGTGGCAGGATCCCCGGGATCAAGATGAGAAACATCCGCGTCTGTGTGCGGAATCATCGTCACTATCCGCGCCTCGCCTTCGCTGCTGTTCGTGAAACCATGACCGGTTCCGGGAGGCGCCATGACGAGGTCGCCGGGGTGCATATCGACGCGGTGATCGTCCACCACCGCCGACAGGTCGCCATCGACGACGAAGTAAGTCGCCTCGGTATTGCCGTGGACGTGGTACGGGATCGACGCCCCTGGCTGAATCACGGTATCAAACGCGCGTAACTGAGTGGCGCCGGTCGCCGCGCCTGCGGGAACCCGCTGGCTGACGCCGGGATACGGCTCCGTGATTTTCTGGTCTTGCAAACGGAGGATCGACATGGACGGGAACTCTCCAGTAAGTGATGCGGTTCAGTTTGTCGGTATCGGTGGAAGAGGCGTCGACGGCGTCCATTCGATGGGTTCCCGCACGGGGGCCGTCGTCGGGTGTATGGCGATCAAGACGGCTGTGTCGTTCGAGGCGTTGAAGATCGTGTGGTGAGCGCCGGGCTCGGCGAGGAACATATCGCCGGTGTGGAGCGGGATTTCGTCACCGTTGTACATCGCCATGAGTTCGCCTTCCAGGCAATACATGAACTCTTCGGTCTCCGGGTGGAAGTGCGCCGGCGCCGCGGAACCCGGCGCGAACACGATCCTGGCGAACAGCAGCGTGGACGAGCCAAAACTGGCGTCCATCGGATCGAAACGCTCGGCCCCCGGCCACGGGTAGGTTGGGGTTATATCTTCCGCGAACACGACGTATTTCGGCAGCGGGCCGTGGTTGGGTGGATCGGGGTCTTGCTCTTCACGGCCGGCGCCTATGGTCGTACCCGCGGTAATGAATCGCGCGGGAGCACCGCTGCGGTTCTCGAAGGAGTGCTTCACGTTAACCGGGGCGAGTGCGCCATCGCCTTTATGCAGGTTGACGCGGTGGCCATCAATCACGCCCTCGACGTCTCCCTCGATCACGTAATGCATTATCTCGGCGTCCGGGTGTGAGTGGTAGCCGATGATCGCTCCGGGGGCCAGTGTGTTCAGGCCGGCGGTCATCTGCGTCGCGCCGGTTTCGGGGCCGCCGATGCCGAGCCCGACCACTCCGGGCCTCGACTCACGCGTGGTCTGATCTGCGCGCACCAGGATCGTCATTCTTGGTCTCCTTGCTGGTGAACCCGGCCGGAAAGTTTTTCACGTGGATCAGGGCGGCCGCGCCCGGAGTATATAATCGCTCCCGCCCCGAAACGGCCGGGTCTGGGAGATGGCCGCTTCCGGTCTGCTCCGCGATCATGGAGCGACCACGTTCTACGTCATCACACTATCTATTACAGAGGATCGCGCCTGCTATGCCAGCGATAAAGGCCGGGTTTATTGGACTTGGCAGCATGGGACGCCCGATGGCGGTCAATTTGCTGAACGCCGGGACGAACCTGATGGTCCACAATCGCAGCCAGGGGGTTGTGCAGGACCTGGCGGGGTTGGGCGCCGAAGCGGCGACGGACGTCGCCCAACTGTCGTCACAGTGCGACCGGATTTTCGTGTGCCTGCCGAACGAGGAGACATGCGAAGGGATCCTCATGGGGGATGACGGCGTGTTCGCCAGCACGAAGCCCGGGGCGATCGTGGTGGATCACAGTACCGTGAGCGTGGGACTCTCCAAACGAGCCGCGGAACACGCGAAACGGGTCGGCGCACGATTCCTGGACGCACCGATTTCAGGCGGCCCGGAGGGCGCATCGAACGGGACGCTGTCGATCATGGTCGGCGGGGACGAAGACGCGTTCAACAGCGCGCTTCCCGAGTTCCAGAAGATGGGGACGAACGTCGTCCGGTTCGGGGAGACCGGGGCCGGCACGGCGATGAAGCTGATCAACCAGCTTCTGACCTGCGTCCACACCGTCGCCGCGGCCGAGGCGTTCAATCTCGCGAACACAGCGGGCGTCGATATCCGGAAGGCGACCGACCTGCTTCAGAAGAGTTTCGGCGGCAGCACGATGGTCGGCCGGTCTGGTCCGATAACCGCCGACAGGGATTTTGAGAACTCCGGCGCTGCCATGCGGAACCTGATCAAGGACATCGGGATCATTATGTCGATGGCCGACGAAATGAAGCTGGCCATGCCGACCGGGACCGCGGCGGCAGAGATCCTGTATGAAGGCCGTGACACCGGTCTTTCCGATCTCGACATAGCGGCGACGATCATCCCGGTAGAGAAGCGCTCCGGCGCGTGACCCACATCGACTGACCAGCCCGAAAGCAAATAATCGAACCTCTGGTTCGATCAGAACAGGCGGATTAATGAGCAAGCACAGGATCGCCGTAATCAGGGGCGACGGAATCGGTATCGAAGTGGTCGGCGAGGCGCTGAAGGTGCTCGAAGCTGCGGGCGCGAAGCACGGCATCGAGTGGACTTTCGACGAGTTCCCGTGGAGCTCCGATTACTACCGCGATCACGGCCAGATGATGCCGGATGACGGTGTCGAAATATTGCGGGATTACGACGCGATTTTCCTGGGAGCGGTCGGCGCCCCTGACATCCAGGATCACATCACGCTGAACGGCCTCTTGCTGCCGATCCGCCGGACGTTTGACCAGTTCGTGTGCGAACGGCCCTCGATCCTGTTCCCGGGCGTTACTTCTCCGCTCTCCGGAAAGAAAGCGTACGACGTCGACATGCTCGTCATCCGGGAGAACACCGAGGGCGAATATTCCGGCATGGGCGGCTTTATGTACGAGGGACAACCCGGTGAGGTGGCCGTCCAGACGGCGGCGTTCACCCGGCGGGGGTGTGAGCGGATCATCCGCTACGCGTTCGAGGCGGCCCGGAAGCGCAACAAGATGAACCACCTGACTTCGATAACCAAGTCAAATGCGCTCGGCTACAGCATGGTGCTGTGGGACCGGACGTTCGAGGCGGTCGCCGAGGACTACCCGGACATCACCACGAACTCCCTCTTGATTGACGCTGCGTGCATGGACTTCATTCGCAAGCCGGAGTCGTTCGATGTGGTCGTCGCAAGCAACCTGTTCGGCGACATCCTCACAGACATCGGCGCCGTGATTACGGGCAGCATGGGACTGGCGTCCAGCGCCAACTTCGACCCGACCCGCGAGAACCCGTCGATGTTCGAGCCGACTCACGGGAGCGCTCCAGACATCGCAGGACAGGGGCTGGCGAACCCGATGGCGCAGATCCTGACCGGGGCGATGATGGTCCGTCACCTGGGCGATGAAGCCGCCGCCGCCGCCATCGAGGCGAGCGTCAAGAGCGTTCTGGAAGTCGGCGAGCTGCTGACCCCGGACCTCGGCGGAAGCGCCAGTACCGGCGGCGTGGGTGATGCGATCGCGGGGAATCTTTAGGTAGACGGGCGCGCTTTCCCGGGGTGACCCCGGATCAAGACGAAATCGAAGCAGGCCAGAAATGACGGAGAATCGAGCTCGTGAACCCGTTTGAGACCATTCCGGTTGGCGACCACGGAGTCGAAGTGACGCGGCTCGGCATGGGCGGCGTGTTTATCGCCGGCCGCGGTCCGGCCGACGGATCCGCGGAGGCACCTGCCTACGAAACCGCGCTTGCGACTATCGCGAAAGCGCACGAGGTCGGTATCAAGTACTTCGACACGGCCCCGCTGTACGGCGAAGGCCGGAGCGAGGTGCGGTATGGGAAGGTGCTGGGCCAGTACCAGCGAGACTCGTTTGTCCTGTCGTCAAAAGTTGGCCGGTTGCTCGTGCCAGATGAGGACAACCCCGGTGAGTGGGCGGTGGACGGTATCGCGCACCTGACCGCGAGGTTTGACCTGTCACGTGACGGGATCATCCGCGCGCTGGAAGAGGGATTGGAGCGGAGCGGCCTGGATCATGTCGATATCCTCTACCTCCACGACCCGGACGTGGAAGACATGGAAGATGAGGCCATCGCCACCGCCTTTCCGACGATGATCGAGCTCCGGGAACAGGGCGTCGTGAAGGCGATCGGGACCGGTATGAACCAGTGGCAGATGCCGGGACGGTTCGTCGAGCGATTCGATCTCGACATCATCCTTCTGGCCGGGCGCTACACGCTCCTGGACCAGGACGCTTACCCGGAGTTTCTCCCGCTTTGCGTTGAGAACAACGTCAAGATAGCGACCGGAGGCCCGTACAACTCGGGGATTCTCGCGGCGCAAGACCTCGACGGTCCACTTGCGTTCAACTACGAGCAGGCGGCGCTCCGGTGGATCGAAAAGGCCCGCGCCCTCAAACGGATCTGTGATGCTCACGGCGTTGACATGCGTGCGGCGGCGCTCCAGTTTCCACTCGCCCACCCTGCCGTCGCGACGGTCATCCCCGGGGTGTCAACCCCGGAGCAGGTCACTCAAAACGTCGAGCTGATCCGGGCCGAAATCCCTGATGCCATGTGGTCTGAAATGAAAACGGAAGGTTTGATCCCGTCAGACGCGCCGACTCCTTAACGCTTCGCCGTGAATGTGTCCTTCGAGAACCTCAGGACGCGATGGGAAGCCTCAGGACGCGATGGATGGTGGCCGGGATCTGACGGAGTCACCGATGCCGGACCGGCGAGTGAGAGCGGGCTGGCCTCATTGGTGAAGCGCGCGCCGGTGAAGCCGAGGGACCTTCACCTGGCGATTCTCCGGCGACCAAAACCGGAAGCGGCGATTTCAGCCGTCTGGCACTGTCCAACCAGGCCTCTTCGGGGCGAGCTTTTCAGTAACGCAAAGAGCGATACACGCGTGTTAAAACGCGCATATTCACTTCACGGCTTTCTCACGTACACCGGAGTACAATCGCCGCCGCTCCGTTCCGTTGACCCGCCCGTCGCGACGCCCATCGCAGCTTGCAGGTCCCGGGATTTCGACCGAATCATGATTCAGAAAAGGCCGGCGAATGTTCTACGACACTTCCTCCTACCTAAAGCCGCTTACGGGAATCCGGGATGATCGATCCCATGCGCTGGTCATGCTGCGCCCCACCGAGGGAAAGCGTCTTATTGCGAAGACGATCATGGAGTTAGAGGAAGTGAAAAGGGTCATGGACAAGGGCTGGTTCGTAGTCTCCCGTGGCGTGACGATGGCGTACGTTCTGGATGAGCTCGGCATCCATGTTGAGAAGCAGAACGCGACGGCGGGAATTGTCGCCCAGGGTCGCCTGGGTTCGGTAATTCCAGAAAATTCACTCGGGCCGTGGGTGTTCAAGGACGGCAAGCTCTCCGAGACCCCTCCAGACGTTGCGCTCAATCAGTTCTCCCACACCGACGTGTCGATCAAAGGCGCTAACGCTGTCGACATGCAAGGCCACGTCGGAGTACTCGCAGCGCACCCCGCCGGCGGCACGGTTGGTGGGATCTGGCCGGTGCTCACCGCCCGCGGCGCGCACTGGATTACCCCGGTCAGCATGGAGCGCCTGATCCCGTCCGTCCTCGACGCCGCCAACTACATGGGCAATTACCTCCACAACTACGTGATGGGTGGGATTGCCGGACTGATGCCAATCACCGGGGCCAAGGTGGTTACCGAGATTCAGTCCCTCGAGCGCATGACGGGCGTCAAGGTTGTCCATGTGGCCTCTGGCGGTGTGGCCGGCTCAGAAGGTTCCGTAATCCTCGCGCTCGAAGGCGACGACGAGACGGTCCGCGCTGCGTTCGAGCTGTGTGAGTCGGTCAAGGGCGAGCCGGACATCAACATACCGGAGATGCAGCCCTACCTAAGGGACGTCGAGATAATGTAGTTGGTGCGGCGTTCCGATGTAATGGAATGCCGGGACCTCTCCCTCATCCCACCGGTAACGGTCATATTGAAAAGGGCGCCCCATTTTCGTGGGGCGCCCTTTTTGCGTTCCAGAAATATTTGACCTCAGACCACCAGCTTATCGATCCGCATACGTGTGATTTTCCCGACCTCTGCAAACGCGAAGTACAGCTCCATGTCTGTGCTGTCGTTGCCCAGGTGTTGTTCCGCTAGCGCAAACATATCGGCTGCGTTCCGGCCCCGTAGCGCTGCGATGAACGGGAACCCGAATCTGGTCTTGTACGCGCGAACCAGGCGTTCCATTCGTTGCTGCTGTTCGACGGTCAGCTTGTCGAACCCCGCGCTGATGTGCTCCTGCCGCGAGTCCGGCGTCATGGCCTCGATGGCTTCAGGAGTCACCTGCATATCCGAGTGACCGCGCAGGAACTTGATCTGCTTCTCGCGATCCGCATCTTTCAACGTCTGAATCATCGCTCCATGCAACCCGTCGATGTCCTCAAATGGCCGGTCCATCCAGGTGTTTGAAGCCACCCACGGTGCGTACTCAAAAACCTGCCCTACCGCTTCAACGAACTCCCCCTGGCTCATTTCATTGAGCCGGGATACCGGAATGCGTTCGTCGGACTGCGTCATGCCCCCTGCACTTTCTCTGCGACTATCCAGTGGAACGTTGTCGGTTCCCCATCGACATCGAACTGGATGGTTTCATTCTTTGCGCTGATGATCCGGAGCCCGGCCCTCTCCACCATGAGGCGACTGTCGGCCGGATCGTAGCCACTCCAGTACATCGGAGCGCCCAGCCAGTTCGGATCATAGTCCTCAGCGCTGTCCCCGGAGTGGAAGGTGCCGATGAAGCGACCTCCGACGCGCAACCATGAGGCGATCCTCTCGATCAACCCGGGCTGCAACTCCCTGGGGATGTGGATGATCGAATAGAACGCTGTCACGGCATCAAAGCTGTCCGGCGGGAACTCGATATCGGAGATGTCTGCGTTGATGAATTCAGCGTTCGGAACATTTATCCGCGCCAGTTCGATCTGCCCCGGGGAGATGTCGACCCCCGTGGCACTGAAGTAAACGGAGAGCATCTTCGTCCCGGGATCCCCGGCGCCACATCCGAGATCCAGCACATCCGAACAGCCGGGAAAGCCCTCTGTCAGGTAGCGAATGTATCGCTCCCGGAGGCCGCCGTTGTCTTTGCGCGCTTCTGCCAGATAAGTGCAGCCGATGGCGTCGTAACCATCGGCAACAACCTGTCTCGGGTCTGCGCCCGGGGGAATCGGGTTGCTCATGGATTCCACGGTAACGCAACCGTCGCACGAAGTGGGTGACAGCGATACGCGTTCAGGCAGGCGGCGCACCTGAGAATAGCGAGCACGTGAATATGAAGCTCAATGATGGTGATCGCGCTGGTGAAGGTCCCTCGGCTTCGCTCGGGATGACGTTTAGAACGCCCTTCACGCACTCCAATGCGCTGTTAGTTAGCGTGATGCACGTTCAATCTGTCATCCCGAGCGAAGCCGAGGGACCTTCACCTGTAGCTGCGCCAACAACCCAAACCCGAAAACGTCAAACGCGGCCGTCAACAACCGGACATTTCGCGATCACCCCGCCGAGTGCATCTCGGCGTGGGTTGGCACCGGGTCGTTGCCGACAAGGAAGTCGAAGTCGCAGCCGTGCTGGGTTTGCATGACGTGCTCGGAGAACATCAGACCGTAGCCACGCGTATAGCGGGGCGCCGGTGCTTTCCATGCCGCTTTGCGCCGTTCCATTTCGGCATCGTCGATCAGGAGGTCGATGCGACGACCCTCGACATCCAGCTCGATCATGTCGCCGTTCTGCACCAGGCCCAGCGGGCCGCCCAGTGCCGATTCCGGCGAGATGTGCAGGACCACCGTCCCGAACGCCGTCCCACTCATCCGCGCGTCGCTGATCCGGACCATGTCCCGGACACCCTGTTCGAGCAGCTTCTTCGGTATCGGCAGCATGCCCCATTCGGGGATACCCGGTCCGCCGACGGGTCCGGCCGATTTCATCACGAGGACATCGTCCTTCGTCACGTCGAGGTCCGGGTCGTCTACACGTGCGTGCATATCTTCGTAATTTTCGAACACCACCGCCCGCCCGGTGTGGTGAAGCAGCTCGGGCGAAGCCGCGCTCTGCTTTATCACGGCGCCGTCGGGAGCAAGCGAACCGTTCAGCATTGCCAGTCCGCCTTCCACGAACATCGGCGTTTCGAGCGTCTTGATGATCTTGTCGTCGATGGCCACGGTCTCTGCGATGTTCTCGCCCAGCGTCTTGCCATTGACCGTGATGGCATCCAGGTGGAGCAGGGGAGACAGCCGGTTGAGGACCGCTTCAATTCCACCGGCGTAGAAAAGGTCTTCCATCAGGTACTCGCCCGATGGCTTCAGGTTGACGATCGTCGGGGTAGACCGCGATATCTCGTCAAAGTTCTCCGGGGTGAGGGTGAACCCGAGGCGTCCTGCGATCGCGATGAGGTGCACGATCGCGTTCGTTGATCCGCCCGACGCCATCAGGAAGCGCATGGCGTTTTCGATTGCGTCCTCGGTCATGATGTCGGAAGGCCGGATGCCCTTCTCGACCAGTTCAACGGCCTGTCGGCCGGCCGTTTCGGCGAACGCGCTGCGTCGCATGTCCGCCCCGGGGATGGATGCCCCGCCCGGACCTGTCATGCCGAGCGCTTCCGTGATGCCGCCCATCGTGGACGCCGTGCCCATGACCATGCAGTGCCCGGGCGAACGATAGATGGCGGACTCAAGCGAGTCGTACTCCTCCTGCGTAATCGTTCCGGCGCGAAGTTCGCCCCAGTAACGCCGGCAGTCGGTGCAGGAACCCAGCTCTTCACCCTTCCAGTTGCCTTTGAGGGACGGGCCGCCGGTGACCACCACCGCGGGCAGATCTGCGCTGGCGGCGCCCATGAGCGCGGCGGGCG